>CACJUH010000017.1 GCA_902596545.1 uncultured Candidatus Actinomarina sp. | reverse complement strand
TGGTTTTTTGTAGGGTATATTTCTGAAAAACCCTTGTGGGCGCTACAGGATTTGAACCTGTGACTTCTTCCTTGTAAGGAAAGAACCATTAAATACTAGAGGGTATCAGAGAGTATAAAATTACAGAGTCAATAAACTTAAGCTCTTTCAAAAAGATATCAGAGGTTATCAGAGAGTATCTACAGTTTTATAAAATTTGTGCGTCTTTTGTGCGTCTTTTTATAATTAGGTTATGGAAAGTAAAGATTTTATAAACTGTTCAAAATGTAATTTACCTATATATCCAGCTAAATTACCTAAAGGAATGAATGTAAAAGATCGGTTTGACCAAATTAGATGTCTTGGTTGCAACACAATCAATAGCTATACACAATCACAAGAGTATAAATTTAAATTAGTAGAAGAAAAACATTCAAATAGTGGAAGAAATAAAATTGGTCCTAGCGCTAAAACTGTAATATTGATTTGGATTATTGTTACAGTTTTAACTTCTGATTTAACTGATTTAACAGTAGGTTGGTTAATTGTTGCAGGAGTTTTAACAGTTATGTACTTTTTGAGGAATATACTGAAAAGAAAATATATTGAATTTCTTAAATATTTAGATTTTCTAAAAAAGAACTAATCTTCACAAATCCAAGTCCACATAGGTTCATACTCAGTAAATTCATAAGCGTCATAAACGCAGTAAGCTCTCATAAAACTATTTGTGTATACACCATCAATATCTAATACATCCTCTATTACGAGCCAAGGAATAAGTATCAATTCAGAACCACTTGCATAATAGAAATCATATTCCCAAAACTGAACAAATAAACCATACTGTCCAACAGCAAACTGTGTAGTACCTGAGCTAAAAATATCGGAATCTTTGTTGTCTTGTAAAAACTTTTTGTAATATGCATAATCCTCAACATATCTACAAGCCTCCTTTTCGACACTTAGTGGTGCACAAAGTTGTTTGACTATCTCTATGTCCAGAACATTTAAATATTCTTCTGATGAAGTATCAAAAATATTTCTTACATTAATTTTTTCGCAACTTTTTAAGTCATAAGACATAGCAATTGGGTGAGTTATAGGATGCGCCGCACCAGTTGAATAGCTATGCCAAAAATAAATAATAGAAAATACCTCGCCAAGCTCAACAAGATTATAACTTAACTCAAGATAGTTTACATACATCAATCCATCGGCTTCAGCATCTTCTTTTGTGTAATATGAAGAACTATCTTCCCATCTACCTATTTCCTTTTGTATTATGTTCTGAATTTCACTATTGATAACATTTGCACAAGAAAGCCTATTCTCATTTAATTTTAAGTAATTTATTGAATATGTAGCAGCATCAGACTCATAAGGATAAAAAGTATTTTCGTAATTTCTAGTATCAGATGTTTTATGATCAGAAACTAACTCACTTGGAATTTCTTTATTATAACTCGTCTTAATAATTCCTCTTCTTGGAAAATCTACATAGGTTGTTATTTCCTCTATTAAAGTTGTTGTAGTTGGTTGAGAAGTTGTGGTTGTAGTAAGTTCTGTATTTATATTTGATTCTTCAATCGGAATATCATTACCTCCGCAACTTATAATTGCTACTAAAGCAAAAATTACTATTTTCTTCAGATTAAAAAATAGTGCAAGAATACAGGAATTTTTTTTCAAAATAGTTTGCGTTGTTCGTCTGTTTTAAGAAATATTCCATATTTTGATAATAACAATTTTTCTTGTTCGGTCATTGGCTGCGAACTAATCCAGTCCTTAACCTCTTTTAGATTTATTTTTATTTCTGGAAAAATAACAGAGTCATCTTCAGACTGACTCTCCCAAATCATTCTTTTAAAACTATGAATATCTGAATTACATTTATACAACACTGGAAAATTTATTTTTAACCAAAACAATGATTGGTCACGCTGAAAAGAGTCTTCAATAAATTCAACTGTTTGAAATATGTAATACCATAATTTTTCCATTGCTACATCGAAATTCAAATTATTTTGGATAATTATTCTTAATTCAAATAGATAATTAATTAATTCTTCAGTAGCTTCAGTTGCTTTATCTAAATCCATATTTTAATTCTAAGAACATTTGTGCGTCTTTTGGGCGTCTTTTTGATTTTTAACAGGGTAGATTTCTGAAAAACCCTTGTGGGCGCTACAGGATTTGAACCTGTGACTTCTTCCTTGTAAGGAAAGAACCATT
>CACJUH010000016.1 GCA_902596545.1 uncultured Candidatus Actinomarina sp. | reverse complement strand
ATTGTGATTTATATTTTGTTTAAATTTTTTTCCTTTTGGGAGTGGGAATTTTATTTTGATTATATAATTTTTTGTAACTTTATTTTTTGCATTAAAAATACTATTTAGCCAATCACCATCTGTACTTAAAAGCATCAACCCTTCGGATTCTTTATCTAATCTTCCACCAAATTTTAAATACTCCTTGCCTATTAAATCAAAAATTAATGGTGAATCACCTTGTTTTTCATGTGAACAAATATATCCCTTAGGTTTATAAAATTTGTAGTACTCGTGCTTGGTTCTTGATTTTATTTCTTGACCATCAACCTCAACAACATCGTTCTCATTAACAATTGTTCCAACACTTGCTTTTTCATTGTTTATTTTTACGTGTCCTGCAGCTATTTTTTCATCTGCATTTCTTCTAGAAATCTGTAAATTTTGAGCTAAATACTTATTGAGTCTCAAATATTTTATTCCTCTTCCTGAACATTTGAAAAATAATCTCCTAGAACAGGTAGTTCATCAATTGAAGATATATCTAGTTTTTCAAGAAACAAATGTGTTGTAGAGTACTGATGCGGTGACCCTGGAACGTCAAGAATGCCTGACTTTTCAATCAATCCTCTTGATTCTAACGTCTTTAAAGAAGATTCTGACTCTACTCCCCTAATCTCTGATACTTTCAATTTTGTAACAGGTTGTTCATAAGCGACAATAGATAAGGTTTCAAGTGCTGGTGTAGACAAACCTCTTAATATTGAAGGAGGTTTGAAATCAATTAATTCTTTAGTTACGTCATCTGTAGTTAAAAAATCAGAATTTAAATCGTTATATTTTATTTTGAATCCAAAATCATTTTCACTTAAACTATCGTTAATCTCAGCCAATAGTTCTAAAAGTTCTTTTTCAGAAATTTCAAAATTGTCACAAAAATATGCGTGCTCAACAGGTCCATCGCTTACTAATAGTACTGATGTAATAATTTTTTTATAATTCATTGCTTTTCAATATTAATACCATTTGATTCTTGTTCGGCTTTTACAAAACCCCACCTAACCGCTTCTAATAGTGCTAAAAAAAATGCAACTGCTTCTTCAGTTGTATCAAGTTCGTTGATTATTTCTTCAAATGAAGTGTTTATTCTCGCATCTACTTCGTAAAGAAAGTTGTCTATGGCTTTCTGTAAATCTGGTAAATCTTTATCAATATGTTGAAAGCCTTCTATTGTTTTATATCTTCGGAAAACTTCAATTGAAGTGTTTATAAACTTATCCTTGTCAATTAAGTACTCTATGTCTGGTTTAGGAAACAAATTTCCAGTTTGGTAATATTTGAATGAATTAATAGATTTTTCATTCTTTTTTATGCGTGATGCAAGTGCAATACCTATTTCTGAAAAAGCTTTAAATTGCAAGAGCCTAGCAAATGCTAAATCTTTGTCTTTCATTATTTGAACTTCATCTATCCAGTCAATATCCTCTTCTTGAGGAAGCAATCTTTTTGCTTTCATTTCGAAAAGTGATGATGCAAGCAGTAGAAATTCTGCAAATGTCTCAATTTCACTATTTATATTTTTTTCTTCTAATCCGGTAATAAGTTCATGAAGATTTTCTTCAACTTGAGATTTGTTATTTGAATACTTTATAAGTAAAGATTCGAGGTTTTGAATTAAATAATTTATTTCCATTAAAAATCAGTTTTATCTAATATTTCATTTTTTTTGGAAAGTAGATTATCAAAATAATAATTAGATAAATCTTCATTTTGTAATTCTTTTAATAATTCGTAACCAATGTCTTCGTGGTTTTTATAATTATGTGATTTATGAGATTTTAAAATACCTAAGTCTGTGAAGATTCTAAAAGACCAAGAATATTCAGAAATAGATTTCCCGATGTCATGAAGAAGAGCCAACTTTAATATATCCAAATTGTCAGTATGTTTCATTGTTCTATGTAGAACTTCAATTGAATGGTGTCTATCAGCTTTATTAAGTTTCCAAAATAGAATTTCTAATTCAGTATCATCTAAGGTATCAGATACTAGAATTTGATTTTCAATTGAAACATCTCTATAAAAAAGAAATCTTACTGCCCTTCTTGCTTTAATTAAAATATCTTTCATGATCTAGGATGACTTTCTATAAACGCTTCTTCTAAAAATGCTTTAGTAACCTTAGTATATATCTGTGTTGTTGAAACAGAACTATGTCCAAGAAATTCCTGTACTGTTCTTAAGTCACAACCTCCCTCAAGCATATGTGTTGCTGCTGAATGTCTCAATATGTGAGGATAGAGCTCTTTATGAATACCTGCTTTGACTCCTGTAGATTTAATTATTCTAAAAACTGCTGTTCTATCTAAATTTTTATAAGATTTGGAAATAAACAATTTATTATTTTTACTTTTTCTATCTTTGTTTCTTAGTGGAAGATAGCTCTCTAAATTTATTAAAACTTTTGACCCTAATGGAACAATACGTTGTTTTGAACCCTTTCCCTCAAGTCTTACGAAAGCCTCTTCTATATCAATGTCTGATTCTTCAACATTTATAAGTTCAGATACCCTACATCCTGTAGAGTACATAAAATCAATTATTGTCTTATTTCTAGAAGATATAAATAAATCATGATTATAAAAATCTA
>CACJUH010000015.1 GCA_902596545.1 uncultured Candidatus Actinomarina sp. | reverse complement strand
ATGTTATTGCATATCAAGATGTTGCATTCGCATCTTCAACCGCTTCACCAAGGATACAGGGAGATATTGGAAAATTTACAATGCCATTTTTAGCAGGTGGAAAAATTGGCGAAAGAGAGACGTCCAATTTTATTGGTAGCATTGAAGATTTAGATATAATTTTAATTTCTGACTTTGCAGGTCTTCTTTTAGGATTTTTATCAAATATATCTTATTTAACACTATTTGCATTAGCTTTAGTTCCAGTCTCTATATTAATTTTATGGTATACACCACTTGGGTTGCAAATGAGAAGTGTAGGTGAATATCCAGCTGGAAGTGAATCATTAGGGGTAAATGTTTATTTAATGAAATATATTGGCGTTACTATTTCGGGTGCTTTATCTGGTCTAGCTGGTTCATACCTTGTTGTTGCAGGAACTGGCACATATCTTGAAGGTCAAACTGGTGGTAGAGGATTTATTGGTTTAGCTTCTATGTTGTTTGGAAATTACAAACCATTTGGTATCTTGATGGGATCTGGGTTATTTGGGTTTGCTGATGCCTTACAATTAAGATCTCCACAAGCCGTTCATGGTTTATTAATAATTATTTCAATATTTTTGCTAGTTTTAACTTTCAAGTCTTTTTTTGAAAAAAAATACAAGGCAAGTTTTGCATCTTTTATTTTTAGTGCAGCGTTTTTAATTTGGTTCTTAAATTCTACAAGTATTCCTAACCAGTTTGTTTATTTTACACCACACATAACTACTTTAATTGTTCTTTCTTTTGCTAATCAAAGGATAAAATTACCAGAAAAAATTGGTGTCCCATATAAAAAAGGAGAATTAAATTAACCTCTTCCGTAGAATGTTATCTCTTGGATGGCACATTCATCAAATGCCTCATTTGTGCCTACATCTTCGCCAGGGAATGCACTAAGAATGTCTATTTTGAGATATGATGTTGTTTGATTTATGTCTATCCACTGAGAAGTATTATCATTTTCAAGTTCTTTGTTTAATAAAAACTCGCTGTCAGTAGTAGTAATTGCAATATCTCTTGCTTTAAAATTTCGTTTAAAGGATTTTGAATCTTCAACATTTTGAAAAACTATAAAGTCAATATAAATTTCTTGAGCAAAAGAGAATTCAACCCAACCATCTTTACACTGAAGTGCATTATCCTGCCAAGTTGATGGATCTTGATCGTACAGATTTACGCAAGAATAACCATCACCATCGTTATATGAGCTAGAGGCAGAACAACTAATAGGATACGCTTTTCGTAAAATGTCTTGAACAGTAGTTGTAGATGATGTGGTAGTAATTTGCTGAACAACCTCTACCTGTTCAATTACTTCTTCTGAAACATTTAAATTATAAAAATAACTAGCAAGCGCTATAACAGGAATTAAAAAAGTTAGGAAAAATACAGCTCTTATTCCTGGAACCTCTTTCCTAGAAGGCATTGGTGTAGCACCGTAAGTAGATAGGGGTTTATTTAATAACTGTTCGGGAACCCTTGTTGTTCTCTGAATTTTCTCCTCTGGAGAAGAATTTTCTTTTTCCATATCTTTAAGACTTAATCCAAGCCAATCACCACAGCTCGAACAAAACTCTATAGACTTATCTACTACAGCAGAACAACTTTTACATTCAATTTTTTCCATACAATATAAACTAATTACTAATAATAAAATAATACAGTAACATTCAAATAAAAAAATAACTCATATATAAAAGAGGAAATATGGAAAACGGCAATGAATTAAATCAACTACTGCCTGGCCAACCATTGAGAGTTGGGGTGGATTTAATTGCAGATAAAAATTCTGGAGCATTGATAGTCATTGGTACTTCAAACAAGTTAGAAAAAATTTCTTCAGGAGGAATTAACTTAATTGATTGTAGCTATTCTCCAGAAATGCTTAGTGAATTATCAAAAATGGATGGAGCAATTATTGTCAGCAATGATGTGACCAAAATATTAAAAGCTAATGTTCATTTAAATCCTTCTGATTCTCTACCTACTTCTCAAACTGGTACCAGACATCGAACAGCAGAAAGAACAGCTGAAGAAACTGATTTAACTGTTATAACTGTTTCAGAAGAGTCATCATTAGTAAAGGTTTTTAATAATGCCGGCACAACTGAACTAGAAGAGCCATCAGTCACATTGGGTCGAGTTAATGAATCATTACAGTCAGTTGATAGAATGAGAAGAAGATTTGATGATGCTGTAGCCGAACTGGGTGAATTAGAAATTGAAAACTCTCTTACTAATCAGGAAGTATTGGAAGTTATTCAGAGAGGTGAGTTATTAACCAGATTAGCCAATCAAGTTAGAATAGAAGCTTTAAAACTTGGAGGCGAAGCTGGCTTAATTTTGATTCAGATTGATTCTTTTGAGTCTGGAGTTAAAAATACTTTTAATCTAGTTTTAAAAGATCATTTGCCATCTAAAAAATACAGAAATATTTCAAAAGCAGTAGAAGAAATTTCACAACTTTCCTATGAGGAATTAAACAATATTGACTTACTTGGTTCAGTATTAAGCAAACTTCCACTTGATGACTTGTCTATTGCAAAAGGCTACCGAGTTCTTGCAAGGTTGCCGAACCTACCAGAAAATTTACATGATTCTTTAGTCCAAAAATTTAAAACATTACCTAAACTACTTACTTCTTCTCCAGAAAATCTTTACAGTGTTGAAGGAATCGGTCGTGGTAGAGCTCAACAATTAAGGGATTATTTCGATACATTATTAAAAAATGTTGGTTTTTCGTATCTAAATGGCCATTAAATAGATTTCAATCTATAGTAATGTTGTAATCTATGGCAACTAAAACTAAAAAAACTCCAAAAGATAAATACAAACCAAATCAATTTGTTGTCCACCCTCATCACGGTGCGGCGAAAGTAATTAGAAAAGTTAATAAAAATGTAGAAGTTTTTGTTGAAGGTGAACCAAAGTCAAAGAGAATTCAGTATTTTGAAATCGAAGTTCTTACAGACGGTTTACTAGTTATGGTTCCTGTTGATAGTGTTGATGAAGTCATAAGACCTGTAATTTCAAAGAATGCAGTATCAAGAAAAGTATTTCCTATTTTTAAAGAAAAACCTGAAGAGGCAGGAACAAATTGGAGTAGATGGTACAAAGTCCTAACTGAAAAAATGACATCTGGAGATGTAATACAGGTTGCTGAAGTTGTGCGAGACTTAACACATGCACAAATCAATAAAGG
>CACJUH010000014.1 GCA_902596545.1 uncultured Candidatus Actinomarina sp. | reverse complement strand
ACTACATCTGACCACTCAATAGCTTTTAAAAGTAATTTTCTATCTGGAAATAAAGATACTGATGCAACTGAGTTATTAAAAGGAATATTTAAAACTCTACCTAAATCATAATCTTTAGAGTTTGGTCCAGCAATTTTACTTTCTATGTTTGAAGTTTTACTAATGTAATCGTTCATTAAATTTATTTGATGTTGAACTCCCCCATAATTTAATAGATTGTACGGTGTTAAAAATAAGAGATTAATATTCACTTGTCCATACAGGTTGGATAGAATGCCACTGGTTAGGATCGAGCTTTATTAAATTTTCTAATGATTTACTTAAAACTTTAAGTCCGTGTTGAATACTTTGAGCTTGATTATCAAAATAAGGTACTATAAAGGGTTTCCCAAAATGTAATTGATATTTATTACCATTCTTTATAAAAGCTGCAGGAACAATAGGCAATTGTGTATCCAGTGAAAGAGATACCGGCCCTTTTGGAAATGCTGCCATTTGATTGAAGAATTCAACTCCTACACCACTCTTACCAACGTGACGTTCTGATAACAAGCACACGTGATGGCCGTTTTTAAGAAATTCTTTTACTCGTTCAAAAGTATTTTGACCTTTACCACCTAAAATTATTTTACATCCAAGATCTTCTCTTAATTCAGTAAACCAATGTAAAATCTTTTCATCATCTAAAGGCTCAGCAACAGCAACTAAATTTAAATCTAGAAATTTACCCATTGGAATTGCAAATTCCCAATTACCAAGATGAGGAAGTGCAATAATGTATGAAGAGTAATTTTTATTTAACTTTCGAACAATGTCTTCATTAATTATTTCAACTTTTGGTTCTATATGATTTTTATAACCTTCTTTAGTTAACCAAATAGTTTCAAGCCAGTATCTTACATAATTTAATTTAACTTTGTATATTGAATAATTATCTATCCTATCTTTTCTCTTTTTTAGTTTTATGTTTGAAAAAGGAGTAAATATAAAATATACAAGTGCAATAAAATATGAAATAACATATATGAAATTAGGCGGTAATTTTTTAAACATGTTGTGAAGAATTCGTATTATTTGAAATTTCATTTATCTAGGTTGGTTATTAAAATTTTAATTCTTTGAAATACAGTAATCCAACATAATAAGGAAAATATATACATAAAAACATAATCTAAATCAAAGAACATGAATATTACTGCAAATATTACTCTTTCAGGTCTTGCGGTTATACCAGCTTTATTTGTAATACCGTAACTTTCAGATTTAGCTCTAATATAAGGAATCAAATTTGATGCAACTAAAATTGATAGAACAATAAATAACTCAATATCATTCGAAGTGAAACCTATAGCTACAACACTCCATATAAATAATTCACCCAATCTATCAATGAACGAATCAAGTACTGCTCCTCTTTCACTCACTAAATTTTGATATCTTGCATAAGGTCCATCAAGACCATCAACTGCACTACCTAAAAAAATTAAAATTATGCCAAGAAATTTGTTATCTACATAAAAAAAATATGAACCTAACAACACAATGATTAGACCGATTATAGATACAGTATTAGGTTTAATCCGAAATTTTGCTAAAACAAGGACAAAAGGCATTGCAAATTTCTCTGATGCGTTTTTAAAGTATTTTTCAAGCATTTAAATTTTCAGAATATGGTTCGGTAACTATATCCCCTGAAAAAGCATTTATCTCAACAATTGTTTTAAATTTAGGAGGAGATTCATGAGAGTAGACAATTACGGTCCAGACAGGTGTGAGTATATTCTTTAAATTAAATATGAATGTTAAAGCAACTGAATAATAACCAATCGAATGGTCAATATATGGAAGCACATTACTAATTACTTCACCTTGTTTAATTTTAAATTTATTATTTAGAAATAAAAGAAGTGTCGCTAACAAAACAAGAATTATTAAAGTTGGTAAGAAATTAATAAATGTAAGAAAAAATGATGCAGCAAGAGATAAAGCACAAACTAAAAGTATGTACGCAGGATAGTATTTGCGTCTACTTGGATTAGGTACTACATAACTTCCTACTGCAAGTGAATTTAAATCTTCTGGGAGTAAAGAATCCTCAGCATCCTTTTTATCTATTTCTATTCCGTCAACCATTTAAATCAAATTCTGGAGTTTTTAGGTAATTATTAATCTCTTTAATTCCTTTATCAAACTCTATATCTTTTTTGTCATCAGCATTATAAAAATTAATAGCAAATGTTTTATTAGAAACATCTTTTTCACCAACAATTAATTGGATAGGGACTTTTATTTTTTGAGAATTGTGAATCTTTTCTCCTAGTCTTACATTTCGATCATCAATATTGATTCTATATTCTTTTAAGTGTTCCTTAATCTCAGCCACATAAGAAGACACATTGCCAATAGTTAATATGTCTATTTGAACAGGCGATAACCATCCAGGCATATGCCCTGCGTAATGCTCTAAAAGAACACCAGTGAATCGTTCAATTGAACCAAGCAGAGCTCTGTGAATCATGACCGGTCTAATTTTTTTATTATTATTATCAACATATTCAATATCAAAATTATCAGGCTGTGCAAAATCCACTTGAATAGTACTTAGTTGCCATCTTCTACCAATCGCATCTTTTACATGTAGATCAATTTTTGGACCATAGAAAGCGCCCTCTCCTTCAGCAGTAGCAAACGGAATATCTAATTCAGTCAAAGATTTCTTAAGGCTTTCTGTAGCCATATCCCAATCATCATCAGAACCGATCGATTTATCTGGTTTAGTTGAGAGATCAGCTTCAATCTCACTTAAACCAAATGAATTTAATAGTTTTACAGAGAAATTTAATAATGTTTTGACTTCATCATTGATTTGATCTTTTGTACAGAATATATGAGCATCGTCTTGAGTAAAACCTCTTAATCTTAATAAACCATGAAGCACGCCAGTCTTTTCGTACCTGTACACTGAACCAAATTCAAAGAATCTGATTGGTAGTTCTTTATAAGAATGCAAATCTGATTTGTAAACTAATATATGGAATGGACAATTCATAGGTTTTAAATAATAAGTTTCATTATTTTCTTCGTGAACTACAGGTGGATACATATTTTCTTTGTAGTGTGCTAAATGACCAGAAGTTTCCCACAATACAGATTTTCCGATATGAGGAGTGTTAACTAATTGATAATCATTAGATAGGTGTGCATTTTTACTAAAGGTTTCAATTACATCTCTTAATATCGCACCATTCGGCTTCCATATAAAATTACCTGAACCCAGCTCATCTGTTGAAGTAAAAAGGTTTAATTCATTTCCTAATTTTCTGTGGTCTCTTTTTTCAGCTTCTTCTTGCTGAGTCATGTATAAATCTAGATCTTCTTTAGAAAACCATGAAGTTCCATAAATTCTTTGTAATTGAGGATTGTTTTCGTCACCTCTCCAATAAGCACCAGCAACCTTAGTTAATTTAAAATGCTTTAAAAAGCTTGTGTTTGGTATATGAGGTCCCATACATAAATCAACAAATTGTTCATTTCTATATGTTGAAACATAATCATCTGAAACACCTTCTGATGATTCCGCAGATTTAATTAATTCAACTTTAAAAGATTGTTTATTGAATAGTTTTAGGGCCTCCTTCTTGGATATTTCATCCCTAATAAAATTTTGTTTAGACTTTACAATCTTTTTCATTTCAGATTCAATTTGCTCTAAATCTAATTCACTTATTGGTTTTGTGAATTTGAAATCATAATAAAA
>CACJUH010000013.1 GCA_902596545.1 uncultured Candidatus Actinomarina sp. | reverse complement strand
ATTTAGATAATTTTACAAATGAAAAGAACAAAATATTCAATTTAGGGGTACCAAGATATTCAAAAATTGTATCAATTCACAAAAATTTAAAACCTTTTAATCCAAAACAAATTAAGCACTTATTGTTTTTAACATCTGCTTCAAAATATCACGAAATGAGTTGGGAAGAAAAATGGCAAAAAGCAATAATCGAAGACCTAGTAAATTCGTCATTGATTGATAGTTTTGTTTTAAATATAAAAGTGCATCCAAGAGACGATAGTAATAATTACAAAAAATTTGAACAAAAGAAGAATGTTAATATTTTATATAATACAAATATTGAAACTGACATCCTCCAAAATGATTGTATAATTTCTGGCCCTTCAACATCAATACATGAAGCTTCTCTCTTAGGTAAGGTTTATATAACTCTATGGCCTTTTGATAAATATGAAAATGAGTACATGCCCAAAATAAGTGCATCAGAAAATGTGCCTGAACTAATTTCAAAAATTAAAAAATTAAATAAAGATGACTCATTACAAAAAGAGGTTTATTCAACTCAACTTAATTTAGCTAACAAATTTATAAATATAGATTCCGATTTAAGTGTCAAAAATATTATTGAGCATATAATTAACTGAAGTAAAAAAAAGGAAATAGGTAAAAAATGGTCACCGGATTCGATAAAAACGCTGATATAGGAGAAAGCATATTTATCATTGCAGAAATCGGAATTAACCATAATGGAGATTTGGATCTTGCAAAAAATCTTATGAAACTTGCAAAAGAAGCAGGGTGTGACGCAGTAAAGTTTCAAAAAAGAACTATCGATATTGTATATACAGAAGATTTTTTAAAAGAAAATAGAGATTCTCCTTGGGGAACAACCCAAAGAGAACAAAAAGAGGGTCTAGAATTTAATGAAAATCAGTATAAAGAAATAGATTTGTATGCAAAAGAATTGGATATTATTTGGTTTGCGTCAGCATGGGATATTCCAAGTCAAGATTTTTTAAAGCAATTTGAGCTACCTGTTAATAAAATTGCTTCGGCAATGGCAACTAACCTAGAATTTGTTGAGCATGTAGCCAAAGAAGGAAAGCCAACTTTTGTATCAACTGGAATGACAACTCTTGAAGAAATAGATAATGTTGTTGAAATTTTTAAATCAAATAACTGCAAAATTACATTAATGCATACTAATTCAGAATATCCATCACCAGAAGAAAATTTAAACCTCAAGTGTATTGAAACTTTAAGAGAAAGATATGATTTACCAATAGGATATTCCGGTCACGAGCCTTCTGTATCTCCATCGCTTATGGCTGCATGTTTAGGAGCAAAAGCCATTGAAAGACATATTACAATAGATAGGTCATCTTATGGGTCTGATCAAGCGGCTTCATTGGAAAGCATTGGTTTAAAGAATTTAGTAAGTATGGTCAGAAAAGTTCCAATCGTAATGGGTAACGGTGTAAAAACCATTACAGAGCAAGAAAAAGAAATTGCAAAAAAATTAAGATACTGGTTGTGAAATACTGTTTTGATATAGACGGGACAATTTGCACTAACACTGATGGTGATTATGAAAGTGCTACACCAATTGAAAACAGGATTAATTTAATTAATGATCTTTACGAAAAAGAAAATGAAATAATTTTGTTTACAGCAAGAGGAAGTACAACAAATATTGATTGGAAAGAATTAACAGAACAACAATTGCATACATGGGGTGTAAAGTACCACAAATTACTATTTGGAAAACCAGAAGCTGATATTTTTGTTGATGATAAAGCAATCTCAGATATTTTGTTTTTCAAAGAATTATGAAAATAGGATTTATGCAAGGAAGGCTTGTTAAGCCCGTGAAATCTAAAATTCAAGAATTCCCAGTAAATGATTGGGAATATGAACTAGAACTTGCAAATAATATAAATCTAAATCTTATTGAATGGGTGATAGACAAAAACAGCATTGATTCGAATCCTATTTTTTTCAATACTGAATATGTTAAGAATTCTTTAAAAAAGAATCATATTGAAATAGGAAGTTTATCAGATGATTTTTTCTTACAAATTGATAATCCTGAAATTATTTCAAATAAAATTTTGATTCACATAGAGAATGTCTTCAAGAAAATGATTGAATTAGAAATTCCTTTGTATGTTTTGCCTTTATTAGAAAGTAAAAGCATTAAAGATTTGGAAATAAAAGAACAAGTAGCTCTTTTAAATAAGATTAAATATTTAGTACCACCAAAGATAAAAATTTGTCTAGAGACTGATTTAAAACCTGAGACAGTAAAAATTTTGTTTGAATCTTTAGACGCTAACATATTCAAGATAAATTATGATATTGGAAATAGTGCTTATGAAGGTTTTAGTTACGAGGATGAATTTAATCAATACTTTAACTTAATAGAGAATATTCATATAAAAGATCGGCTATATAAAGGTAGTACTGTTCCTCTCGGTGAAGGAGATGCAAAAATCCTAGACGTTTTAAATGAAATAAAAATAAGAGGATACAAAAAAAACCTTATTCTTCAGGCGGCAAGAATAAATGGAGTAAATGATGTTAAGTTGATAAGTAAGTATAAAAAGTTTGTGGAGGATGCAGTTGGAAAAAAACATTAATATTTTGCTCCTCGGAAGCTCTAAAGGGTTAGGAAAAGTATTATATGAGCTATTTAAGAAAAATAAGTATGAAGTAGTTGGTGTTTCAAGAACTGTTAGTGCACAAACAGATTTCATCTGTGACTTAAGTGATAAAAATCAAGTTTTAAAACTCATTAAAGATATAAGCATTACAACCATTCCACAATATATTATATTCAATGCCGGAAAAGGCAGTTCTAATAAAGAAACCCTTGAGGAGAGGAGAGAAGAACTTATGAATCACAATTTCTACACCTCAAAACATTTCGTTGAAGAAATAAAAGTTGATCCTTTTTGGACTGACAATCTTAAGGGTTTAACTTTCATAAATTCTATTTGTGCTCTTGAAAATTTTAAATGTTCTGAAGAGTATAAGTATGCAAAAAAAGAATTGTTAAATTATTGTAGAAAAATATCTAATGAGCTTATCACTAAAAAGATTAGAGTAAATTCTATACTTCCAGGAAATATAATGCATGAAAATTCAATTTGGAATGAAAAGTTTGAATCAAAAGAAGACGAAGTGAATTTTGTTGAAAAAACAATGCCGTTTGATGAGTGGATTTATCCTGAAGATGTTTTTAAAACAATAGAGTTTCTAGTTCATAATCAAAATGTTGTTAATACAGAAATTATTCTTGATGGCGGTCAAAATCTTATTTCACCAAATTGATCTTCCACCATCAACCAAAATATTTTGACCTGTTAAAAATTTCGAATCCGAACTAGTTAAGTACGCTACATGTGATATTAATTCTTCTGGTTCAATCATCCTTCCTAATGGAACAGTTTTAGAGAATTTTTTTACAAATTCTTTATCTTGATTGTTAAATACACCTGTAGGTGAAAGTGAATTGACCCTGTAGTTTTTTTCTGCAAGATAGACAGCTAAATACTTAGTCAATCCAATAATTCCATGTTTTGTTACTGAGTATTCAATTGGTTTGTAAATCTTGTTTCCATTTTTATCTGTACCATAAATTCTATTGTCTGGAGCTATAACAGATAAGTCTGACCCAATATTTAAAATTAATTTCTCTTCATTATTTTTATCATTTGTGAATTTAACAAATTCTCTACACATTAAAGCTGTCCCTAGTAAAGTTTCACCTACTGATGAGTTAAAGTTTTTCAAATCAAAATCTTCAAAATTTGAACTTCCCACCATTCCTTCTGAAGATAAAGATGGATTTTTTGCTGCAGCATTTAATAAGGTTGTAACGTTAATATTCTGATCTATGGATTGAAAAAAATTTTGTACTTCGTTTTCAATTGAAATATTTACACAATAAAATTTTAAATCTATGTTACTAAATTCAACTTTGATTTCATCACTCAACTCAGCTGTATCTAAAATAAAAATAGTGTTATGATTTTTTGATAATCCGTGAATAAAATATCTTCCTAAAAATCCGCTTCCACCAGTTAAAATTGCAGCTTTATTTTCTAACATAACAAGTTAATTCATCATCCATTCTTCTGGTTTGCCTAATTCAAATTCTTTACCGTCATCATATCTTGCTGCTTTAAAATAGTTGATTAACATAAATCTTGTTTTTCTTTCATGTTTAGGACTACCTCTATGAAATAAGGTTTGTGTAGAAAAAATTAATGTACCTTTTTTTGCTAAAAAGTA
>CACJUH010000012.1 GCA_902596545.1 uncultured Candidatus Actinomarina sp. | reverse complement strand
ATAACTCTTTCGATTTCAGTAGTGCGTCCAATAACTGGATCGAGCTTTCCTTCTTTTGCCATTCTGGTTAAGTTTCTACCAAATTGATCTAAGATTGCAGAACCGGTACTTGATCCTGGTCTCTCTCTACCACCGGTTGATGCTGACTGCTGTTTTTTACTTTCACCCGATGAGGAAATTAATTTAATTACAGTTTGTCTTACCTGCGAAAGCTCTGCTCCAAGCTTTTTAAGCACCTGTGCAGCTACACCTTCACCTTCTCTAATAAGACCCAAAAGAATATGCTCTGTGCCTATATAGTTGTGGCCTAATTGTAAAGCTTCTCTCAATGAAAGTTCTAAAACTTTTTTTGCGCGAGGTGTGAATGGAATATGTCCACTCGGAGACTGCTGGCCTTCTCCAATAATTTCTACAACTTCTGACCTCACACTATCTATGTTGATGTTAAGTTCGTCAAGAGCCTTTGCAGCATGTCCTTCTCCTTCTTGAATTAAACCAAGAAGGATGTGCTCAGTACCAATATAATTGTGGTTTAATCTTCTTGCTTCTTCTTGGGCAAGAACAACTACCCTTCTGGCACGATCTGTAAATCTTTCAAACATGTATTCATATTAATAACTATCCGTTTATACACTTAAATGAAAATTACAAGTATTTATACATTTCACGTATTCTTTAACTATGGAAAGTAAAGAAATACAAAAAATCATTCCATTTGATGATTTGTGGGAAAATTTAAACAAATTAGAAGAACGGCTAATTGATGTTTCTAGTTCAAATGATGAATATCTCTCTTCAATCTCACAATACTTAATAAAAGCAGGTGGAAAAAGGTTTAGACCCATAATTTCACTTCTTTCGGGAAAATTTGGAGACGAAAAAAACTATATAAACAGAATTATAGATGCAGGTGTTGCAGTTGAGTTGATTCATATTGGGAGCCTTTATCATGATGACGTAATGGACAATGCTACAACACGAAGGGGTGTTGAAAGCTCAAATTCAAAATGGAATTCTAATTTATCTATATTGGCTGGAGACTACCTCTTAGCAAGATCATCTGAGTTAGCTGCAGAAAATTTAGGACTAGAGTCTGTGAAATTACTAGCTTCAACCTATGCGGAATTAGTAGAAGGACAAACTAAAGAACTAAATCTTTCATTTAACTTAGATCATGGCGTTGGGGACTACCTAAAAGTTATCGAAGGCAAAACAGCTAGTCTAATAAGAACAAGTGCAAGACTTGGTGCAATTGCAAGTAATGCAGATAAAGAAATTATTAATGCTTTAAGTGAATGGGGTTGGAACTGTGGAATTATATTTCAAATATCTGACGATATTTTAGATTTAACTTCAGATGAGAAAACTCTTGGAAAACCATCTGGAAATGATATTTTGGAAGGAACCTATACTCTTCCAGTATTGATCGCATTAGAGATGAATCGTGGAAAATTTGAAGATATTTTAAAATCAATACAAAAGGAGGAAGTTGAAATTAATTCGGTAATTAATGAATTTACAACTGATGAAATAATTAGTAACTCTAAAGATATAATTAATGACTACTTCAGTAAAAGCATTGAGTCAATATTTGAACTAAAAAACCATTCGTTATTTCCAGTTTTAGAGAATATAAACAATTATTTAATCAATAGAACGAATTAATTCTCTGGTTTTAAATGAGGAAAAGCAATTACCTCTCTTATTGAATCATTGTTTGTAATCATCATTACAAACCTGTCTACACCAAAGCCTAATCCTCCAGTGGGAGGAAGTCCGAACTCTAAAGCTTCAATGTAATCACTATCTTCAACATGAGCTTCTTCATCGCCTGCTGCTTTTTTTTCTGCTTGGCTTTTCAATCTGTTTTCTTGGTCAACAGGATCAATCAATTCTGAAAATCCATTTGCTAATTCACTACCAAATGCAAAAAGTTCGAATCTCTCAGTGATCCCCTCTTTCTCATCACTTTCTCTAGCAAAAGGAGATACTTCTTTGGGATAATCAGTAACAAACACTGGGTCTACAATATCATGCTCAATATAATTTTCAAAAATGTCAAAAACAAGCTCTCCAACTGTGGTTGATTCAGATTCAATTTGATATTTTGACTCTAATAATGCCTTAACCTCATCAAGGTTTGAATCATGTGATACGTTTATTTCAAACTTATCATTAACCAATTCAAACATACTTTTTCTATCCCAAGGAAAACTAAAATCAGCAACTTTTTCATTGAATTCAATGCTTTTCTCTATTTTTAAATTTTCAAGTACATATTGGCACATATTTTCAACCATATCCATGACTCCATTGACGTCTGTATATGCTTCATAACTTTCCATCATCGTGAATTCTGGTGAATGTGTTTGATCAACTCCTTCATTTCGAAATACTTTTCCAAGCTCAAATACTTTTTCAAAACCTCCAATTATTAATCTCTTGAGATAAAGTTCAGGAGCAATTCGTAAATACATATCTATATTCATTGCATTGTGGTGGGTAGAAAAGGGTCTTGCTATTGCTCCACCTGCTTTTGGCTGGAGTGTTGGTGTTTCAACTTCAGTAAAACCCTCAGACGTCATGAATTCTCTGATTAACTTTAATATATTAAATCTTGTTGAAATTGTATTCTTTGCATCTTCATTTACTACAAAATCAAGATATCTTTGTCTGAATCTAGTTTCTTTGTCTTTAAGTCCATGCCATTTCTCAGGAAAATTTCTAAATGATTTTGTAAGTAAAGAAAGATTACTAATGTATATTGATAGTTCTCCTTTTTTTGTTTTCATTATTATTCCAGAAACTCCAACAATATCTCCTACATCAAGATTTTGAAGATAATCAATTAGCTCTTCTGAAAGGTCCTTGTCAGAATAAACTAACTGGATTTTTCCAGTTTCATCTTTAAGATCAATAAATGTTAATTTTCCAAAGGATCTAATGCTTAAAATTCTTCCCCTTACTGAAGCATTTATATCTGTCTTAAAACCATTTTCTATATCTTTATGTTCTCTGTGTAAGAAATCTATAGGTGTAGAATTTTTAAAACTTGTTTGGAACGACTTAAGTTTGCTATCTTTTATTTTTTGCTCTTTTTCTTTTCTTAAAGAGTAAATTTCATTCTCTGATTTAGATAAGTCACTCACAACTACAGCTTAATTATTTAATTTAAATATTTCTTCAAGACCAACTAATGTTAGGTTTTCTATATATTCAACGTTAACATTCAGAATCGGTTGCACGACTTTACTTAATCCACCAGTTAAGATAATTTTTGGTTCAACATCTATTTCTAATATTATCTTTTCTACCATTGAATCAATCATTGAAGCATGTCCCATAATTAATCCGCTTTGTATAGCTTCGTATGTGTTTTTTCCAATGACTTTGTTTGGAGTATCAAGTTCGACCGATTTTAGTGATGCTGTTTTTAAAGTTAATGCATCAAGACTTATTTTTATTCCAGGAGCTATAGATCCCCCAAGATATTCCTTATTTTTACTGACTACATCAAAAGTTGTAGCTGTACCAAGATCAATTACCACAGTATCAGTTTCAGTTATGAGATATCCTGCTACTGAATTAGCGATCCTATCAGGACCAAGTTCTTTTGGGTTATCGATATTAACTTTTAATCCAGTCTTAATTCCAGGACCAACAATAACTGGTTCTAAATTTAAATATTTACGAATAGCTTCACTAAAGCTATTCGTAGCCTGAGGGACAACAGAGCAAATGATAGCGCCTTCAATATCCTTCTTAACTTCACTTTTAATTTGAAAAGTTGAATTAAAAAGAGCTAATAATTCGTCTGGTGTATTTGTGTCTCTCGTTGTAAATCTGTAGGAATCCCAATTATCCTTACTTCCTATCCCTACTGTGGTTTCTGTATTGCCAATATCTACAGCAATTATGTTCTTCATTGTATTACCTCCATATTGTCAATTAATCGAATTCCTTCTACATAAGCAGCAGTAATTAACAATAATTTCTCCTGATTTTTATCTGGTGTTTCAAAATATTTTGGGTCTACAAAATTTAAATAATCATACTCAATATGATTTTCATTGAATAATTCTTTACCAAAAGCTTCAGCTTGTTGAATTTCTTTATTTTGCAAGAAGTGTTCTTTTGTATTCTTGAGAATTTGAAAAATATTCCTAGCAATATTAATACCGCTTTTAGATAGTAAACGGTTTCTACTACTCATAGCTAATCCATATTCATCTCTAATTATTTCTGCTTCTATTATTTTTAAATTATTTCTTTTATTAGCAAAAAATTCTTTAACTAGATAAAGTTGTTGAGCGTCTTTTTTTCCAAAAACTGCTGATGTTGGGTTTACTAATTCAAACAACCTGTTGACAACAGTTAAGACCCCGTCAAAATGACCTGGCCTGTGAGCGCCTTCAAACAAACTTCCTTTTTCTCCAGATTTTATTCCATCTAGTTCTACAAAATCTTTTGGGTAAATGTAATTTTCATCTGGTATGAATATATAATCAACTTCCTCTTTTCTTAAGAGTTCTATATCTTTATCAAGGTCAATCGGATAATTATTGTAATCACTTTCATTATTAAATTGCCTTTTATTAACAAAGATCGAAACAATTGTTTTGCCATTTGTAGACTGCTTTCCAAGTTTAACTAATGACAAATGTCCTTTATGCAATGCTCCCATTGTTGGAATAAAACATTTCTCTTCAAGAAATATTTTTTTATCGATTTCACTTACTATTCTTGTCATATCGTGCCCTAAATATGGTGCCCGTACTTACAAATTTATATTACCTACTCTTTTAACTTTTTGACCATTAATTTTATATTCAGATTTATTCAACTCTAGCTCTAAAACTTCATATAAAGGCTTTATTACAAATAATCTATTTT
>CACJUH010000011.1 GCA_902596545.1 uncultured Candidatus Actinomarina sp. | reverse complement strand
AGTCGCTAACAAGTTTATACGATAAAAAATTTATTAATTACTACTCAGTTCCTCGTGATACTCTCCATCTACATTGACTTCCCACGGGTCAAAGTCTCCAAGACCTAAGAGAGTTCTAGCTGCATAAAGCCCAGTTGCCATTGCATGATCTTGGTTATTATATTTAAACATACCGGACCTACCAACAGCAGTAATATTATTTAAATGTGACAACCATTCTTTTATTACATCTATATGCTCTTGATAACCAGTCTTAATGACGGGATAAGCTTTGGCATTTCTGCTTACTTCAGAGTGAATTACATTGAATTCTTCATCAAAAATACTTTTTAACTCAGTTAATGCAAATTGAATAATCTTATCATTCGCATCCTTCCAAATTTCATCTTGTTCAAAACAGAAATATTCTAAAGTCAAAGGAAAAGTTCCTTCTGTACTCATATCTTTGGAAAAATTGGTGAAATCAGCAATTCTAGCCATTTTAAGATTTGGAGAATGAATATAAATCCAATTGTCATCAAATAGTTTTTTATCAATTGTTACATGAACACTTATGTGGTTTCTGTATTCAAGACTTTGTGCAGATTTTATAACTTCCTCAGGCGTATCTCCTTCGAATATATCAATAAATTCCAGTAAAGGATTACTAAAAAATATATTTTTAGTTTCTATTGATTGACTTTCCCCCTCGGCGTCTTCATAGGATACTATATAGTGTTCTCCACTTTCTTTTACTTGAGTGACTTTCATATTTTTTGATACTTCAATGTTGTGTTTTGTGATGTACTCTTCAAATTTTTCCCACAACATTCCAGCACCAAGTCTTGGATAATAAAACTTATCGACTAAAGTTTTTGGCCTTTTCTTACTATTTGGAAATAACGCAAATTTAATTGCTGTAGATAAACTCAGACCTTTGATACGTTGCGCTGCCCAGTCAGAGCCAATATCCTTACAGTCAATACCCCAGACTTTTTCAGTATAATTTTTAAAGAAATTGTTAAATAATTTTCTCCCAAATCTGTCTACCACCCAATCTTCAAAATTATTAATTTTAGAAATATTGAGATAGCTTTTAATTCTTGCAAAAATATAAGAAAACCCAATAATTATTGATTCAAACAAACCAAGACCAAAGAGAGCATTAACTGGGGTTAGTGGATAATCAAAATAGCTATTTTTAAATAAAATTCTTGTTTTTCTATTTACTTCAACAGCATCTTCATCAAGCATTTCCAAAAAAAGATCATAAACTTCTTTGTTTTTTGTAAAAAATCTATGAGGACCTATATCGTATCTATATTCACCAAAGACTTTTGTTTCTGCCAATCCACCTACTTGAGGTTTCTTTTCAAACACAATTACTTTTTTGTCTGTTTTAGCTAGTTCATACCCAGCAGTTAAGCCTGCGGGGCCAGCGCCAATAATTACTAAGTCATACATGTTTATAAATAGTTAGTTTAATGCAATAAAATATTGTTTTTTAAAATTTAACTACAACCTAGAGAGTTACCACAATTTAGGCATTTATAACAAGAACCATTTCTTATTGTTATGTGTCCACAATCAGGGCAGGCTGGAGCATCACCCATCATATCTCCAAGTACTTCTTGAACCGTAGCAACTGAGTTCTCTGTTTGTTCAGCAGTTACAGGTTCTGCTTTCTGAACAGGTGTTACAGGTTCTGCTTTCTGAACAGGTGTTACAGGTTTTTCCTCAACAGCAACAGGTTCTGTTTGTGGCTTATCTTTTGGGGGAACTTGAACAATATCAGTTCTATCAAGATACTCGAGTCCAAGGGCTCTAAACACATAATCAATGATTGAGTTACTCATTTTAATGTTTTCATGTCCTTCAACCATTCCTCTTGGTTCAAAAGTTTGGAATGTAAATGTATCTACAAACTCTTCAAGAGGCACTCCATACTGAAGACCCTTAGATACAGCTATGGCAAAACAACCCAAAACTCCTTTAAGCGTTGCTCCTTCTTTCGCAATATCTATAAATACTTCACCTAATGTTCCATCAGGGTATTCTCCAGTTCTTAAGTAGACTTTATGTCCCGCAACTCTAGCTTCTTGAGTCCATCCTTCTCTTCTCTCAGGAAGCAAGAATCTTGGTCTATTTACACCAGCATATGCTTTTGTTGGACTTGTTCCTGGAGCAAAATTACCTTGAATTAACATTGCTTCTTCTTCAAGAATCTTGTTAACTTCTGGATCACTCTCGTCTGAGTCTCCTTCATCAGAAGATGCTGATAGTGGCTGAGATGCTTTAGAACCATCTCTATAAATTGCAATTGCTTTAACACCAATCTTTGCTGATTCAAAGTAACAGTCTTCAATATCTTGTACAGTTGCTTCATTAGGCATATTCACTGTTTTGGAGATAGCACCAGATATAAATGGTTGTGCAGCAGCCATCATTCTTACATGTCCCATATAATGAATAAATCTTTCGCCATCTTTTCCACACTTGTTAGCGCAATCGAAAACATCTAAATGTTCATCTTTCAAATATGGTGCACCTTCTATTTTTTGTGTTCCACAGATTTCAAGATTGGCTTGAGCTATTTCATTTCTTGAGAAACCAAGTCTCTCAAGTAGATTAAAGTCAAAAGAAGTATATTCTTCTTCGTCTATACCAAGACCTTTTAATGTCTCTTCTCCAAGAACAAAAACATTAAATGCATGTTGGATTTCAAAAGCTCCCGGAAGAGCTCCTTCAATTTTTATGATATCCTCTTCACTTAGACCTTTCTCCATTAATGATTTCTTATTAATGTAAGGTGAGTTTTCAAGTGACATTGATCCAATAACATATTGAATGATTTCTTGTACTTCATTTTCTTCATACCCCAGAGCTTGAAGTGCTGGCCCAATTGATTGGTTTGCAATCTTCATATAACCACCACCAGCAAGTTTTTTGAATTTCATTAGTGCAAAGTCTGGTTCTACGCCAGTTGTGTCACAGTCCATTAATAGGCCAATAGTTCCAGTTGGCGCTAGTACTGTTGCTTGGGCATTTCTATAGCCATTTTTTGTACCAAGTTCTACAGCTTCATCCCATGAAAGTTGAGCTGCTTTTAGTAGGTCTTCAGGACAAAGTTCTTGATTGATAGCTATTAAGTCGTGGCTTAGTCCTTCGTAATCATTTGAATCATATGCTGCTTTTCTATGATTATTCATTACTCGAAGCATGTTTGTAGCGTTTTCTTTATATTTTGGAAATGGACCAACAATTCCTGCCATCTCTGCAGATGCTTTGTAAGCCTCACCAGTTAACATCGCTGTTAATGCACCAGCAATTGCTCTTCCTAAGTCAGAGTCGTATGCAATACCTTTTCTCATAAGTAATGAGCCTAAGTTTGCATACCCTAAACCAAGCGTTCTGTAGTCATATGATCCTTGCGCAATTTCCTTTGATGGGAATTGCGCCATTTCGACAGATATTTCAAGAACAATAGTCCAGATTCTGAGTGCATGTTTGTATGAATCAATATCAAATACTTGTGTCTCATCATCATAAAACTTAACAAGGTTGAGACTTGCAAGATTACAAGCAGTGTTGTCTAAGAATAAGTATTCTGAGCAAGGATTTGATGCTCTAATTTTTCCACCTTCGGGTGATGTATGCCATTCATTTATTGTGGTGTCATATTGAACACCAGGATCAGCACACTTCCAGGCTGCGTCTGCAATCTTATTCCATAGTTCTCTTGCTTTGACAGTTCTAAAAACTGAACCGTCAGTTCTTGCGATTAAATCCCAGTCACCATCTTCTTCAACTGCTTTAACAAAATCTGATGGAACACGCACAGAGTTGTTTGAGTTTTGTCCTGATACTGTTGCATAAGCTTCACCATTGAAGTCTGCAGGATACCCTGCAGCAATTAGAGCACGAGCTTTATCTTCTTCAATAGCTTTCCACTCAATAAAGTCTTCAATGTCAGGATGGTCTAAATCTAAGATAACCATTTTTGCAGCTCTTCTTGTAGTGCCACCTGATTTGATAGCACCAGCTGCTCTGTCACCGATTTTCAAGAAGGACATTACACCAGATGAAACACCTCCACCTGATAATTTTTCTCCTTCACCTCTTAAATTAGAAAAGTTAGTACCAGTTCCAGAACCGAATTTAAAAAGTCTTGCTTCTTTTACCCAAAGATCCATAATGCCACCTTCATTGACAAGATCATCTTCTATGGACTGTATGAAACAAGCATGTGGTTGAGGTCTTGAATAAGAATCTTCACCAGGAGTTAACTTACCTGTTTTTGGATCTACATACCAAAATCCTTGGGCTGGACCTGTAAGGTCATATTTGAAGTTAAGTCCTGTGTTGAACCATTGGGGACTATTTGGAGCAGCCATTTGTGTGGCAAGCATGTACTTAAGTTCATCTTCAAAGGATTGAGCATCTGCTTTTGTAGCAAAGTAGCCTGTTTTTTCACCCCAGTGTCTCCATGTTTCGGCCAGTCTGTCAAAAACTTGTCTTGATGATGTTTCAGGTCCGAGGACTACATCTCCATTTTTATCTTTTAGTACATTTCCATCAGCATCAGTTTGAGGCACTCCTGCTTTTCTGAAATATTTTGAAACCATAATGTCTGTTGCTACTTGAGACCATGTTGAAGGAATCTCTACATCATTCATTTCAAAAACAACTGAACCATCGGGGTTGGTTATTTTTGAACTACGCTTTTCCCATTCGATGTTGTTATAGGGATTACCCGGTGTTGTATATCTTCTTGTAACTTTTAGCCCTGATTTCTGTGCCACTTTATCTCCTTTTTATCACTAAATATTGTATGGGGGATACAAAAATACACTAAATGTAGTGTTTGTTAACTATATAATAAAGTTCTTTAATTTTCAAGCTTATCCAAGTAAAATTTTCGCGAGGATGTTTCAAATTCAACTTAGATATTTCCAATATATTTTATCTTTAGCAATATTTGTTGGCATATTGATTTCAAGCACACCTTTAATTTCATCTTGTTTTGTTGGCTTGACTCTTGTTTGGCTAACAGAGATGCTTTCTGGGCAGTTCGATATCAATAGTGACAAGTATTATGTGATATTAATCCTTCTACTATTATCTTTTTCATCTGTTAGTTTCAAGAACCTTTTTTCCTCTATAGAACCTTATGAGTCATTCATTATATTTCTTGTTGTCTTGATGATTTACTTCCTATTTCAATCAGATGTAAATATTTTTAAAATAGGAAATTCTATATTCATTACAGTTATTACTTTTTTGGTAAATGGGTATATTGTTGATCCATTTTTTCAAGAAAATATCTTTTACATAGCCTATATTTTCTTACTTTTGCTTTTTTTGAAAACTCTTGCAACATATTTCAATGTACAATTTGGTAATTTTCAATTTTTCTTTAATTTTTTCTTGATATTTATAGTATTTAATGGAGTAAGTACTTTTTATGATTACAAAACAGTAAATATCTTTATTGGAGGAACATCAATAGCACTATTTACCACTTTTATAACCCATGTTTTTACCAAATTACGTTTTGAGTATGAAATTACTTCAAAAGTATCGAATCAAATATATGTTTTTGATTATATGTTTGCGTTTGTATTGTCACTGTACTTAGTTGATGCACTAAATGTTGTAAATGGTTTATTCTAGTATCTGTGAAAGAACAGGTATTAGAGTCACCGTTTTGTAAAAAAGAATTTTTAGAGTTAGTCGATATTGTAAGCGAAGTAAAAATAACAAAGCTCAAAAACTATGGAATCTCTGACACATCTATTGTAAATATCGGAGATAGAGATTTTGTAGATTACAGGCCAGATATTTCTATCGACCCCCAAGTTTTAAAAGATAATAATATATCTAGTATCAGTTTTGATTCTTTACATTTTTTCCAAGTTCAAAATTTAGTTGAGGAAATAGATACCAAGTCTGTAAAAATTAAAAAATCAGACGTTGCTGTTAACTTAATTTTGCCAAAAACCTACGAAGAGTATCTGGAAAGCCTGACCAAAAAAAACAGACACGAATTAAGAAGAAAAAAAAGAAAATTTGATAATGAGACTACTTCTTATGAACTAGGAGAATCTAAAGAACAAGATATTTTTGATATTTTTATTTCTCAGCACAGAGAATCAAAAGGTGAAAAAGGGGAGTTTATGACAGAAGTAGTCGAGACATACTTTAGAAATCTTTTGAATTTGCAAGGATGGAAAATTTACTATACAAATACTGATAAAGGCGTTCTCTCAACTGCTTTTTGTTATGAGAATAATGATGGGTGTTATCTTTATAACTCAAGCAGAAATAATGAATTTAACTCAATAAATCCCGGAATAGTGCTAAATGATCTAATCATTCAGCAACTTATTCATAGAGGGATGGCTTTTTTTGATTTTCTTAAAGGTACGGAAAGATATAAGTATGATTTGGGTGGAAATTCAGTTCAACTATATGACTTGGCCATTGAATTATGAATATTCTACAAATAAGCTTTCATACGTCACCTTTTGGTAGTTTTGGTAAATTTGATTCAGGAGGTCTTAATGTTTATGTACAGCAAATCTCAAAACAACTATCAAAAGAAAATAACGTAACTGTTGTAACTGCAGAAAAAGCAGAAAATTTTAATACAGATAATCTGGATTTTTATTCACTAGATTTATTTGAACCAGGTCTCTCTGTCGATGATAAAGAAGTACACTTACAAGAATTCAAAACAAAACTAGAAGAAAACTTTGAATTAGAAAATTTTGACATTATTCATGCTCACTATTGGCTGTCTGGTTTAGTAGCAAAACAAATTTCAGAAGAGAGAAATATACCCTATGTATTTTCGTCACACAGTTTAGGAGTATTCCTTGAGGGATACAACAAAGAACGTGTAGATTGTGAAAAAATGGTAATGACATCTTCAAACTTTGTAACAGCCTCATCTCATTATGAACATGTCATGATTTCAGAAAATTACAAAATTGATGAAAATAAGATAAAAAAAATAACTCCCGGTCTTGACCGTAAAATTTTTTTTCCTGATTTAAACCTCCCTAGAGAAAATATTTTTCTTTCCATAGGGAGAATACAAGAACAAAAAAGACAACGTGAGACAATAAAATTTTTAAATAATTTTAGAAAGATTGATAGTAACTTCCTCTGTTATTTTATTGGCGGTCCGAGTGGTAAGTCTGGAGATGATTACTTGGCTGAATTAGAGGAGAGTGTAAAAGAATTTAATCTAGAATCTCACGTGGAGTTTTTAGGGAATTTACCTCAAACAAAAATTAAAGATTTTATGAATAAATCAAAACTGTTAATTCATACATCGCAATATGAAACTTTTGGTCTAGTTGCTATTGAGGCAAACTCTATGGGCGTGCCAATCTTATCCATTAATACAGGTTCATTGATAGAGATTATAGAAAACAATAAAAATGGATATTTTGCTGAAGATTTTATGGATAATCATGCAAATAATTTTGTTAAAGACTTATTAAACGACGATGATTACTTCAATAATGTGATGAATCAATGCATTCAAAAATCAAAAAAATATAATTGGGAAGTCACAGCTGATAGTCTATTAAAGACTTATCAGGATGTTAAGTTGTCTTGAAAAAAACGAACAATTATTTGTTCAAATTCATCTGTATAAGTCCACAAGCTTTCAACATGTCCAGCATCTTCATATCTGTATAATTCAGTTTGAATACCTAAGCTGTCAGCTAGTTCAACCAAATCTAAACTGTGGTGTGGAAGAACTCTTTCATCAAGCATTCCATTGAATATTAAGATTGGTTGTTTTGCACTTCTTGTTAATGAAGTTTCAGGTGTTATGTAAGTTAAACTTATGCCTTCAAATATTCTTGCATAGTGGCTTGTAGGCTCAAAAAGGAATCCCGGAAAACCTTGATACTCCATTTCTTCTCTAACTAAAGTTTCAAAATTTACCGGAGGATCATGCACTGCAATTGCAGCAAAATCATTTGTATGTTGAGATGTTGTTAAAGCTGTAAGAGCTCCTAAAGACTGTCCATATATTCCAAGAGAAGTAGGAGGTATTCCTTTTGTATTAACTAACCAGTCGACAGCTGCTGCAGAGTCATAAGATTCTTTTTGACCTGCAGAATAATAACCATCTTCACATGTGCTGTCTCCATGGTCTCGTAAATCAATAGCTAAGACATTAAAACCATTTCTGTACAATATTCCTGAAGCAAGCAATATTCCAGAAGAATACTTACTGCTTGTAAGTCCATGATTAATAATTACCGTAGGACCACCGGGATTTTGCTCCATCCACCATCCACTAATAGTTACATCATCAGTTGAAGGGAAACTTACATCTTCATAACTATCAATGAAATAATCAGAGGCATTTATTGTATCTTGGTAATCTTCCCAGATTTCAAAATTGGTTGGTGTATTGCTTTGTTCGCCTTCCCAAACTGCACATGGTACAGAAGCAGCAATATCATAAACGTAATATCCTGCACCGAAATAGCCAACAGTAATTAAAACTAATAAAAAAACTAAGAATTTTTTAATATATCCCCCTTGCTATACCTCAATATAATCCATAAATAAATTTTTGCTAATTATCGCTCGATATTATGTTGATTTCTATTCTCTTTATAATGTTATTTATGAAAAAAATTATCTCTTTTGCCTCTGACTTTGGAAATAGCGATGGGTCAGTTGGAGTTGTAAAGGGAGTAATTAATCGCGTTGATCCAGATTTAAAAATAATTGATATTTCTCACGGTATTCCTGCCCAAAATATTAAATATGGAAGCTTGCTTCTTATGAGAGCAATTCAATATATTCCGCAAGGAGTTTTACTAGCAGTAGTAGATCCGGGTGTTGGTTCAGACAGAAAACCAATTGCAATAAAGACTGATTGGGGAGTAATGATTGGACCTGATAATGGACTGCTTAACTTGGCCTGTGCAACTGTTGGCGGTGCTCAACAAGCATTTGCTTTAGAAAATGAGAACTGGATAATTCCACACGAGGGCGAGACTTTTCATGCAAGAGACATCTTTTCTCCATTTGCCGCAGCTTATGCTTCTGGTCAAATCAAACTTGAAGAGTTTGGGCAAGAACTAAATTTAGAGGATCTTAAACAATACCTAATCCCTTTAACTGATATAACCGAAAAAGAAATTAAAGGTGAAGTTCTTTATGTTGATCATTTTGGAAATTGTCAGACAAACATCTCACCAGAAGAATTAAAAGAAAAAAACTTTAAAGTTGGTGATACATTAAGCCTTAAAGTTGAGAATCAAGAATTAACTTCAAAATGGTGTAATAATTATCAAAATACTACTGGAGGAGTTGGAGTTGTTACAGATTCTTGGGGTATGATTTCAATATTTCTTTCTAATGGGGATGCAAGCAAACTTTTAAACTGTAAAGATGGTTCGAAAGTAATTATTAAAGCTGAAAGTTTGACAAAGCGATTGAACCTGAAATGAAAATTATCAAAATTAGCAAAATTACAAATACCAAAGTCCACGGTCTCATAAGCTCATAATACATGTCAAAACTAATCTTTGTAACTTCAGAAAACTGTGAACTATGTAATAAAGCATTTAAAAAAATTAAATTTATCAATTTTTTTTCACCAATAAAGAAAGTGGATGTAACCGATGGATACGAAGAGTATCTACTTCGAATCCCAGTCTTATTAAAAAATGATGAAGTTATGGATGAAGGTATCTTTAATATTTGGAAGATTATAAAAAAATTAGTTTTTTAAATATCTATAGGTTTTGATTTATCTCTATTTGCATGTTGTTCTTCTAAGTATTTTATTATTTCATCAGCTACATCAATACCCGTAGCCTTTTCAATTCCTTCTAATCCTGGTGATGAATTTACTTCAAGAACTAAAGGCCCTCTATTTGATTGAATTAAATCAACACCTGCAACAGATAAGCCCAATACTTTAGCTGCTTTTATTGCGCTTTCTTCTTCTTGACTAGTTAATTTGTAGTCTTCAACTCTTCCACCAAGGTGGACGTTTGACCTAAATTCACCAGGCTTGGCAATCCTTTTCATAGAAGCGACTACTTTATCTCCAACGACAATGGCTCTAATGTCTTGTCCGCTTGATTCACTAATAAATTCTTGAATAAGAATGTTTGCATCTACCTTTTTCATAGTCTCAATGGCGCTTATGGCTGCTTCCATTGTTTCTGTCAAAACAACTCCACGACCCTGAGTTCCTTCTAGCAATTTAATAACATATGGTGGAGTGCCTACAGTTCTTAAAACAGATTCAATGTCCCTTGATAAATGTACATAACCAGTAATTGGCATTTCTACACCACTGTTTCCAATTAATTGCAATGCTCTTAATTTATCTCTAGATCTGCTTATTGAAGCAGATGAATTAGCAGACAGAGCACCCATTAATTCAAACTGTCTTACAACAGCTGCACCATAGAAAGTCCATGTAGCCGCAATTCTTGGGATTACGACATCGAAATTGATTTCTCTACCTTGAAAAAAAATTCTAGGTTTTGCTTTTGCAATATTCATGTAACATCTCAGGTAACTCACAACCTCGGTGTCATGACCTCGTTTTTTTGCTGTCTCAAACAATCTGCTAGTTGAATACAGTCTTATGTCCTGGGATAAAATTCCAAGTCTCATTTTTTATCTTCTTTTTTGGCAGTAGTTAAATAACTGATCGCTGGATTAACAAGCCATCTTCTTCCAAGTGCTTTTTTTCCGATTAGCATTGTATAATCCATTGGCCCTCTGTCAGTTAGTGTTAGTTCAATTTTTTTACTTATTCCATCCATAAGCAGTGTTGTTTTAACGTAAGGCCTTCTCTCTACATCGCCATTAGAACTTTTTATTCTTTTATATCCAGCTAAAGGAGCAGAAGTTTTACGAACGGTATTATTTCTTTTCATTACTTTAAAGCTAACGTATTTAACACCTTGTCTTTTTACAATTTTTATTTCTGAAGCATCTATTGAAGCAACACTTGCACCGGTATCAATTTTTGCTATTACACTTTTGACTTTTAAATCGGGAAGTGCGACATGCTCTTTCCAACCAACAATTCGCTTCTCTCTTTTTTTCTGTGCCATTTTAGAGAATGACGTAAAACAAAAGGACACTTACAATAATTAATCCTAAGTGAAAGTACATAACTGGCAGCATAGAAAAATTGTAATTAGGTTTTAGAAAGAAACAAACTAGTTTTCTTGAAGATCTTCTTTTTTTGTTGAAATATCTTTATATTCGTTATCTGCTTTTCTGAAATACAGAAATAATGTTATAGATATTGCAACAATATGATGAATGATCATAAGGTTAAGCAAAGAACGTAATACTACCGCTTCTCCCCACATCAAAAAGAAACCAACGGTTGTTAACGTTCTTAATATATTCGACAAAAGAATCAAGGTTCTATTTTTTGTAATAGCAAAGTACATATATAAAATATTTATTGCTATTCCTGGAAGAAGTACAAATTGAAACCATACAAGGTCATTAGTCGCAAAATTTGCTCCAAAAACATCAGATAGTAGTTTAGGAAAAAAGAAACCAAAAAGGGCTCCAGCAGCTACAGAGAGACCATCAAAAAAAGCAAAAATATAAAGTAATGATTTTTTATCAAAAATGGAGAACTTTTTCATTTAAGGAGAAGTACTAACTGCCTCTGTAGTTACTTCTTCTTCCTCTTCTTCAGTCTCAAGTAATCCACAATCTATTAAAACTTCTTCAGTATCTCCACCACCAAAAACAACTCTTTCGAATACAACTACTGCATAGATTTCATCTTCAGTGAGCTTTCCTTGAAAACCTGGCATACCTCCAATTGAGACAGTATTCTCAGCTCCATACGTCGGGCCAACCTCTGCCTGCCATCCTGCAGAACCTAGTTGTATCCATTTTGCATGATCAGCACATGTTGGGAATGTTGTGTATAAAGCACCGCCGGTAAATGCAGGTCCAACACCTCCACCTCCGCCGCCACCATGACAGCCAGCACAAGCACCTGCTCCTGCATAAACTTCTTGACCTATTGCTATGTAATTAATTGTGTTTGTAGCAGCAACGCCTCTACCTTCATAAGGTGATCCATCGCAATTAACAGCCTGTTGGGACTTTCTATCTACGTCTAACATTCCTCTTTCACCACACTCTTGTGTATTAGATGAACTGATTAGACCAATAAGTATAAATAATGGAATAATTACAAAACTAAAATTTAACCATTTAGGCAGAATGGTGTCAGAGTTGGTTTTAATAGACATAGTTTCATTGATAAATGAAACTGATTTTTTTATTTGTTTAGTTGCTACTGCTGCAGCAAC
>CACJUH010000010.1 GCA_902596545.1 uncultured Candidatus Actinomarina sp. | reverse complement strand
GAATATTCCATACATCAATCCCATTAAAATTGTTAATGGAATCCATGCTTCAAGTCCTATTGATTGAATTCCTAATAAAATTACACCATAGGTGACACTCCCAAATATAAACCCTGTTAAAAAAGATTTTTCATCTGATAGCAATGAATAGTAAAAAAAATACAGTGCTGGAAAAATTAAAAACCAGAAGTCAAAAGGAGGAAAGCTTAAAAAATATAGTACCCCTCCTAAGGATGCTCGTATTAACATATCTTTTTATGTTAATAATTAGACCTCATGAAATAAACTAATTTATATTTCTTAATATCACATATAAACCAGAAAAAATAGAAAAATAAGTCACTGACGCAGACAGAAAACTCTGAGAAACTCTAGAAAAAATTAAGCTTGATAATCTAATTCCTAAAAAAACAAATGGAATATTGATCAAAAATAAATAAATGTGATCAATGTAGATCCTTCCAGTAAAGGTAAGCAAAGACAAAGTGATTAGTATTCCAATTATAAAAACACTATTTAATGATGGTCTAAATTCGTCTGGATCGGCATCTCGATACAGAAGAGCAATTGGAGGGCCTCCTATTGCGGCAATCATTCCAAAAATTCCAGAAAATGTACCTGCAATGAAAGAATTGGTTTTGTTTCTTTTAATTACCCATCCAAAAAAAGAAGCTATTCCAGCTAAAAAAACTATTAAACCTACAGAAATAGAAAGATATTTTTCATTTAATATTGATAAAAACAACAAACCGATTGGCCCCCCAACAAACCTGCCTGCGACTAAAGGTTTTACTGAACTTAAATCAACTTTATTTCTTTCTCTTACAAATACTCGAATTGCTAACGGTAAACCCAATAGTGATAAGAGTTGAGGAACTAACAGTGCTTCAATTTGTACAACTATAGGTGATGCTATAACAGCAAATCCAAATCCCAGTATTCCTTGAACTGATGATCCTATAAAGATTAATAGAGCAATAAAGATTAATTCAAAAAGGGTTAGGTCAAAAGGTAGACTCAATCAAGCGCTTCTTCTATGAGCTTAAGAATCTCACCGTCCTCAGTATGTCGACCTAGTTCTTTTTTTGAAAATAATAAATTGTCATCTAGGTGGAATTCAAATACTCCTCCACCACTTGGAATTAAATTAATCGAGGTTACTTTGTTTCCGTAAATTTCTAAGATGTCTTCTATCGTACTAACTGCACGAGGGGTGTAGTTTCAGACTACACAAAACTCTAATTTTATTTCCATAATTTAATAGTATCATAACTTAGATTAAGGAGGTTTATGTTTAACTATTCTGAGGCAAACTTAGAGAGCTTGAATAATGATTTGGATAGCACTGTAGAAGAATGTAAAAAATTAGTTGAAAACATAAAGTCATCAACAAACGTTAATTTAAATGATTTTAATGATTTAGAAAGTACAGTTTATGACGTTTCAGGAAGGATTGCTTTTCTTGGAGATGTACACCCTGAAGAAAAGATCAGAGATTTTGGAAATGAAGCAGATTCAAAAATACAAAATTTTGCACTTGAAATATTTAATGATGATGATCTTTACAAAAAATATAATGAAATTGATATTTCAGATGCAGATAAAGAGAGTACTGAGTTTCACAAAGATTTAGGCATAGATTTTAAAAATGCTGGTCATGGTTTGTCAAATGAAAGCAGACATAGGTTAATAGAGATTGACAAAAAGCTTATAGAGCTTGGTATCGCTTTTTCAGAAAATATAGCAAAAGATAAAACAGAGCTTAAATTTTCAGAAGTTGAATTAAGCGGTTTAAGCAAAAATGAACTTAACAACTTAAAAAAAGATGGAGAAAAATTTATTATTACAATGGCATATCCTGATGTAAATGCAGTATCTGAAAACTGTAATGTCAGGAACACAAGAGAAATTGTTTGGAAAGCTTTTAATAATCGGGCTGTAGAAGATAATATTCCAATCCTTAAAGAAGCTGTTTTGCTAAGAAATGAAAAATCTAAATTGTTTGGATTTAAAACATGGGCTGAATATAGATTGCAAAACAGAATGGCAAAAAATCCAAAAAATGTTGATGCTATGTATAAAGATTTAATTCCTAAGTTGCAACAAGCTGCTGAGAAAGAAAAAAAAGACCTTGTAATAGATGATATTGAAATTACCGATATCTCACCATGGGATATTCGATACTTTATTTCATCAAAAAGAAGTAAAACTAGCAATATAGAAAATAGTGAATTAAAAAAATATTTTTTTATTCATGATGTAAAAAATGAAATGTTCAAAGTTTGTGAAGAAGTTTTTGATTTAGAAATTAAGTCAGAATCAAATCAAACTGCTTGGCATGAAGATGTTGAACTTTGGTCTTTGTGGGAAAAAAATGGTGAACAACTAGCTTACTTTTATTTAGACCTCTATCCAAGAGAAGGAAAGTTTACCCATGCAGCAGTATTTGATATTTCTTCTGGTGGTTCCGAAAGGCAAGAATTACCGGTATGTTCAATGGTCGCAAATTTTCCAAATCCTAATACAGGAGATGGACTTATGACTTTTGATGAAGTTGAAACCTTGTTTCATGAATTTGGTCATGTCTTGCATAATGGAATTGGTAAATCAAAATATACAAGGTTTGTGGGTGCAAATTGTGAGTGGGATTTTGTGGAAGCTCCTAGTCAGATTATGGAGCACTGGGTTTGGAAAGTAGAGTGCTTAAAAAGGATTTCAAAACATATTGAAACTTTAGAACCATTGTCTGAACAACTATGTAAAAAGTTAAACGAATCAAAAAACATTGGAGTTAGTTTGTTGGCATTAAGGCAAGTATCTTTTGGACTTGCTGATCAACATATGCATGGTGAGAATTTCAATGATGACCTTTTACAAATCGAACAAGCTTCTCAGTTAGTAACTAATATCACCTACCCCAAAGATACAAATCATTTGGCAGCATTTGGTCATTTACTTGGTGGATATGATGCTGCTTACTATGGATACTTATGGGCAGAAATTATTGGTGATGACTTGTTCAGCAGATTTGAAAATGAAGGAGTGCTTTCAAATTCAGTAGGTGTTGATTACAAAAATAAGATTCTCAAGCCTGGAGGTACTATTCCTGCAGAAAATATGGTGCAAAGCTTCCTAGGTAGAAAGTGGGATGATGAAGCTTTTTTATTTCAAAAGAACTTGCTTATTTAAAATTGTATTCTAAAATATTTATGTTAAGCTTGTGAATATATTCACAAAGTATATAAAGGAATAAAATGACAGACGGATTAAAAGCGAGTCAAATAAAGGGCGGAATTAGGCCATCAAAGAGTTTTGACCAGGGCAGAGTGTGCAAAGATGAATCTTGTAGTACTCAATTAAGTATTTATAACAAGAGAGATCATTGCTTCAATCATGCTCCTGTGAAATATCCTAGAGTTAGAGGCAGAATTCTACAAGAAACTGCTTAAGTTTTAAAGACCCCCCTAACGAAATCTCCCCCAAGAGATTTCTTATAAGCCCCTGAGAAATTAGGGGCTTATTTATAGCCCGCCGAGTATTAATATTGATAATTATGAATGTTGTATTTACAGTTCCTGAAATCAGTTGTGGTCATTGTAAGGATACGATTGAATCTACATTAAATAATGTTGAATCAATAGAAAGCGTTTCAGTTGATATTGAGAAAAAATCAGTTGAAGTTATCTCATCTTCTGATTTAGACATGATGAATGTTTCTCAACTGTTAGATGAACAAGGCTACACAGTTGTCCAGTCAGAATAATACTTTAAATTTAGACATCGAAGGCATGACATGTGCTGCATGTGCTGCACGGATAGAACGAGTAATTTCAAAACAAGAAGATGTCTTAGACGTATCTGTAAGCTTTCCTTTAAAGTCTGCAATTGTTGACATTAAAAATAATGACGAATTTGATGTTGATAATTTAATTAAAAAAGTAAACACTATTGGCTATAAGGCAAAAGAAGCAGACAGTCTTAGTTCAGGAAGTAAAGTTAGATTTAAATTTTTAATACCTTTATTTTCATTGTTTCTTACTTACATTCTCAGATTTACATTTGAGGCTGGGCTAGATATCTTATCTTATGCAATAGGCTCTTTTGTTATCTTGATACTTGGTAGAAATTTTCATATTTCTGCTTTTAAAAAAATTAAATTTCTTGATTTTAATATGGATACTCTAATTTCAATCGGTAGCTTGAGTGCCCTTATTATTTCATTGTTACCAAGCACTGTTCTTAGCTCTGATTTATCAATCACAAATAATAAAATGTTCCTAGATACCGGAGCTTTCATAGTTTCATTTATCTTAATTGGTAAATCAATAGAAGATAAGGTTATAGAGGAATCCGTAAATGAATCTGAATCAATAAAAAGCAGAATGCCTAAAACTTTAATTGTGGAAAGAGGTGGGGAGCATCTTGAAGTACCTATTAAAGAGGTTACAATTGGTGATTTATTTAAAGTAAGCCCTGGAGAGATTATTCCTGTTGATGGTGTTGTTTTAGAAGGTTCAACAACTGTTGATGAAAGTTTATTAACTGGAGAGTCAATTCCTCTAGTTAAAAATCCTGGGGACTTAGTTGTAGGTGGAAGTATAAATTTAGATGGTGCATTAAAGATCTCTGTCCAAGAGTCTTATCAAAAATCTACCTACAACATAATTGAAGAATTAATTAGAACGGCTCAAGCAACTAAACCAGAGATTCAAAAATCATTGGACAAAGTAACTCAATACTTCGTTCCAGTTGTTCTTTTTATTAGTCTTCTAACTTTCCTGTTTAGACTCTTTATAAGCGATTTCACATTATTAGATGCCTTAAAAAATTCAATAGCAGTTTTGGTGATTGCATGTCCTTGTGCATTAGGCTTAGCAACTCCAATAGTTTTGTTTAAGACTGCAACTCTGAGTAAAAAACAGGGATACTTATTCAAAAATTTTGATATTTTGCAAAAATTTGGTGATATAAATACTCTTATTTTTGATAAAACAGGTACCCTTTCTTCTGGTATTTTTAAAATATCAAAGATAGACAATAATACATCTCTAACGGAAAATACAATTTTACAAATTATTGCAAGTCTTGAAAGCTATTCTCAGCATCCGATTGCAAGAAGTATTGTTTATGAAGCAGAATTACGAGATTTGAAATTGCTTAAAGCTGATAATGTCAAGGAAGTTCCTGGCCTAGGGATACAAGGTATAGTTGATGAGAAAAAAGTTTTAATTGAAAAAAATGAAGACTCTAACGAGTCTTCAATCATTGTTAAAATTGACGAGCAAAAAATTGACCTCTACTTAGAAGAAGAGGTATCCGTATCGTCAAATTTCTTAAATATACTGAAAGATGAAAAAGAAATAATTATTCTCTCTGGAGATAAAGAAGTAAATGTTGAAAAGTTTGCTAAAAGTATTGGGGTGGACAAATATCATTCAAATAAATCTCCAGAAGAAAAGTTAGACTTTATTAAAAATAAACAACTAGAAGAAAAAATTATTTATGTTGGAGATGGAGTAAATGATTCCCCTTCAATAAAACAAGCGGATATTGGTATAACTACCTCTAGTAGTAGTCAAATAGCACAAGTAGCTGGTGATATTTTAATTCACAAGGGAGGTTTAGATACAATTTCTGAAATTTTTAAATTATCAAAAAAATCTAAAAATAGAATTTATCAAAATCTATTCCTTGCTTTTGTTTACAACACCTCAATGATTCCATTGGCTGTGTCTGGGATAATTACTCCAAATTTAGCAGCTTTGGCCATGGCACTATCAAGCATTTCAGTAGTTTTGAATTCATCAAGAAAACTATAAAAATTTATATTAAATAAATCTATTAAAACATTAATCTTTCATTATGGAAGATGTAGTTTGGTATAGAAAGCCACTTTTATCAGAACCTGTAGCAATACTTGCCTTTGAAGGGTGGAGTGATGCAGGCAATACAGCTACTGGCTGTGTTGAGAATTTAAGCTGCACATATGACGTAGATCCTTTTGCTGAGCTAGATTCTGATTCTTACTATAACTATCAAATGAGAAGGCCGATTGTTGAGGTTAAAGACTTTGGTGAAAGAAACTTTCATTGGCCTCAAACTTCTTTCTATTCAATTGAGGATTACAAACTCAAAAGTGATCTAATTTTGGTATTCGGAGAAGAGCCATCAATGAGATGGAAAGAATATTCAAAAAATATAACAGAAACCCTTTTAGAGCTAGGTGTTAAAAAAGCTGTTACCTTAGGAGCTTTTTTTGGACAAGTAGCACATACTCTTCCTGTTCCAATTTTCGGCGTTAGTGGAGATCCTACATTTCACTCTCGCTTTAATGTTCTCAATCCTAATTACTCAGGACCAACAGGCATAACAAGTGTTGTTGGACAATCTTTAAGAGATAATGGAATTGAGACTTCTGGTCTTTGGGCTGCTGTTCCGCATTACTTAAGTAGTGGTGGATATCCTAAAGGAATGAGCGCACTTTTAAACAAAACTTCTGAGATATTAAAAATTGATATTGATGACTCTGGCATACAAAGTGAAGGTCAGCAGTTTGAACTGAAAATAAGTAAAGCTATGGAGAACTCTCAAGACCTAGCTGACTATGTTTCTAAGCTTGAGGAAGCCGAAGTTAGTATTGAAGACAACTTCTCTGAAGACAATTTAGTCCAGCAGATTGAAGACTTTTTAAATGAAGAGAGAGAACTCTAGCTAGACGCTTTTCTTCTTATGTCTATTTGATTTACGACGTTTACGATATTTATGTTTTGACATTTTCTTACGTCTTTTTTTGATCAAAGATCCCATAAATTAAATTTTTTTCCTTTTTTCCTAACTGCGAAATTCTAACTGATTTTCACCATTAACTGAAAATCTTTTCAAAGTTTTTTAATTTTGCTCAATTTTATTGCATTATTTATTGCCATTAAGCCATCATTATCATTCGGAGACCTTCTTAGCGCCCATAGGCCCCAAGTAATCATAGAGAGCATTTCAAAGTACTCAAATTTTTCAATATCTTCGTCAGACTCTATCCCTATTTCTATTAATGAACTTTTTTTAAATTCGTCGTTATGATCAAATTCATTTTGCCAAAATAAGTCTGCATAATCAAAGTAGCTATCTCCCATAGATGAGTATTCCCAGTCAATAAGAATTGTTTTATTTTCATAGATTACGAAATTTGCATGGTAAAGATCTTGGTGACACGGTACATTTTTGATTCCAATTTCGTTTATCTTTTTTATAACATTTGAAGCAACTTCAATAGCTTCTTTTTCTACTGAGTGAGAAGCATCTGCAATATTATAAAAAACTTTTAGAGGTGAAAAATTTTCTTCAAGTACCAAATCTGAATTGTGCAATTCATTTAATATATAAAATGCATTCATCCGCATTTCTTTATTGTTAAAATCTTCTTGCTTGTATGTATATATATCGAAATATTCTGAAATTTTAATTCCAGTAATTTCATCAAAAAGTATAAACGGAAGCGTTAATCCAGCCTCATAAGCTCTAATAGAATTAAGTTTTTCAGATTTTCTATTTATAACGTCTGGATTTTTTCCGGGAATTCTCAAGACAAACTTTTTATTATCTACGCCTACAACAACTGTATTATTTGTTATTCCATCTAACGGTGAGATGGTGTATTTTTTTTCATCTTTAATATTAGAAATTTCATAATCTAAAAATATTTTTACTACTTCACTAGATTCGATCATATTCATTATCATAATATAAGTTATGAATGATCCATTTGCACTAGATTTAACAATAATTCTTCTTCTTCTTGGTGTTGGAGCGGCAATGGTAGCTGGAAATATTGCGGCGTTGCTCAAATCAAACAAAGAGGGTACTGAAATTTTCTTTACACGAACAATTTTTTTAACAATTATTGGTCTTGTAATTACTATCTGGTCAATTGCTTCATTAATAAACAGATAAAAATACTAAAAATAGGTTATGATATTCAAAGAACTAAAGGTTTAAATGTTATCAGACAAAGACATAAAAATATCATTAGAGAATAAAGAGATAGAGATCTCTCCTTTAGACGAAGCTTACATTCAGCCTTCAAGTGTAGATCTAAGAGTTGGAAATGAATTTAGAGTATTTGAAAATCATAAATACTCTCATATAGATCCAAAAGCAGAGCAAGAAGATTTAACTACTCTGGTTACTGCAACAATTGATGAACCGTTTGTTCTCCATCCAGGGGAATTTGTTCTTGGAACTACATTTGAAAAAGTGACTTTATCAAATAAAGTAGTTGCAAGGCTAGAAGGAAAAAGTTCTCTAGGTAGAATTGGGCTATTAATTCACTCAACAGCAGGATTCGTAGACCCTGGTTTTTCAGGCTATCTAACACTTGAGCTTTCAAATGTAGCAAATTTACCAATCAAAATTTACCCTGAAATGAAAATAGGTCAAATATCTTTTTATTACTTAAATTCTCCTTCTGAATCCGAATATGGTTCAGGAGTATACGGAAGCAAATATCAGGGACAAGAGGGGCCTACTCCAAGCCGTAGCCATAACGATTTTAAAAATAAATGATTCCAGGTATTGGTACCCTAATAAATTCTTTTGCAGTAATGGGTGTAGGCCTATTAAGTAGATTTTTTATTAAAAAGGAAATTAAAAACTTTGAAAATAACTTACTGCCTCTTGGTTTGTTGGTATTAACTTTGGGAATTAGAGAATCGCTAAAAAGTCCAGAATTTTTAGTTACACTTTTTGCTGTTTTAATTGGCGCAATTATTGGTACATATTTAAAAATTGAAGAAAGAATTAAAAGCTTTGGAGAATATCTTCATAAAAAATTTGAAAAAGGAGAAGGAGAAAAAAATAAGTTTATTGAAAGTTACTTAACTGCTTCATTAATAGTGGTTACTGGTCCACTGGCAATTGTGGGTCCATTCTTAGATGTAGTTGAGGGAAACATTGAGCTTTTGTTAATCAAAACTGCACTTGATTGCTTCTTAGTTTTGTTTTTAACTTCGAGTGGTGGTAAAGGAGCAGGCTATTCGGGGATTTCCATCTTGATATACCAAGGCTTCTTTACTTTATGCGCTTTAGCTATTGGTGGATCAATCGACCAGGCTATGTCTGATTCTATAGCCGGAATTGGTGGTGTATTATTGGTAGGAGTTGGAATTAATTTACTTGGAATCAAACAAATTCCTGTTGGAAATTATATCTTGAGTTTGTTTATTCCATTTTTTCTAGCATTTTAAATGTTCTAGTTGCTCCCTCAACTCCCTCAAATTGATCAATTAGCTTTTGAGATTCTTCCTCAAACGTACCTTTTACAAAATAATGTTGCCTTATTGAAAAACAGCGATTTTTGAAATCTATAGCTATAGGCACAAGAGGTATGTTTAGGCCTTTTGCTAGATAGTAAAAACCACTTCTAAACTCAGATACTGGCTCTGTACCCGCTTCAGGTGCAATAACTAAAATATAGTTATCTATCTTTTTAAACTCTTCGACTGCTCCATAAATTAATCCTTTTGAATTAACTCTATATACAGGAATTCCGCCCAGTTTTAATAAAAGATATTTCTGTAACCACCAAAATGGCCACGGTATACCGAGCTTGTCTAAATTTTTTGAGATAGTAAACAAGCTAGGTAATCGTGTAAATATCCATGCAGCACCAAAAAAATTAATTTTTAAATCTAAAGACCATACTGCTAAAAGAGCATACCAAGCATCTCTCATTGCTGTATGAGGTAAACCAATAAGAATCATTTTGCTTAAATCTGGAATTTCGCCCTTAATCTCCCATCTAAATAGTTTCATTAAAAGCCTTCCAAAGGGGCCAAGAATTCTTCTTTTTTTAGTTGCTAGGTTTTTATAATTTGCTTCGCTCATAACTCTGAAACATGTTTTGCTATTTGGACTGCATTAAGTGCTGCACCTTTAAGTAAGTTATCTGAAACAACCCAGAAGTTGAGTATTTTTTTTGATGAAAGACCCTCTCTCATTCTTGATACCAAAACATTATCTCTTCCCTCAGCATCAAGTGGAGTAGGTAATGGATCATCCCAATATTCAATACCATCAAAATTGTTGATTGCATCAATTGCAGACTCTCTTGAAACTTCATTTTCAAAAACTGCTGAACAGAATGTTCCATGCCCTGTTTTTACTCCAACCCTAGCGTTTGAAGGCTCTACAATTAAGTCGTCAATAGAAAGTATCTTTCTTGATTCATTTACAAACTTCATTTCTTCGTCAGAGTATCCGTTCTCTAATAAATTTCCAGCAACTGGAATAACATTTTTTGCAATTGGTCTTGGATAAAAACCATCTGCATAATCTTCTTTCAAATCATCTCCCATTTCAATTTCTCTACTAAGAGAGTCCACCGCTTGGGTTCCTGATCCGGATACTGCTTGATATGCAACTGGCGTAATTGATTTAAGGTTAAATTTATCATGGAGAGGCTTTAAAGCCATGACTAAACCCATAGTTGTACAGTTAGGATTAGCAATTAATTTTGTGTTGCTATTTATAGTCTCTTCATTAATTCCATAAACTACTAACGGGACTTCATCATCATGTCTGAAAGCTGATGAGTTATCAATGACATAAGCTCCATGTTCTATAAACTTCTTAGCAAATTCTTTCGATCTATCACCTCCAGCTGAAAAAAGGGCAATATCAAATTCGGATATATTTTCATCAATTAATTCTTGAACAATTAACTTATTTTTATTTATTACTAATTCAGTGCCTTTTGATTTACTTGATGCAAAAAAAGTGTAGGAAGTATCTTTCGGAAAATACTCTTCTGATAGATTTATAATTTTACGACCAACTAATCCCGTTGCCCCAATAATGGCTATTTTCATTAGTTTGTTATGAATTCTTCATGTAAGACATTAAGAGCCTTCTCAATATCATTACTACTAATAACACAGGATACTCTAATAGGAGAAGTGGATATCATTGATATATTAATTTTATTATCTCCCAAAGTTTTAAACATTTTTGAGGCAACTCCCGATTCTGATTTCATTCCTGCTCCTATTATGGAAATTCGAGCAATATTTTCGTCTACGTCATAACCTTTTGCATCAAGTTGTTTTGAAATGTTTTTTAAAGTATCTTCTACATCTTTTTGTTGTTCGGAGGGAGCAGTAAATGAAATATCAGTAATTGATTCTTTAGAGACGTTCTGAACAATCATATCAACATTTGTTCCAATCTCTGAAAGAGACCCAAAAACTGTACCAGCAATACCTGGCTGATCAGGAACACCAAAAAGTGTGAACTTCACTTCTTTATCATTGTGGGTTACCCCACTTACAATTGCCTCTTCCATTGTTTTTTCTTTCACTACGGTACCTTTGTTGTTTGTAAAAGTTGATTTTACAATTATTGGCACATTATACCTTCTACCAAATTCTACAGACCTAGCCATTAATACGCCTGCTCCTGAAGAAGACATTTCAAGCATCTCGTCGTAAGTAATCTCATCAATTAGCTTTGCTGAATCAATAATTCTCGGATCTGCAGTAAATATTCCCTCCACATCAGTAAATATTTCACACTTTTCAGCACCTAGAGCAGCTGCTAAAGCAACCGCAGTGGCATCAGATCCTCCTCTGCCTAAGGTAGTTATTTCTCTCGTGTCACGATTAAAGCCTTGGAATCCTGCAACAATAACAATGTCTCCTCTTTCAATGCCTTCTCTAACTCTTTCACCTGAGATTTCTTCAATTTCTGCTTTGCCGTGTCTAGATGTAGTAATTATTCCAGCTTGAGAACCTGTAAGAGAAAATGAACTATGACCCAAACTGTTTAAATGCATTGAAAGTAGTGACATGGTTATTCTCTCGCCAGCAGATAACAACATATCCATCTCACGTGGAGTAGGTTTCTCGGAAAGCTCATTGGCTAAATCAATTAATTCATCTGTGCTGGAACCCATTGCTGAAGGCACAACTACAACTTCATACCCTTCTTTCTTACGATCAATTATTCTTTCCGCAACTATTTTTAACGAGCTTGTGTCAGCTACGCTAGTTCCACCAAATTTTTGTACGATTAATTTCATTGGAAACATTCTAATTAATTTATTAAAGAATTAAAGACCCTAGTACTCTAGTTTTTATGAGTATAGATTTGCACATTCACTCAGTTAATTCTGATGGAACCTTCTTAGTAGAGGAAATTGTCAATCTTTCTAAGGAATTACAGTTAGAAGCAATATCAATAACAGATCATGAATATTTAACTGAGGTGCCTTCCGATAATGACATAAAAATAATCAAAGGAATTGAAGTTGGTGCAGATTGGAAGGAATTAAAGTCAAAAAATCCATTTGCTGGTATTCATCTCTTAGTCTATTTTTTAGAAAGAAACACAAGCTTAAACGCAAGACTTGAAGAGATTAGAAACAAAAAAAAAGAGAGAAATTACATAATTCTTGAAAGCTTGAAGAAATCAGGCATAGATATTGAAAAATCTGAGCTAGATCTCGTAAAGACTAAGGTGCCTGGTAGACCACACATTGCACAAATAATGGTTGAGAAACAATATGTGAGTAATGTAAGTGAAGCCTTTACAAAATTTTTAAGAAATGGAATTATCCCCAATATAGATACTCATCAACTTGATATTGAAGAAATAATTCAATTATCAAAAGAATCAAAATCATTAATTTTTTTAGCACACCCTCATACGCTTATGAGTAGCGAATCATACAAAAAAAATCAAAATTGGATTACTTCAGAATTTTTTGATTATCTAAAACAAATAAAAATAATGGGATTAAGTGGTCTAGAAGTTTACTACCCAGGTTATAACAGTTCTGTAAAGGCTCAACTTATTGAAATTTGTGAAAGTTTAGATCTATTAATTTCTGGTGGGAGTGATTTTCATGGTGAAAATAAGCCAAGTAATCTACTCGGAATAGGTTACGAAAATAATCCAATAAAAGTTCCCTTAAATTTATTATCTAGAATGGAAGAAGCATATGCAAAACTATAAAAAATTGATGGGTTCTATATCTATAGTTACAGCTTCGTATGCTGCTAGTAGACTTTTAGGATTTTTTAGAGAAATTCTTCTAGCTAAATGGACTGGTGTTTCAGGTGCAACAGACACACTTGATTTAGCATTTATAATTCCTGATTTCTTGTTTTATCTTTCAGCTGGAGGTTACCTTGCCATAACTCTGATTCCTTTGATGAGTAGTAAGTCAGAAGAAGAATTAAATAACTATTTCTTGTCACTTTTATATGGATTGTCTCTGGTTTTTATTTTATTTTCAGCCCTAGTTTTCTTGTTTAGATACCAATTGTCAGAGGTTCTAAATGTTGAGTCACCTGCATTCTTTATTGAGGTATTTACCCCAATTATATTTAGTCAAATATTCTTTTTTATAGGCGCAATTCTTATGTCTTATCAGTATTTAAAGGAAAACTTCTTATATGCATCACTTGCACCACTTGTTTACAACAGTACTATTATATTTTTTGGTTGGATCAACTCTAGCTCTCCAGAAAGTACGGTTAAAGGTTTCGCTATAGGGACTTTAGTCGGTTCAATAATTGGCCATTTAATAATTCAGGTTATTGGTGCATCGAGGTCGGGTCTTAAATACAGTTTTGTTCCTCCTCAATTGAGATATTTGAAAGAGTATCTATTTATCTCTTTACCCCTTGTTGTTGGACAATCAATTGCTGTAATAGATGAACAGCTTTTCAGAATTTTTGGGTCAATGCTTACTGTTGGTAGTGTTGCAACTTTTAGATACGCACGCAGAATTGCCATACTTCCAGTTGGTATAATTGCTCAAGCAATTGGTGTTGCAAGTTATCCATTGCTTGCAAGATTGTTCAAAGCAGACGAAATAGAAGAATTGGTACTTCTAGTTAGAAAACAACTTTCTTATCTGTTTTTATTCAATGGTGCCGTTATGGTTTTCTGTATTGCTAATGCTGAATCAATAATTTCTATAATTTACGAACGTGGAGCTTTTAATTCAGCAAACACATTAACTGTGGCCAGTATATTTTCAATTGTTGTTTTTGCTATATTGCCTTGGTCTATGAATCAAGTTCTTACAAGATCATATTATGTTCAAAAAATATTCTGGTTTCCTGTAATAAGCGGAACTGTTGTTTCTGTATTAACAACGATTCTTTTGCTTGTTATAGACAATAGAGATGCACAGACTTATGCTCTACTAATAACATTGTCTTTATTTGTTTATTCAATATATTTACTGATTAATTTAAAAGTAAAAAATATAAAAATACTTAACCTATCTCTAGTTAAAGATGTTGTTAAATCATGTGCAATTTTGGTACTATCATTCTTTCTTTCCGAATTGTTTGTTTTTGAAAGTACATTCATACAACTTTCAACAAGCTTTGTAAGTATTGTAGGTTTGACTTTTACTTTTCTTGTATTGCTAAAATTTGAATATATTAATATAACGAAAAGAAACTAATGCAAAAATTTCCATTAAAAAAAGGTCTGTCCAGTGCACAAGAATTGCACGAGGAAATAAACAATTATATAGATGTGTTAATGGGGCACATTAACCCCCCGATTGCAGATGGGGTTGATACACTTTTTGAAGTTAGCAGTACATATCTGGCGAGAGCTAAAGAAATAGAGATAAAATTACTTGAAAGAGAAAGAAACACAAAAGTTGAACCTGGAGACGAACTAAAAAAATTCAGAACTGGAGAGTTAAGAAGTTTTATAGAGTTGTGTAAAAGTGCTCAAAATCAAGGATCTCGAAGAATAACAGTCGCTTTAAGTGAATTAAATCTTAAAGAAAATTAGTCAATATTTTTGATATCAAAAACTTCATTAATGTTTTCTTGAACATTGTTTTCTGTACTAGAGTTTTCCGATAAGCCTTTTGCTGCCTTTACTTGTATAGAAACTTTTAGTCCCATTATTTTTGCAATTTCTGATTCAATAAATTCCAAAATATCTTGCGATTTTTTTAACTCAGTAATTAAATACTCATTCTCATCATCAACATATAGAGTCAGGTTTTCCTTATCTTCTATCTGAGGGCTTACCAAAGTAATGTAGGAATATTTTCTAGGTGTAAGTGTGTTCTTTCCTTCTTGAAGTATCTTTGGCCAATATACATCAAAATTTTCTAGATCTTTTTTTGGAGCTTTAATTGTGCTTTTAGTTTTTTTTTCAGTATTTTGTTTTGGTTTAGGCGTTTGTTTTGAAGAAGGGATTTCTTTAACAACATCTTCTTGAATGTTCTGTTCACCTTCTAAAAGGTCGACTCGTCTTGAAATTGATTTTATATCAGATGCCAGTTGGGGTTTAAT
>CACJUH010000009.1 GCA_902596545.1 uncultured Candidatus Actinomarina sp. | reverse complement strand
ACAAAGCTTTTGAGCAATTGGAAGTATGTTCTCCAACCCTTGTTGATTATGGAAGCTCATCAAATACTTCATTTTTTTAATACTAATAAGTGTATAGTAAATAATATCTAATGAATAATATAAACTCTGTCGCGATAATTTTGGCTAGAGGCGGTAGTAAAGGGATTAAAAATAAAAACCTTCAAGCAATTAACAATAAATCTCTATTGGAAATTACTGTAAACCAATTAAGAAAAAAACTTAAAATTGATATATTTGTATCCTCAGACTCTAAAGAAGTACTTGAAAAAGCTTCAATACTTGGTTGCTCTTTAATAGATAGGCCACTAGAACTTGCTGGTGATGAAAGCACATCGGAGGAAGCTCTTTTACACTCTATAGAATATATTGAGGACAATTATAAAGCTGACTTTAAAAGCATCATCTTTCCTCAACTTACATCGCCATTAAGAAAATTTTCTGATTTTAGCAATGCATTAGATAAGTTTCATAATGAAGGCTTAGATTCTTTATTTTCTTCAAACGACGCTTTAGATTACTTAATATGGGGATTAAACAATCAAGGCATACTTGAAGAAGTTAACTTTCAAAATAACAAGCGAACTCTCAGGCAATCAAAAAATTTACAAATTATCGAGAATGGATCATTTTATATATTCGATAAGGAATTATTTAAGAAAAATAAAGTTAGATTGTTTGGAAAGATTGATCATTACAAAATGGAATCTTGGCAAGTATTTGAAATTGATAGTCATGAAGACTTAGAGTTATGCAAGGATTTATCTAAAATTAAATTAGTGGATGGAATATACAATGAGTAATAGAAAAGTATGGATTAATGGTAAATTAGTACCGGAATCTGAAGCAGTGGTTCCTATATATGATTCAGCTTTAATGTTTGGTGATATGGTCTTTGAAATGACAAGATCTTTCAATAAAAACCATTTTTTACTTAATAACCATATTGAGAGATTAATAGAATCAGCTGAGTTTGTTGAAATCAATATCCCATACTCAGAAAATGAAATATATGAAGCTGTGGATATGGTAACAAATTATCATAATGAAGTATTCGATTCAGACGATGAACACAGATTGATGATTAATTTGTCAAGAGGGTTGCTTGGCATTTACGAAGATAATGTTGATTTTGCATTAAAAGGACCTGTCTTAACAATTGCAGACTTCCCATTGAAATGGACTGTTTCCGGAATGTCTGAATATTTCAATAAGGGCATTCATGCTGTAATTTCAAATCAAAAAATGATTCCAGATGACTTACTTAATGCTGCTGTGAAAAATAGAAGCAGACTTCATTATATGATGGCAAATATTGATGTTTCTAAAATGAATTTAGAGAGAGCTTGGGCTTTGTTAGAAGATCCCGAGGGTAATATTTGTGAAGGTACGGGTTCGAATGTTTTTTTTGTAAAAGATCAAGAACTTTTTACACCAAAACCAAAAAATATGCTTAGAGGGATTTCGAGGCAGTATTTAATCGAACTTGCCAAAGACAATGGGATTAAAGTTTTTGAAGAAGATATTACTAAAGAAGACATCCCTAATTTTACAGAGGCTTTTTTTACCGCAACTCCTTTTTGTATGATTCCCTGTTATAAAATTAATGACCATAAACTTGAGTTTCGTAAGAAAGACAGTATTTACAATTATCTTCTAGATAAATGGTCTTTATCTGTAGATATAGAAATTGAGTCACAAATAAAAAGCTGGAATGCAGGGAAAAGCTACCTTGGTAAGAATTCAACTCCGTATAGTTTTAAAAATTAATTTTTAATTTTTAATTTAGACAAATTATCTATGAATAACAATACCAACATCGGCTCAATTAAGACTCTTGTTCTTGAATTACCAAAAGGTAAAGTAGAGGTTACCAGAATGTAAAATAATGTAATTAATAAAACTTGAAATATCATTTGTTCTCTGTTTTTGTATAAAAAAGTTTTTAAAACTGATAGGTTCATCAAAATTGCATAAATTAATGAAAATCCTTTAATCATTATTAGAAAAAAATTATTAAAATCAAAATTATTCCAATTAGAACTTCTTATTCCAAACATGTTCCAAATACTGCTTCTGATCATAGAAATTCCTTTACAGTGTATATTTTTGAAAAGGTTGCTGTTTGTATCTGTCTTCAAACTATCAATTAAGATTTTTGACTCAGATGTTTTTGATAAGCCTTGCGTCTCTAACCAGTTTTCAAAGGCATAACCTGGTTCTGAAACATTTAAATCATTGAAATCATAGTTACTACATATTGACTTACTAGCATCATTAAACCATTGAAGATGAAAATAGCTACTAGTAGAATAAAATCCAGATTCATATTGTATTAAATTGTTAACATAAATCCCACTAATAATAATTACTGGCAATATTATCAACTTTAATATTTGCTTTGTAAAATTTTTATTTTCAAAAACTAGTAATAAAACATACATTAGAACTAAATAAATTCCCAGTGGTTTAAATATTGACAATAAAGCTATAAATATTCCAGAAAAAAAATATTTTTTATTTTTAAAGTAATAATAAGAAGCAATCAAAAGCATTGTGCTTAGGCTTTCTGTCATTATTTGAGTTGAACTCATCAATATATTTGTATTTGTTAGAAAAACAATGCATCCAATATACGTAAATTTACTTTCAAAATACATGGAAAGTAATTTGTAAAGCAAGAACAAGGTAACTAAATCTGCAACAAAATTTATATAGACAGCATATTTTATATCTAAAAAGTTTGAAAAAATGTTTAAAACAATTGGGTAACCGGGAAGTCTGAAAGTACTTAACCAGTAATCAACAAGGTTGTCGTTGAAGAAAAAATAATTAATATCCTCTGAAAGCTCAATGTAATGATTGGAGTCTTTAGTTAAGTAAATATTTTTTGATTTTAATGCTATTTGTAAGAACCAAACCCTAATGAGAATCAAAAACCCTATTGCTGCCCTAAAGATATTGGTCATAAATTAATTATAAAGTGATATTTTTTAATTTAATTATGATGAAGTTCAAATTATATTTTATTTGATTAGAATTATTTCATCTATGAACAAATCTTTAAAAATTGGTTTAATTTTAGATGATCTTTATGTAAGTAAATATGTAGTCGATTTAATTAGATGGTCTAAATCAAATTCAGATATAGAAATTTCACATTACCTAGTTCCAAAAAATCAAAATTCCAAAAATGCAAAAAAATCAAAATCCCAAAAGATATTTTCATTAAACGCATGGAAAACTTTACCTAAAAGACGTCTTAAAAATTTTATTCTCAAAACAGAAAAAAATAGAAATTTGAAACACAATAGAATACACCATGATTCCATGCAGAAATTCAAAATTGACAAAGAAGGTTTGGACAAAATTGAATATGAAGAAATAGAATCTAAGTCAAATCTATCATTCACTGTTTCTGAGGAATCTTTAAAAGCTATAAAAAATCTTGATTTTGATATTCTTCTAAGATTTAATAAAAAAATTATAAGAGGAGAGCTACTCAATATAACTAAATATGGCATAATTTCTATGCACCATGGAAGTGATTTTAATTACAGGGGTGGACCAGCTGGATTTTGGGAAGTGTACAACGGTGATCCAAAGTCAGGATATATAATTCAAAAGTTAACCGAAAAATTAGATAATGGAAATATATTGTTTCGTGGATTTATTCCTACTCAGAGATCTTGGCTGTTAAATAAAGCAGAGTTAAATTTGAGATCTTTTCATAATCTAAAAAAAATTTTATTACAAATATCTAATAAAAAACAACTCCCAAATTTCTTAGATAATTATCCATTTCCTTTTCTCTTAAACACCGATCCTACAATTTTTCAAATGTTTCAATACATATTTAAAAAATATAAAAATAGAAAAGATTTAAAAAAATTTAAGAACGCAAATAATAGGTATTTAGTAGGATTCCAGAATACAGATTGGGGAAACTTAGAATATAGAAAAGCAACATATATTAATAACCCAAAGAATACATTCTTGGCGGACCCTTTTGTAATTGAAGTTGAAAATCAACACTACTGTTTTCTTGAAGCTTACGATTATGAAAAAGACAAGGGTACAATCGATGTTTATAGATTAGATAAATCAGATTATCACAAAGTAGGAACAGCCATAGAAGAAGATTTTCATCTTTCATTTCCATATCTATTAAAACACAATGGAACTCTTTATATGATTCCTGAAAGCTCTAAAAATAAAGACATAAGACTTTATAAATGTATTGAATTTCCGCTTAAATGGGAACTAGAAAAAGTTTTAAAAGATAGTATTGATGCATCAGATACTATGGTTTTTTATCACAATAATCTTTGGTGGATGATGACTAATGTAGATGAACTATTTTTAGGTGATCACAATTATCAGTTAAACATTTACTATTCTGAAGATTTATTAAGCGATGTATGGAAGCCCCATAAAAAAAATCCAATTTTAATGGACCCTACTTATGGCAGAAATGCAGGACTACTTATTAAAGATAAGAATTTATTTAGAGTTGCACAAAAATATGGTTTTAATAAAAAATATGGAGAAGGCATCTCAATTAGACAAATCTCTAATCTTAGCGAAGATTCTTATCATGAAGAAGAATTGGTGTCTTATGAGTCTTTTTATTCAAATAAAATTTTAGGTTCTCATCATCTACATTCAAACAACGAATACACTGTTTTTGATATTTGGAAAGCCACGAAACAATAAAAAATCCTTATAACTTTCAACCTGGTCCACACCTCTTCATTGAGTTTTAAAAGATTTATTTATTACATCCTTAACAATTTTGGATTCTTTTTTTCACCTATAATGAACTTATTGAAAACTAAAAATAAGTTCATAACAATAATTTTATTGGTTTATTTGTTTATTTCACTCATGATTACAACATTTATTCCTTCACTTGAAAATCCATTTAATTATGAATACTTTGACTTAGAAGGAGGACAGATGCCTCCAATTAGTACGGATTGTCAGTATGGGTTTACAGACATGCTTTACATGGCTAACTCACTTGAAAAATTAACGGATTCATCTTTTTACTTCAAACCAATTTTGGCGGATAGTACGTGTTTCTTAAGAATGCACTCTACATCAACAGCTCAAGGGGCCTATATCGATAACGAAAAAGTAACAGTCAATTATGGTTTTGACAATACATCAGGAAAAAACTTAGTACTTATTTTCTATACTCTTCTTTTTTTATTATTTACAAAAAATGTATCCAAAAAAGAATCTACAGAAGACAAGTTTAATTATTTTCCTTATCTATTTTCTTTACCAATTTTTATTTATGAAAGTTTTACATTATTAAATATATTCATATATTCTATTTGTTTATATTTAATTCAAAACAGACAGAAAGAAATCAATATAGAAAAGTTTCCTTATATTTTCTTTCTTTCATTTATTTTTCCACTTACAATATTTAATTCACAAATTTCAGTCTGGTTTATGTTTTTAATTTCACACATCAATAAGGAAATTATGAGAAATAGATTTTTTCAAATTATTTTTGTTTTTCTTGTAATTCCATCAGTTTCATTAAATAACTCAATATCTGTTGAGTTAAACAACAATTTTAATAATCAAGGAATATTTTCAAATATGTTATTTGATGCTGAGTTAGAGAGTGATACACCGACTTATTTGAGCAGTCAGGAAATAAACTCTATTAATCGAGATAATCAAGAGCTCTCTTATTACCAAATTCATAATTTCTCAATGAGAATAGGGGGTTCATCTTTTCCACTTAAAAATTTACTATTTTTATCAAAATCTCCAGATATTTTAGCTAGTTTAATCGTTGCTTTAATGCATTTGTCATTGCTGGCTTTTGTATTAAATTATTCAAAAGGTAAATTAAATAAATCTAATATTCATAAAATTTCTCAACTTCTTTCCTATGGAGGAATTATTACAGTTATAACTACTTTCTTTTTGGGTATAAATGAATTTTTAAATAATAATTTAACAATAATTACAGGTTCTTTAAGAAAAGCAGAAGCAATCCCAGAAATTTTTAGCACTGATTGGAGAGGATTATTTTATAGCGCAGAAGGTGCAGGAGAATTATTTATGATTTTTACCTTATGTGGAGTTTACAACTTGAAATCTAAATCAGGACAAAATAATAAATTAACTATGTTACTTTCACTATTATTTTCAATATATGGACTGTTGTTAACATCTTCAAGCTCATCAATTATTTTGACAATAATTGGCGTGTTTTATCTTGTTACTAATGAATATTTTGAAATTAAGATTAGTAAATTTACATTACTCTTTATAATCTTGTTGCTGCTAATCCCTAGCTTTATTTTGCCTACTTCTGAGACATTTGATGAGAGAATAGCCTTATCTGAATCATCATCTTCAAAATTTATTAATTCTTTAGATCCATTAAGAGTATCTTTGTCTAGTACAAGTTATTTAATAAACAGAGAAATACCTTGGTCTGGGTTTTTTGAATCCTATAATCCCAACTTTTTAGAGGTAATAATTGGCAATTCATCAGGTTCAATATCAGAATCATGGGCTTATCACAGTACACAACACAATCCGCACTCTTATCTTTTTTACATAATTTATTCATACGGGTTAGTAGGTGTGTTCTTGTATTTATATATTCTTTTTACATTAATAAATAAACTGTCTAGAAAAAAGAATTATGAAATATTATTCCCACTACTCACAGCACTTATACTGATAAATAACTTAAAATCTGATAATCTAATTTTGTTTTCCAACGCATTTTTATTTTGCTTTATTATCGCAAAATCAATTCAAAGCTTGAAGTTATCTATTGATTAGTAGAAATCTATTTATAAATTAGAATATTTTTATATGAATTTAATAATTGGAACAGGCAATGTATTCAAAGACTATTACTATCCAAATTTAAAAAATAAATCAAATTATAAATTTTTTGATAATAATCCTTCTGAAGTATCTGTAAATTTTAATAATCGGCTGATAGATAAAATTGATAAAGATAAAACATATGACACAATATACATACTTACACCACCAAGCACTCATTTCCAGTTAATTCAAGATCTTCACTCAATTGGAAAAAGTTTTTACGTTGAAAAACCTACCTTTTCCTCGCTAAGTGAATATGAAACAATTTTAGGTGAAATTAAAGATAGTAAAATCGCAGGAGGTCATTCAAGAAGATTCTTTTCAAACTATCTTTGTTTTAAAGACTTTATATTGAATGAAATGAAGAATTCTAAAATTACATCTATATCAGCGCGTGAAGGGAGCCCATATAATTGGAATCCACAAAAATTAGAAAGCATATTAGATGATGAATTTACGCACTTAGTTGATTCAATTTTGTTTGTAACAGGCATGGAGGAAACTAATTTAGAAGTACAAATCAAGAAAATCAATGATGATTGTTTTAAGGAGATATCTGTAGAATCCTTAATTAATTCTATCAATGTAGATATTCAATATTCGAGGACAAGACAATTGATAAATCAAATAGATATTAATTTTGAAAATGGGATGTCTTATCATCTAAATACAAATTTAAATGGTGAAATACTTAAGATAAAAAAGAACAATATCCATTCTCTCAATAACGGCAACAAACAATCAGCTATTGGAGTGTTTTCAGAAGTTATAGATTATATGGAAAACTTTTCAATAAATAATGTTGATAAATATAATCTTTTAAAATTTCAAAATACATTAAGAGTGATAGATGCCATAAATGAAAAGATTAAATCATGATCTTATTAATTGGCGGCTTGGGAAATGTAGGCAGAAATTTAGAGACACACTTTAAAAGAACTACAGATCAAGACGTTTTTGTTTTAGGAAGAAAACCTAAACATATAGTCAAAAAACTTTATCCAGATACAAATTATATTGAACAAGATTTACTTAATGATGGTAATTGGGAACTTGAAAAATATATTAATAATAATGACTTTAATTTAATAATTAACTTGGCATTTTCCCTTGGAAACTTTGCTAATACTGTAATCAAAGATAACAAATTAATAATGGATAATTTGTTTAACAATGCAAAACATTTTGATGAAGCGGTGCATATAAGTACAACAGCAGTTGGTGGTTATGGATCGAAGCCTAGTGATAAAATAGTTCAGAATTATTCCTGGGATGACTTTTACACTCTAGCAAAAAGCGTTCAAGAAAACTATATAGTTAAAAAAGATTTTCCGACAAGAGTAATTAGGATTGGTAATTTTATAGGTAACGATAGTATATTTCTAAAATCCCTAGCTTTATTAACTCAAATAAAGATTGGTAAAGATGATTTCGATTTTTTGTCTGATATTACAACAACATATGACATAGCAAATGAATTATTAACAGCTAGTCAATTGAAAGTAAATAATCTATACAATAAGGATTTCACTACATGGTTAGATTTAATTTCATTTACTAAATCAAACTGGGAAATTTCATCAGAACTTAGCTTCAACTATAACGAGGCATCCTCTTTTACTGATTATAAAAAACTATTAAGATACTTTACTTATTTAATTCCAAAAAATTCTCAAATAAACATAGAAAATATTATTAAAAAATCTTCATTTTTAGCTGGTAATTTGCAAAGTACAGTCTCAAATTTAGATTCAATAACTCCAATTTTTAGAGTAAAAAGGGACATTGAACAATCACTCAAAAAGAGTATGTCTAAGGATATTAAGGATTATCTAATTAGTCTCGCTGAGAATGCAAATTCATTTAGGTTAAAATGAATTATGTTAGTTGATAGAATATTCAGATTTGTATTTTCCGTAACAACTGTATTCTCTTACTTAATTGCCAGTTTTATAATTATTCCACAAGACTATTTAAAAAACTTTAACTTAGTTGCAAAAAGGCTTTCAGAAATATTTGCCTCAACTATTTTTGCTTCATTCTCAAATTTATATTTAATAGTATTTTTTGTATTTTTTCTTCTACTTTTCTCTTTTAATATTTTTAAAGGAATTTTTAATTTAGAAAATCAATCTAATCAATTACAGACTTTTTTATTACAAGAATTAAAATTTTCAACGTCACTTATTGTAATTTTTTGGGTATTGAGAATTACAGATTTCAGTAGATTAACAATTATAACTGCTACTATTTTTCGATTTCTTTTCTTTTTGTTTCTTGTAAGGCTCTACGCGAAAATTAGATCTAGGTATCACATTAAAGATATATTATTAATAAATCTTGATTCAAATTTAAGCAAAGATTATTTTAAAACTGTCCCTGGTATAAATTTAATAAATACGATTTCGAGCTCAGACCTAAAACTAATCAATGAGGAAATATCAAACAACCCTTATGATGAGGTATGGATTACAGGATCAAAATTTGAAAATCCTAACCAAATTAATATTTTGATAAATCATATTGTGGAATTTGGTCTCAGTGTAAAGGTCGATAATTTATTTGAAATTAAAACAACGATAATTCCTAAATTTGAAATTATTGATGGTCAAAATTTTATTTCATATTCAACCTCTTACCTTGAATCAAATCAGTATTTTTTCAAAAGAATATTTGATATCTTTTTTACATTATTAATCGGCTTTTTATTTTTACCAATTTCAATAATTGTTTCGATATTTATCGTAGTTGATTCAGGTTTTCCAATATTTTTTACACAGACAAGGGGAGGTTTAAATGCAAAGAGATTTAAAATCTATAAATTTCGTACTATGAGGGTTGGTGCTGATGATGAAAGAGCAGACCTTCTTGATAAGAATGATTTAGAAGGAATCGGCTTTAAGTTGCATAACGATCCACGAGTAACCAAGTTTGGAAATTTTTTAAGGAAATATTCAATTGATGAAATACCACAATTTATAAATGTTTTAATTGGAGAAATGTCTATAGTTGGTCCAAGACCGGCTGTATTTGATGAAATAGATAGATATGAAAACTGGCATAGGAAAAGATTATCTGTAAGGCCAGGCATAACAGGACCATGGCAATTAACAGATAGGTTATCTATTGATTTTGATGAACGCATAAGATTAGATTTGAATTACATAGAGACTCAATCATTCTTAAGAGACTTAATTATTATTCTTAGAACCCCAGTTGCAATGATTAAAAATAAAAGTGCTTAGAAGTTAAAATTGCTGACTTATTTTCTTAATTGTTAAATATGGATTAGTGAAAAGTAAAAACAAAACATAAATTAAAGCTTTAAAATATTTTCTATCGATAAAATGAGTTATAAATTTTAATCGCAGATTTTCGTGTCTAATTTTATTTGTTGATTTTATTTTGAAACTAAAATCATTTATTAAATTAACATCCCCTCCAATACGTAGCTTGCTTAGTTGATGGCTTGCACTTCGTTGTTTTACAAATTCCATAGATGTTGCTCCTTTATCATTAATTAAATAAGATCCTGTAGAAAATGGAAATATTGTAATCGTAAACTTATTAGCTAATCTTGAAATAAATTCAAGATCTTCTATTTGTCCATACTTATTAGTTCCAAGAGTCTCACTAAAAAAATAATCATCTTTCAAACAAGAGCTTTTTATTATTAATGATGAAATTGGAAATGGCATATATCTTGCTTCTTTTATGAAATCTTGGTTATTAGATGTATTACCAACTGTAATTTTTGATTCATAACTATTGGTTCTATAGTCCATTAGAGTCCCACAAATAGAATAATTATTTTCTATCATGTAATTTATTTGTCTTGATAACTTATCTTGATACCATGTATCATCAGAATCAAGAAAAGCAATAAAATCTGAAGTGCTTAATTCAATTCCTTTATTACGAGCGAATGATACACCGAGGTCATCAATCTTCGTAATTTCAATTTTTTGTCCAAAGTCTGTACTTATCTTATTTATGAGGTTTTTTTCAATAGAATTTACTATTACATGTATTTTTTGCTCTGCATAGTTCTGATTAATAGCAGATAAAATAGCTTCTCTAGTTGTTTGATTGTATTTATGTACCGGGATTATCGTAGAGACTGAATTCAATTTTTTTTCCTAAATCTCATTTTAAATTCTTATTATCATTAAATTTTAATGAAAAATATTAACATATCTCTGATTGATCAAATTATTTATTCTTCTTCGCCATTTCTTTTATTTTTGATACTTAGCGCAAATACCGAATTCACAACTTTTGCCGTTTTAAGTAGCACTTATACCATTAACGTTTTATTTAATAGTTCTTATCAAGCTTATTTAGTTGAACCAGTAGTAACTCATTGGAATCATTTAGATGAAAAGAATCAAAATCAGTTGTTAATAAGTAATCTAAAAACTTCAATTAGAGAGTCTTATCTTGTTCAAATTTTTTCATTGATATACTCTGCTTTAATCTTAAGCACACTTTTAGATTCTGTAGGAGAGATAGTTATATATTTAATCCTTTTATGGTTGTCTGGGATATCGACTTCAACACTTCTACTTTCTAGAAGAATAATGTACTTAACTAACTACAAACAAAAAAGTGTCTACCTGTCTTCATCATACTTACTTCTCTCACTTTTTTTGATTTACTTATTTACTGAAAATATAAATACTTTTCCAGGATTCTTTTACTTGTTAATTTCTACTGCCGCTCTAGCAAGTACATTTATTATTTCAAAAAAGCAATTTAATTTTTTAGTTAAATCTTTTTCACCAGAATTCAGAGGCTTAATAAGAAAATATAGATTCTTCGATTTGCTTACAGTTCCGTCTGGTTGGATACTTGCTAATATATATTTATCACTGGGGATTATTCACCTATCTTCTCTTGAGCTTGCACAATTGAAAACTTACTTTATGATTTCATCTATTGGACTAGCAATTCATCCGGTCCTCCACAATGTTTATGTAGTAAAAATTAATAAGGTAGATAAAATCCTGCTTAAAGATTATTTCTCAAGAGTTATCTTATTTATTTCTTCTTATTTCCTTATTTTTTGGTTTTTTCAAAATCAAATCTATAACCTACTGTTTCCAATTTATAATTATGATTCGTCATCATATTTATTAATTCTTTTGTATACAGTGTTTGGAATATTTTGGTTATGTATATCAACAATATTCAGAGCTTTAAAAATGGGTAGGGCAATTTTCAATATCTATTTAATAGGAGCTCTTTTGTTAGTTTATTTATTTATTTTTGATCCTGCTACAAATTTATACAATGCAATTCTTCACCATACATACGCATCTGTACTTTCTCTAGTTGCATCCTTGTATTATCTTTATAGAGTCTATGATAAATAAAACAAAATCTGTCCTAAGAAAAATTTTTTATATTAAACAAATTAAAAAATTTATAATTTTTTTATTAAGGAAAAAATTAATTTCAAGAAGGTTCAGGAATCTTATTCAACTTGATGGTTTTAATAACATCTATAAAAGTAATATTGATATATTTAACAGCCAATATGATTCGGTAAGTAGAGATCTTTGCATATTTGGAGTTACAAAAAAAGAAGAGAAAATATTTAATAAGTTTATTGAGGTAGTAAAAAATTCTAATTCCTTCTTAGATATAGGATCTGGAATAGGTCTGTACACTTTGTTTGCAATAAAATTAAATCCAAGTATTTCATCACTAAGTATTGAACCAAATCCAGCAGTTTTTAAAATATTGAATAAAAATTTAAAAAATTTATCGGAGTTTAATTCAAATCATAAAGTTATGAATAAATTTGTTTCACAACAGAAACTTAATATTGAGTTCAATATTCCAACAGGTGATGATTTTAGCTATGGAACTAGTGAGAGATATTTACTTGAAGAAAAAAATATTCCGTTTGAAACAATAATTGTTGAAACTACACAGATTTCTGAGTTTAATCATTCAAGATTTGAAATTATAAAAATTGACGTAGAGGGGAGTGAATTAGATGTTCTTTTTGCAATTGAAGAATATCTAACATATTGCAATCTATTATTTATTGAAATAATAGATTCACAAAAAGATCTTGTATACGATTTCTTGGAAAATAACAATTTTAAACCATTAGTTGAGTCAAAAGAGAATGTCGGGAACTATATTTTTATATCAGAAGCTATATAATTTTATAGTATTTCAAAGTTCTAATAGCAAAATATAAAATTACATAAAAAATAATTACCGCAGAAATAATTTGTCCCGCAGTTACATCTGGTGGAATGTAGATAATTGTATAAACTATTGGAATCAAAGTGCCTACAACTATTTGAATTACTTTTGTTCTTTTTTCTTTCATCTAAATTATATTTTTGTAAGTAAAATTTTTTAAAAAATTAAAAATTTGAGACAACCCAACTCCAATAACTAGAAAATATATGGGCTGAAACACTACTCTCATCCTTGGTGAATCTACTGTAACTAAAGTTATAATTAATAATAAAATTGCACCGTAAACAGAAATATCATAGATATAGGTTTTTTTCCTTATAAATAAAACAAGCAAAGATATGCCAAAAATATAATTTGATATTGTTCCAATTATCCAAAACCAATATCCATTTTCACAAACAATGCTTTTGTATTGACATGCTTGTGTTGGGCTTGCAAAGTTATTTAAGAAAATTTTATAAGTTGAAAATATATATGAAGTATTTTCAAAATAGTAAGTAGGTATTATATCTAAAAACTTTTTACATACTTCAGGTGTAGAAGTTTGGTTTTTAATTGTTGTATCTTTCAGTAGTTTATAAGTATGGCCACTATTTCTTATTTCCGTAATATTGGTACCTAATTTGAATGCTTCAGTTGACTCTATAATATTTTTTTCCAGGTAACAACCTGATATAGGGTTGAAGTCCCAATATCCAATATAATTTTTATTTCTCTCACCCCAAGCAAATACAAAAAATATAAGAACAACTAAAGTAATAAGCACATTTTTAAAATTTTCATTTTTCTGGTAAATATTTTTTAAATAAAACAACAACACTCCAACAAAGAATTGTAAATTCATAAACAAACTTAAAATCAATAGAATTAACCATATAAATAAAGAACCTCTTACGCGTTTGTCTTTTCTTGAAAGTGTAAAGCTTAAAACTATAAGAAACGATCCAATAGTTTCCATCAAAACTACTCTTGAGAAACTTTGTATTAGTGGATTTATTGCACACAATATAAACACAGCAGCAACCCCAAAAGAAATATTATTTTTTTGTATCTCATCAATTATTAATTTAAAAGTTATAGCACATAAAATTACTTGAATAAATATAAATGGAATCACAGAAATATTTCCACCCAAAGTAAGCAAAGATAAAAGTATTGTAAAACTAGGCCCTCTCTTAAAATAAGGCTCTCCTTCACAGAACAAATTTAAATTTCTCGAATATTCAAAACATCTGTAAAGTCCATCTGCCAATGCTTTATAGATTCCTGAATCGGGAGGTGAATAGAAAATATCATCAGAAAAATTATTATCAACAAGAGCTAAAACCATTTTTAAAACACCAACAATTACAAAAGTTGTAAAATACAGGTTACTCTCTCTTCCCAAATTTAATATTTTCATTTCTATTAAAAACCAAATGAAAACTAGTAAACCATAAACTCTCCAATCAAAATAATTTAATTTGAAATCACTGTAGCTCTGAGATATTAATGTAATTAAAATACTGAATCTTATTAAAATCAACCAGGTAAATAATGAACTTTTCAATTGCTTCACTAGTTTATTTTACATGAAAAGATTTAGAGCTTTATTAAGTAATTTATCAAAGTCATAATCAAACAAATTATTCATATATATAAAAACTGAGTGGGAAGTAATTATTAAATAACTATAAATAGCAGAGTAAAAATAGAAGTAATTTAAACTCTGTTTTTTTTCACTTTGAATTTGAAAACCAGTAATAAGAAAAAATATTAAAATTAACCATAAGTTGTATCTCATTCTACTTGGGTTGCCTATAGGAAGATAAAGCGAATAGTAAACAAATAATATTATTGTTATTAATTCAGCACTTAATAAAAATTGCTTAAAGTTCCTATCTTTAGAATTTGTTGATGAGATTATAAATTTTATGTGTATCACTAAAAAAATTACAAAAAGATATGAACCGATTGTTAGAAATAATTTGTTATTTGAAAAGGTAAATAAACTCTGACTTAATTTGTCTAGTACACTCACCATAGTGCCATAGTTTGGTCTGATTGGCTCAATGCCTATAAAACTAGATAGCTGAAATGAAAATAAAAACTCATTAAAACTATCTATATTCAGATTGTATTCACTTCTGTATTTTGACTTTAATTGATTGTTAAGGATTCTTTCCCACCCTATAGTTGTAAAAAAGGTATAGAAATTAATAAATATTGGTATAAATAAAAACATCCAAATATCCTTTAGGTTTTCTTTAAACCATTCAAAAAACTTATAAAAGATAGTAAAAAATGATGCTACCAAAACTGAAACTACTGAAATTTTAAATGAAAAGGCAAATCCATATGCAATTAGTAGCTTTGCCAGTCTTTTTTTCGATATGCCATTATCGAGAATTTCTAAAGTATATCTAATAACTATTGTAGAAAGAGTAAAAGCCCAAATACTGGGTATCCACCTCCAAACATTTATTGCAATTTCATAAGAAAAAAAAATTGATAACAATATTAGATATTGCAGAAATTTTTTGTCAATTATTTGTTTTATTGACTTCAAAATATTGAAATTAATTATTGATATCAAAAAGAAATTTGTAAAAAAAATTGAATATTGCAAAGACTGATTTAAATCAAAGTTTAACTGTTGAAATGTTTTTACTATTACAGCATAAATTAAATAAAATAAAGGAAGGTTATGTCCAATGTTATAACCAAATTGATCTTGAATTGGAACATTGTTAAATTCTTTTACCGAACTCATTACTTCTTTTAAATACCAAATATGAGCATTTAAATCTGGAGAAGGATATGCAAATCTATCTATGCCATCAATCATTAAAATAGGGATAAGTAAAAAAATACTCACTATAGAGCATGAAATTAAAACTAATTTGTCCGAAGATGTGAGCATATTTTTCATAAATTAATTTTAAAACTATCTGAGCAATTAATATGTACTAAAGAAAAGAAACTTAATGAAATTTATTAACTCAAAGACATTCTACAAACGCCATATGAATGAAATTATGAGATTAATTCCTGAAGAAAAAAGTGCCTTGAGCTTGGTTAACTCCAAATCATCCTTTAGAAACCATCCTAGTTTTCTAGAAACTATTTTGGTAGATCCAGAAGTAGGGCTAAATATTGAGTCAACAGCATTTAAGAATAAAAAATACAAAACAATCATCCTAACTGACTTGTTTGAAGTTTCTACAGACATATTAGAACTTTTAAGTATGGTTAATAAACTGCTTGGGAAGGATGGGGTTATTGTAATTTGCTCAATTAATCAAAAATGGAACCGAATACTAAATTTATTTGAAAGGCTTAACTTAAAAGATGAAAATCAGAAAAGACTCTTTATAAATTCAAATATTGTCTTGAATATTGCTAAAGTTACCGGATTAGAATTTGTGACTCAAAGAAATAAACAAATTTTCCCTTTTAAAATGTTGGGCTTGGGAAGTTTAATAAATAACATATTAGAAATATTATTTTTTCCTTTTTCATTTGGAATAAGAATATATTCTATATTGAATCAACAAGAAAAGTTTAATGAAGAAAAAAAATATTCTAAATCTATAATTATCCCAGCAAAAAATGAAGAAAAAAATCTAAAACCATTGCTCAACCAGATTCCAAAATTAGAAGAAGATCATGAAATAATTCTTGCAATTGGTGATTCTGAAGATAAAACTTATGAAGTTGCAAAAGAAATTAAAGAAGCCCGCTCTTGGCCATTTGAAGTAAAAGTAATTAAACAAACTGGAAAAGGAAAAGCCAATGCTGTTTGGGAAGCAGTAGAAGAGGCCTCCAAGGAAGTAATTATTATCCTCGATGCTGATATATCAGTAAACCCAGAAACAATAGTGCAGTTTAACTCAGTAATTGATACGGGGAAAGCATCCTTTGTAAATGGAACGAGACTAATTTACGGTATGGAAAGCGGGGCAATGCGAATAGTTAATAATTTAGGGAATAGGATTTTTCAATATATTGTTTCAATAATTATTGGTCAAAAGATAACAGACTCCCTTTGTGGTACAAAAGTTTTTTTTAGAAAAGATTTCAATAAAATTAAACTTTGGAAAGAATTAGTACAAATGAAAGATCCTTTTGGTGATTTTGATATGATTTTTACAGCAGGTTATTTTGGTCTTAAAATACTTGAAATACCTGTTAGATATCAGGCAAGAGTTTATGGAGTTACCCAAATTAAAAGATTTAGAGATGGCTATAAATTAATTATTTACTTATTTAATTCAATAAAAATATTCAAAATGAGTAGTAATGCAAGATAAATTTAAACTTAAAAAAATTAAAAGAAATAGAAAAATCCTTATAGTAATAGAGAAATTTTTATTCTTTTTTTTTCAAATAGGAAATAGTCACAGAGAGAAGAGAAGTGACTATGGTATTACATTGTTCGAGTATTTCCATAAACCATGGCTAAGTGATGAATTCTTTTTAGATTCTGTTAAGAAGGTAGAAAACTATACACTTAATCCGATTAGTAGGTTGTATCAAGTTTGGATTCACTCAAAACAGTTTATAAGAGAAGATACTGCATTTGTTGAGATTGGGTCATGGAAAGGTGGAGTAAGCGCATTGGTGTCATTAAATTTAACAAACTCAAATATTAAGAATGTTGATATTTATTGCTTTGATACATTTGACGGAGTTGTAATGGCTAGCGATAAGGATTCTTTTTTTAGTGGGTCAGAATATTCAGATGCTACTGTTGAAGACGTAGAATCTGTATTTAAATTAACCGATAGTAACCCGACAATTATTACAGGAACATTTCCTGAGTCGGCAGAAAAAACTGGTTTTGATAAAAAGATTTCTTTTGTACACATTGATGTAGATACTTATGAATCAGCTAAAAGATCTATTATGTACATAAAAAAATATTTAAGTAATAATTCAGCAATCCTACTCGACGACTATGGTGGTTGGTTTACAGATGGCATAACCTTGCTAGGGTCAGAATTATTAGAAGACGAAAATACAATTTTTGTTCCCCTAAACACAGGACAAGGCCTTATACTCTTCAAATGACAGTAGTAGTGCTTGGCAGTCATGGGTTTTTAGGGAGTAACCTTACCAGCTTCTTAAATGAAGATTTCGAGGTTGTGGGTTTGAATAGAGAGAATCTAGACCTAAACGACGAGCAAGAAATTAAAAAAGTTTTAATGGGGATTAACCCCAATTATGTTCTTCTAGCTGCAGGAAAGGTCGGAGGAATTGGTGCTAATTTAAATAATAATTTTTTGTTCTTTGATTCTAATTTAGCTATTCAAAGGAATGTATTCAATGCGTGTTTAGATTTAGATATAAAAAATATTATATTTTTTGCAAGTAATACTATCTATCCAAACAATATAGAAGCTCCATTTAGAGAGAATGACTTAGATTTAAACAATATAGATAGTTCAAACTATGGCTACTCTTTATCAAAAATAGTTGGGATAAAAGCAGCCGAAATTCTAAATCTTGAAAAAAATATGAATATCACGACTCTAGTTTTATCTAACTTATATGGGCCAAATGATAATTTTGACAAAGATTTAGGACATGTTATCCCTTCTTTAATAGCAAAATTTGTCTCAGCAAAAGAATTGGGAGATCCTGAGGTAAATCTCTGGGGAACAGGAAAGCCAAAGAGGGAAGTAACCTACGTAAAAGATATCTGTGATGCAGTAAGATTTTCTATTACAAACAAGGTGCCTAAGGGAGTCTACAATGTAGGCAGTGGAGATGAATACACTATAGAACAAATTGCAAACTTAATTAAAGAAATCTTGCTGTATAAGGGAGAAACTGTATTTGATATTTCTAAACCTGATGGAACGATGAGGAAAATTATGGATAGTTCAAAATTTAAAAATCTTGGTTGGGCATCAAAAACAAAATTCGATGAAGGTTTATTAGAAACAATTAATTACTATAAAAAAATAGCAAGTCTTTAAGTAAATTTCCGACTAAAAAATAGAAAACCCCAGTGGCCAGAGGCAGAATCGAACTGCCGACCCCTTGTTTTTCAGACAAGTGCTCTACCGACTGAGCTATCTGGCCTAATTGCGGGGACGACGGGATTCGAACCCGCGACCTCCTGCGTGACAGGCAGGCGTGAACTCCAGACTTCACCACGCCCCCAACTATTTAATAAGAATACTATAAGTTTATTTTAAAAGAGATAAAAAAGTGGGTCGGGTGGGAATCGAACCCACGACCTTGAGCTTAAAAGGCTCCTGCTCTGCCGATTGAGCTACCGACCCAGTTTCTCATTGAATAATACACTATTTGGTATATTAAATTTAAATTATTCTTCTTCTAAACTATTAAGATTTAAAACTTCCAATACTTTCTCTTTTGCTGTGTCAACAATATTTGACATTTCATGTTTCAAATTATTGACAAGATTTAAAGCATCTTCTTTAATTTCTTCATCTTTTACGGTATTTTCAACAATTTGTGCAAGATCATTAAAACTATTTGAAATAGATTCTTTAGTAGCTTTTAAAGAGTTTTTTAAATCTTCAATGTTTTCTTCATCTGCAATGCTTGATTTGATTTTTTTTGATATGTTAGATATATCATCTGAAAATTCTTTCCAATTATTTTCTTCATTCATAATTAAATATTATATTAACGATTAAAAGTTTGCCTTATCTTTAAATTTAAGATTGGGATTCCTTACTATTCTCTGCTTAGCCCATCTAGCAGGAGCAATTAAACGAAAAAATGGTGGTAAAAAAGGTCTTGTATATTTCAAAAATTTTAAATTAAATTCTAAAATGACATTTTTTAACTTTGTTTCTTTTATGCCATAAAGTGACTTAAATTCTCTTGGAAGAGTATTAAATGCCGTAAAAGCAATAAATGGCCAGATTGGTTTAATGTGAGTTGGTACAGGACCTCCAGCTATTATGTCCTGTACATCTTTAGCAACGTCTGTGTGCATTAAATATCTTGGTTCTCTAGATTTATTAATTACCCAATTTTTTAACTCATCATGTGTTTTGGGCATTTTTTTAATATCTACCAAGACAAGCTCAGCTGACTTCATGTTTTCTACATGGTATTGATTTTTTTCTTCGTTACTAAGTTTCTTAACAGTTTTTTCGTAAAAATAAATTGATGAAATTTGCAAACAAGCATGAACCCAAAGTAATTGTTCATGATCTAATGCATCATAATAACCACCAGATACTTCGTCTTTACCATTTATTACTTCGTGTAATTTATTTATTCTATGCGCACTTTCATCTGCTTCAGATTTCGTGCCAAATGTAACTGAGTTTTGAAGTGATAATGTCCTAATTAATCTTTTCCATGGATCACGCTGATAAAATGAAGTCTGTCTTGCGCCAGCTGCAATAAGTGGATGAGCAGCGTGCATAAGAAGCGCCCTTGCTCCTCCAAAAAGTACAGTAATCTCTTTATTTACTTTCCACATCATTGATTGTGGGCCAAAGTATCCTGGATCAGCTTTCATGAAAAAATAATATTATGCTTTATGTCTTATATGTAATTAAAATCTAGCATAAGATTAACGTATGGAAAAAAAATTAAAATATATTACCTATCAAACTTTTCCTGCAAAAACAGCTAATTCAATCCAAACCATTTCAACATTAAAACATATTAATAGGCTTGGAATAAGCACTGCTCTAATTTACCCACTAAGAAATCAGGACAGCTCGGATAATTTAGATCAAATAAGAAGACAATATGATTTCCATGATGAGATTGAGTTAGTTGGAACAATTCACCCACTGCCATTCAAAAAGTTTAAAATTTTAGAGAAGTATTGGTATTTGATGAGCCATTTTTTGTGGTCTTTTTTTACTGTACAAAAATATTATGCATCTCAAGACGAGCTTTACTTAACAAGATCTGAATGGGTTTTTTACTTTTTGTCAAAAAAGAATGCAAAAGTTGTTTATGAATGTCATCAGATTACAAAATTAAAGAAGACACTTGTAACTGCAGGTCTAAAAAGTGACAATTCAAAAGTAATAGCACTAACTGATGATATTAAAAAAGAATTACAGCCACACAATGATGCCAAAGTTGGAGTAGTAAGCAGCGGGTATGATGATGACTTTTTCTATAATCAACCAGAGAAAAAAAATCATGTTGTTTACGCTGGATCTTTATATAGATTTGGAGAATCCAGAGGACTCGAAATTATCTTTGAAAACACATTAAAGCTAGAAATGAGCGACCTAAAAATTATTATCATCTCATCAGATGAAAAAGGAATCAAATCAATAGAAGAAAAAATAATTAATAGTAAATCAAATGTAGATTATCAAATATTACAAAAATTAAATCAAAAACAGGTTGGTGAGATACTTTCTACTGCGAAAGTAGGATTGCTGATTAACAACACTTCAAGACATGCAAATCTCTATACGTCCCCACTAAAATATTTTGAATATTTGGCTTCGGGATTAAATGTTGTTGCAACAGATTTAAACAGCCACAGAAACCTTCCATTAAGTGATGATATAGATTTTTATCATCCTAACGACTTTAATTCGTTTCAATTGGCACTTAACAGTGCTTTAAATAAAAAAAATCAAACACCCTTAACGGCTCAAGATTATTCCATGAAAAAAAGGGTAAATAAAATTTTAGATTATTTTAATTAAGCGCGCTCGGTAGGACTCGAACCCACAACCCCCTGATCCGAAGTCAGGTGCTCTATCCAGTTGAGCTACGAGCGCTAGTTAGAACTGTTTCCATCCTTTTATCCCAGGATAAATTAACTATATTCTTTTTTGACAACTCAGTTAGTTTTTTTCGTAAATCTGCATCTAAGATAAGCTCCTGAAGCTTTAAGGAAAAGTCAGAAAAATTACCATTTTTAAAATAAACGATTCCCAAGTTAAATTTTTCTAACTCTTTATGAGATTTTATATCTGAAGCAAGAATTGGAACACCACAAGCTGCCATTTCGAAAATCTTCATCGGCGAAGCATACTTGTTCATATGACTATCGTTGGGATAGGGGACAATTCCTATATCAAAACTTCTCAACACTTCGGATACTTCACTATGAGGAATACTTGATTTTACTAAATAGTTTTTATCTTGACTGCCTGTCTTAATAAAATCTCTTAATTCATTTAACTTATTTTCTGGCCCACCAATAACTTCTATGTTCAACTTTGTTGTTATTGAAAGTTTATCTATTTCTTTAATTGAATTTAAAACTCCTTTATCAACACCATATGTTTCTAACATTCCAATATATCCAATAGTTACATGGTTTGATGATAAAACTTTTTCCTTTTGAGAAATAAAGTTTTTGTCTACTCCATTTGTAAGATATAGAGCATTATTGAAATCTTTTGAGAGTTCATTAAAAGCAAATTCTGTAACACCAATCATCAAAGTATTTTTAGATTTTTTAAGAATCGAAATAGAAAGTTTTTGAATATATTTTGCCTGACCGTGTTTTTCATAAATGACATGTTTAAAATATTTTTTTGCAATAACCAAAATGTTAGGATTTGTTGACCAAATAAAATTTTCATTTCTATTTTGCTTGAGTTTTTTTGCCCAAATAAATGTATTTAAGCTGAAAAGGAATTTTTTTACAAAATTTGGTGAAATTTCATAAATCTTGAAGCTAGTTATGTCAACATTATTAATTTGGATAAATCTAATATTTGTTAAGTTGCCATAATATTCTTCAGGAGTTTCTTTTAAAGTCTTTTTGTTGTAGGTTTTTGGGTAATAAATATTTACATCGCAATTATTTTCCACAAAACCCTTAGCAACTTGTATTATATGGTGACTATATGCCATTTCTGATGGAAACCTTGCATACAAAACCATGGCAATACTATCTCTTTTTATCAATTTGGACAGCCGTTCTTCCATGCATCGAAAAGTGTAGATTGAGAATTAGAGTAATTGAATTCTTTATCTACTCCTCTTAAGTTTCTTAACTTATAATCTTCAATGAAAAAACCTTCTGCGACAGACAAATTTAAAGTTATTTCTGAAGCAGAATCAACCTGATCTACTTCATAAAATTTTATATCAATGAAATTACTTAAGAATGTAAAGATAACTGCAGTTACCAGTATTTTTAAATTATATTGACTTAACTGATTGAGCATAATCATTAATGCTATAAAAGCTGGAATCAGATGTCCTTCCTCTGTTGGAAGTCTCAAAAAGCTTAATTGAAAAAACAAAAATATTAAGAAAAGAGAAGTTGTAGTGTTATCAATTTTTATTTTTATATCTTTTAATAAGATTAGAAAAAATATAAATCCTAAAGTTCCAAAATAGTTTATTTGTTTAAGTATGAATCTCCCCAACCTTCCGATTAAATCATGATCAGTATTGGTTAGGTTGATTACACAAGACATTTCTGATATCGAGCTGTATATGTTTGTATCAGTGTAAAAGTTGTATAAATTATTATAAAATGGAAAATATAAAAAACCACTTAACACAACTGTAGTAAATCCAATTATAAAAATTTTGCTTAGGTTTTCTTTTTTGATTAAAAATAAAATCAATATTACAAAAAGAAATATTACGTTACTTAATCTCACTCCTATAGCAAGTGATAAAAGTACAGATATTAAAATTTGATGATAATTCAAATCATTTTTATACAATGCTAAGTAAAGAGCAGAGAATCCAAATAAACTGCCTAAAAAATAATCAATAATACTTAGGCCGGATATTAAATAAATTGGTGATAGAACAATTAAAAAGAAGAAAAGACTCTTCTTATTTTCGGTCTTATTAAAAAAATTATAGATCAATACATTTAAAGAAATTAAAGTCAGAAATTGAATAATCAACAACCCTTGTTCAAAATTATTCAGACCCAAGTAATTTGATATGTATGACATTAATCCAATGAGAATCTCAAATACAGGAAATCCTGGTGGTCTGGAGGGAATGTAAATACCAGAATCTATGAAATTAATATATGTACCAACAAGAGCGTAGGAGTCCCAATCAGATCCAACGTTAGCTCTCAAAAAAACAGGAATAAAAAACAATGATGAAATAACTATCGACAATGTTAAGAAGTTAATTTCTGTAACTTTTTTCATAGTTATTGATGATTATATACTTTATAACCGGTAATTAGCTATATTCGTTTTTTAGATTTTGACAATATAACAGAAAAGTTATATGTGGGATAAGTAAAAATCGTGGATAGAAAAATGTTGGATCATAAATTGCAAGTGGAGCCACTAATAGAATCGTAGGTAGTAAATTAATTAACTCTTTTGAGAAATTTAAGTTTGTTCTTTTTTGAAACAGTATATAAAAGAATACAACAATAGCAGTTAAAAAAATAAAAGGAAGCAGTCTGCCGACCCTCATATATATATCGTAATAAAATGGATTCATTACAATATAATGAAAATTTTTTGTAGCTGTTTCAATAATTTGAGTTATTTGTTCTAGATAGGTGAAATTTTCTCCTAGGACATCTCCTTGGTAGTTCCAGTCCTCTGTGAAAATTGTAAATTTACTTCCATAAAATAAATTATGAAAAAACGGAAGAGCTGTTACAAATAAAAAAGACAAAATAGTCTTACGGTTTTTTGTAACTAAAGCTATTACCAATATTCCAAGAGCTAAAATTGGCCTGTTGATTAAGGCTAAACCTAGAATAAATCCAGAACATATGGGAAAAGTAGATTTTAATCGTTCTGATTTGAAATATATCATTAACAACACAAGAGAAAATATTTCAGACATACCAAAAATAAAAATACGATTTATTGCATTTGATGTAAGATATATAAACGCAAGATATATAAAAATATTCTTCCTATCAAACTTAAACTTATTGTCTAGAACAGCCAAATATGCCACAAGCGCATTAAGAGTTATAAATAAATACTTTAATTTTTCACCAAATATTATGTGAGAAAAATAAATAAAGTATCTTGCAGCTGGAGAATATGTGTAAACATCTTCACCCCCTTGAAAAAAGCTTCCTTCATGTATCAACCTAGAAAAGTATTCATAAGTTAAAGAATCTGAACCACCTGGTCTTATATATTCATTGTAAAGCTTATAGTCCAAGTCCATTAATAAAAAAGTAACGGCTAAACTGATCAGAAACAATTCAAAAGGCTTTAAATCATAAAAGTAAAAAATTAAAAATGTACTTAAATATATAAAAATACTGAAAGAGTCGAAAATTAATAATACTGGAAATGATTCAATTCTTGAAGGTGAAAAAATGAAGAATATAAGTAAAAAATAAAAAATAATAAGAACTTTTTTGCTGATAAGAAAATTAATTAAATCATTTTTATTCTTACCAATACTTAAAGAAAATAAACAATAAAAAATCAATAGAATAAAAATTGCTTCCACAAATCTAGTTACAATTGTTTTTTCAGTTTTGTAAATCTTTGAGTTTGAGTCAAATACTTGAAGCTTACCGTATAAATCAGGAGGATAACCTCTAGAATTTGTGGCTAAAAGTCTTATTTCTTCGCCTTTGCTCTTTTCAAATTTATACAAAATTTTGAGAGTTTTATTATTAACTCCATTAATTTGAATTTCGTTACTTTTTAAGTATGATTTTCCTTCATAAACTTTTTCATTATTTTTATAAATTGTCAGATCACCTACATACACGAATCTTAAGAATTCAGTTTTTGAATCAAAATCTTTAGTAACTGTCAATGAAAAAGGAAGCCATCTTCTATCAAGATCACCATCACTCTTGAAGTTAAATTTTTTATTATTGAGAAAACTAAGATTAAAATTGGAACCATTAGCCCCTAGCCATTCTGAGTTGGGATCAGAATAGAAATTTATTTCTCTAGCTAAAGATGAGTTATTTTGAACATTCAAATGATAAACTTTTTCACATTCAAGTTGATTGTCAATAGTTTGTCCAATTTCGCCAGGGAATCTTGTTATTAAATCATCTTGGTAGCAAAGTTTCCACATATCTGATGGAAGTAAAAGTAAGATAATTTTAAGTAAAAGAGTCGTGAAAAATAAAATAGTAAAAACTTTTTTGTTGTTTCTTAATTTAATAGCCAAGGCAATCATCAATGTAGCTATTAATACCTCTAAACTATTGTCTAATGGCATAGATGGCAAGATTGAATTACTGTTTTCGGGAAATAGTAAAATTAAGCAAAAAAATGATATCAGTAAATACTTGGAATTAATTAGTTTTTTCACAACTAAAATAATAATAATGAAAAATAAAGAAATTATTTTAAATATAGCCAACTTACCTTTCATTATTTAGAAATGATTATTAATAAAGACCAGATAAAAGAACATTACGACATAGTAATTATTGGAGCAGGAATTGCAGGTCTAGCTTTGTCTCAATTGATAAATTTGGAAGAGAAAAATATTCTTTTAGTTGAATCAGGAGATTTTAAATTTAATAGAGAAATAAACCGGCTTTCGCATGCAGTAGTAAAAAATTTAGGAAATTGGCCTACGAAAAATTACGCTTCACATTATTCAAGAATAAGAATGTTTGGTGGAAATGCAAATGTGTGGGGTGGGTGGTGTATGGAGCTTGATGATTATGACTATAGCCAGAACAGCACTTGGAACATATTAAAAGCTGATTTAAAGATCCATTACAAAAAAGCATATGAACTCCTAAATATTATTCCTCAAAATATTGATCCAGATAAATTAAACATGAAAAGTATCAAACCATATTCAATAAATATTGCTAGAGGAAACTACATAAAGAATTCCAGAGAGTATTTAGAAAAGAGTGAAAATATTGATGTATTAATTAAAACAAACTTAATCAAAATGAATTTAGTCAAAAATAAAATTAGTAGTGTTATATTAGAAAACTTAAATGGTTATACCAATGAAGTAAAACTAGAGAAGTTAATTATTTCTGCTGGTGGAATAGAAACCACTAGATTACTTATGAATTTTTTACCAGATGAGAATTTAAATCACAACTTAGGAAAATATTTTATGGAACACCTACAAATTCAAGTAGGAAGGGTTTCTATAAAAAATCCATTAATAAATAAATTTATCAAAACATATTCACCACCTACCGTTAAGCATCTTTTTGATGATAAGTTAGAGGAGATGGAATCAAAATACTTTTCTGGATTTAAATCCACAAATCAAGATGTCAGAAATTATTTTGTTTTAAGAAACTCAAACGTATATCAAAGTAAATCACTTTATAGATTAAGACATGTTATTTTAACTAAAAACTTAAACTCAACAGGAAGCATAAAAATTAAAGATTTATTTTATTTAGTTATTGATGTATTAGACATGTTTGTAAAAAAAATAAAAAGTGCATTCACAAAGAACAAATCATACTCTGTAGTACTACATTTAGAACAAAAACCTGATGAAAAAAATCAAATATACATTGACAGTGATGATACCGTGATTTTGGATTGGAATTTTACCAACGATGATTTTGTTAATTTAAAAAACTCAATTATAGATTTAAATATAATATTTAATGAGATGGAATCTGACTTTGAATTAAACGATATTTTTGATTCTGATGAAAAAAAATTAAAAAATTATTTAGAAAAAAATATTTTTGGAATTGGTCATCATATGGGTACTACAAAAATGGGTCAAAATGAAAATGATTCCGTATGTGATATGAGTCAAAATTATTACGGTATTGACAATTTAATTATTAATAGCACTTCTGTTTTTCCAACCGGAGGAATTGCAAATCCAACACTTACAATGCTTGCTTTGACATCAAGGCTGGCTGAGAGATTAAATAATGAATAAAGATAATAAATCGAATAAAGAAATAAAAGATTTGTACAAAAATTATTTTAATATTGGTCAAGTTGGCCTCTTAGACAAGTTTGAATTCTCAAAAGAAAAAGTTCTTAGGGCTCAAGGAAGTTTTATCTACACAGAATCAGGTGAAAAAATATTAGATTTGACATCTGGATTTGGTACTCAAAACCTTGGATATAATCATCCGAGTATCCTTAAAGAAAGAATTGAATTTGCTTCTAAAGAAATGATGCCATTTTCTAGACTATTCTTTAATCAAAGTATTGCACTATTGTCAGAAAAAATGGCTTTATTACTTCCTGGTAATTTAGATTATTCTTTTTTTTGTAACTCTGGTGCTGAGGCAAATGAAGGTGCTTTAAAACTTGCATACAAATATCACAACGGAAATCGCAATTTACTAATTCATAATGAGAACTCTTTTCACGGAAAACTAATTGCCACCTCGCAGATAACAGACTCCCCTGAAGTATATTTTGATTTTCAAACATCACTCGAAACAAAATGCATAGATGTAACCGATATAGATCTTTTAAAGAAAACTATTGAGGCTAATTCAAAAAATATTTATGCAATTATATTAGAGCCTTTTAGTGCATCATTAGCTAAACCAGTGGAATATGAAAAACTTTGTTTAATTAATGATATTTGTAAAGAAGAAGATATTATTTTAATTTTTGACGAAGTTTACTCAGGCTTCTACAGAACGTCCAATTTATTTTATTTTATGAACGAAGAAAATCTTTGCCCAGATATTGTCACTTATTCAAAAAGCTTTGGAGGGGGTATCGCTTCTATTTCAGGTTATACAGTAGACAGTAAAGTTTTTAAAAAATCATACGGAAGTCAAAAAGATGCTTTATTACATTCTTCTACCTATTCAAATTATGTCGAAGAAGACAAAATTGCACTGAAAACACTAGAAATTTTTTCTGATGCAGAATTTATTAAACAGATACATCTAAAACGAGATTATCTGGCTTCAAAAGTTGAAAATTTAACAAAATTAAATAATGTGAATTCATTGTCAGGAGATGGATTTCATTGGGGTATTGGTTTTGAAAAAGTTAATCTTTTAAACACAGACAAGCTGTTAAAAATTCTTCCACTAGAAATAACTAAGGATCCCAGATTTGTAGAAAAGCTATATGTAAGTGCAATTATCAATGAATTATATACAAAATATAAAATCCTTACCTACGCAGGTTTTAATAAAGATATTAAATTATTCATAAGCCCACCATTAGTTATTGAAAATAGTGATATAGATTATTTTGTCGATGCATTTGAGGATATTCTTGACAAGCAGCCCTTAATTTTAATAATCAATTTTGTAAAGAATTATTTGTTAAGAATTTTCAATAAAGATTAAAAAACTTTTCATTTGTAAATTATTTTAATTATCATTCAATTGTGAAGAATAAAAATATTAACCTTCTTTTAATTTTTTTCTTATTGTTATCACATTGCTCTTTTGGGAATAGTGATGATGTAGAAGAGTCTATAGCTTCAACTACTACTTCAACTACTACTTCAACTACAACAACGGTTGAAATACCTCCTAGTACCTCTACAACCACTGTGATTCTTGAAGAAGAATGTATTGAAGATAATAATCAAAATACTAATTTCGAAAAGACAATAAATGTTCAAATATTTCTTAACAAGTATGGGTTTGATGCTGGTGATGAAGATGGATACTTAGGTCAGCAAACTGCAGATGCAATTCGTGATTTTCAGGCATATGTTGGTTTAGACCCAGATGGCGATGTTGGGCCAAACACAATTAACAAGATGAGAGAATTTACTGGCTGTGAAGACAGAATTAATAGCTACACTTCCAATTCTAACTCTGACACAACTACCACTACCACAACAGTTCCAAGCACAACAACAACCACTGTTCCAAGCACAACAACAACAACAGTAGTTGAAGCAAACTTAAGTGAAGCAAATAATCAATATGGTACTGTCCCTAGCATCTCTCTGTCCTCAAACGAAGTAGTTAGCTTATTTAAAGGAATTGAAAATTCAGACAGTGTATGTGGTACTCCTTATCTTGGATCACTCAATACTGGCGTTTCAAACCTGTATTCAAATGGAGCAGTCCCGAGCTCATTGAATGTAAGCAATGGTTCTTTTTCACAATCATCAAACACTACTGAAATATTTGAGGAAGACAGTAATAAAATTAAAATAAAAATAGTTGGAGACGGTAGTACAAATTATAATTTCTACTTCATACCGCCATTTTCATCAAGAATAACAAATGTAGTACCGACTTCTGTATCAACTTCTTTGAATTTAACAGAAGCCACTTTTAATCTTGAAAACTTATCTGATGGAGTTTGGTTCTACAGCTTTGCAGAAAGTGGAGATGGTACTGTTGTTAAAGCTACAGGCAATCGTGAGTTCTCAGTAGGAACAACCTCTTCTCAACAAGTTTCTTCACATGCAGGAGTTAGTAAAGTCTTAATTACCTCTAAAAATAGTTCATCGGGACTGTACAAAAATGTTGCAGCAGGAGAAGCATTTAGCACAACAGACACTTTTAATATCGTTTACATTACAGATACGATATCAGACAACAGGCTCGACACATCTAGTGAAATTGAAATTGATGATACAGTAATTGAATTAAGTAATGAAAACCAAGCTTTTGTTGGGGAAATTTTGTTAATTGGTACTGAATTAATGAAAGTTACAGCGAAAGAGGACCAAATTTTTACTGTTGAAAGAGGATATTTAAATACTGAAATAAGAGCTTATAACTCGGGCACTAGCCTTAAAGCTGTTAAAAACTTGAATAAAGAAACCATAATTTCAGATAGTGCATATTTAGTTTTCAGAAACGAAACAGGTATGAGATTTCAAGTACTTCTTGGTCAAGAGTTGACTGTAAACCAATTTAATTTTTCGGGTTGTAATATTGACAGATATTCACTTGAAAAGATTACAACTTTTTCTTGGAGATCAAGTGGTACATCTTCGGTTACAACCACGACTTTTCAAGATACTGCAAATCCTTTATTTAATAAGTCATTTGTAATAAACAGTAATGCGTCTTCATATACTCCACCGTCAATGAATTCTGCTGATCAGGTTTCTGGAGAATTTTTAAACACTGGTCCAAGAAATCAGATCGTAAATGTGGGTGATGTAGTAAGCTTTAACTTCAATGGAATAGTAGACGGTTCTTCAAAGGCAAAATTTGTAAAATTAAAGTTTCAAATGGTTCCTGATACTGGAAGCAGTAAGAAAACAAAATATAAAGATGTCTATTTAATACTAGATAATGATGAATATAGTTTTAGATTAAATATTAACAACATAGTTTCTAATGAGTCCGCTTTGAGTGACACTTGGGAAAATGAGTACAAATATATATTTCAGTCAATTACATTATTTGATACAAGCACAAGTGTAGAAATTCTTAATAATCAAACTATAAAATATGATTATAAATCTCAAATAGATTCTCATGAAGCTTATTATTTGGACCAGTTTTCATTTGTAGTCCCTAGTGGATAGTTAATATAAATTAACCTATTAATTTTTTATAAAAACTACAAAGGCTAATATTGAAATGTGCCAAAATCTTTAAATAAATTAATTCTTCTAATGGTATTATTTTTTACCTATTGTGCAACCAGCTACCCAGCTTCATTGCCATTAAGCTTTAACAATTGCGAGATATCGCTTGATGAGTCATTGGAAATCATGAATAAAATTTAATCAGATAATGAAATTAAAATTGAAATCCGGATAGTTAAGCAAGTTACCGACAGAGAAGAGTGTATAGATATGGTTTTAGGTACAAATCTAATTCAGGGATCTGAACTTAAAGACGGAGATTTGGTTGATTTAGTTGTTGGGATTAAAAAAAATGCAGTTACCGAATCACTAAAATTAAGTGAATATGAGTTATATCTTCAGCAACTAAGTGACAAGGGTATTGAAGATTTAAACTTGATAGAAGCTCCAAATTTTGGAGAAGCCAGTATAGACATAGTTATAGAGGGTCAAAATATTGTTTCTTTTATCAGAGTTAATAATCCATTAAATTTTAATTACATGTTTTCTGAAACAGAAGGATTTATCTACGGAGTTGATTCAGAAAAAAATGTTGTAGAAGTTCTAGATTTATCTGATCAAACAAGAACACAAAGAGAGTCTGGACTTCACACATTCGATTTTATGAATTTAAACTCAAAAGATTATTTGGTTGTAACCTATACAGGTGTAGATAATAAATATCATCTTTCTGCATTTGAAGTATTACCAGACTTAGAACTCGGGAATGAAGAAAGTTTAGCAATTATTTCTGACGGTAACGTTGAAACTACAAAAATACACTGGGGAGGAAAAATCTTACAAAAAGACCAAGATATTATTCTTTGTCTGGGTGATCTAGAGAGTCCAGGACATTCAGCAAAATTTGATACATTATGGGGAAAAGTCTTTTCAATCTCTAATGTTGATCTTTTAGACAATCCCTTAACAGAAGCAAATGATCCAAGAATAAATTATTTGGCTTATGGATTGAGAAACCCGTGGTCATGTTTTTTCCAGAATGATAGTCTGATTATTCCAGATGTTGGAAATTCTCATTGGGAAGAAATAAATATTATTGACAATATAAAAAATATTAAAGAACCTGTTTTTTTTGGATGGCCTTGGTTTGAGTCTTATTTCAATGCTAATTATCCAAGTACACCTGTTGACATTGCAACACAAAATGAGTTAATAGAATCAACAGTATTTCCTAATTATGTATTTCCTCACGGGAATGATTATTGCGCAGTTATTGGAGGGACAGAATTAACTAACTCAACAAAATGGAAAGACTACTTTTTTGTTGGTGACTTTTGTACCGGTACTATTTGGGCAATTAATGTTCAGAAAGCAAGTGAAGTGATTGTTTTAGAAAAAAACTTAATTCCTTATTCAATTACTACAATTAACGATTCGGGAAATGAAACTCTTCTTGTTGGTACTACATCTGGTCAAATAATCGAAGTAACTCTTCCATAGATTTAAAAGCTAGTTATCTTTTTTTGCTAAGACCGTAAATCCAATAACTGAAATAAAAGATAGGAGCATCACCACATTATTTATTAGAGGAGTTCTATCTTCATTAAAAATATTATTTATATTCCTGTAATATCCCCCTTCAGCATAATTTAAACACTCAGCATACCCATTTACGGTAACTGTATAGCCTGAAGTATCAATTAAATTGATTGGATTAAAAAAATCATCATTTTGAAATATTAAATATCCGTCTGGATGGTTTTCTGGCTTTGCATACTCTTCATAAAAACCGCAAGTTGCAATTTTTTTATTAAGACATTTGGTTTCATCAGAAAAATAATTGTCATAATACAAAGAAGAAATGTTACACCCAATAGTTACAGCTAGTTTGTCTTGCATTATACTTTTATATTCTGAATTATAAGTTTTTGGAAAACCAAAAATGAATAAAGACATGATGATTGTTAAAAATACAGAGACTAATTGTATTGAGTACTTTCTATTTGATAAATATTGAACAAATATAACTGTGAATGAAATTGCAATTAAATAAAAATAGTAGTGTGTTTTAACTGTATCACCTTTTTCTGGATTGAAGTGCAAGCCAAAAAGGCCTAAAGAAGTTAGCGCTAAAATTAATGTTCCAATTAAATAAACCATTTGGTGTTTTTTAAAGGTTTTATTTGAACTAGAAAATATTGATGATATAACAAATATAGTGGATAGAAATAAAGAAATGTTTCTTCTAGGATTTGGTAAAAATTCAAATAACTCTCTTCTGTTTGCTAAAAAAAGACTTCTACTGTGATCCCAGTATCTATTGAAATAGTCCCCGAATAAATCAATTAATGTTATACCAATCAAAGAATTTGCGTGCTGACTCCTAAAGGGATTAGTAAACAACTCAACAAAATTAATATTATATAGGAAACTTATCTGGGCTTTAAATAAGTACTGATCTAATTCTTGGTGCGATAAAAGACTTACCGAATTGATATTAGAATTTTCGTTATACAATAAAGTTGTTAAAACTGTAAAAATCCCAACAGGTAGCAACAATTTTTTTATATTAATTTTTTTTATGTCTTCAAAATATAAATAAAGAAGTGATAAGAATACCATTATTGCTATTGTCCCTTTACTTGTGACTAATAAGGAAAGCAGTGGTGCAACTAAAATTAAGTTCAATTTTTTTTGATTCTTAAAATAATTATCAATACCTATAAATACCCAAGGCAAAAAACAAAAAACTATTATTTCTGGTTTCATGATTAACCTTCCACCATAAACTGGTGGAAAAAAATTAAGAACTGAGAAAGAAAGAAAGATTACACTTTTATTTATTTTTTTTGAAGTTAGCCATAAAAATAACCCCAATAATCCTACTAAGTAAAGAAGGAAGTTTCCAAACTGGATTGCTGTACTGTAAACATATTCCCATTTATCGGGAAGATAATAGTTTTGGGAGAGTTCAATAAAATTAGAGATAAACCAAAAGTAAAACAATCCCTGCTCACGTGAAGGTGTTTCTACAGTTCCATTGAAGTACTCTATGTATCTGAAATATCTATAAAAATCAGTTCCATCAATTGAATTATAAAAAATTTCACCTAAAAAATACGAAGTAAAAAGAGAGATTATAAAAGTTATAAATGAAATTAATGTTTTAGTATTACTTTTCATTACTTTTTACATTGAATATTTAAGCTTACATGAATTCCATTTTCTTTATCCATGTGAGGAAAATACGCTTGGGAGTGATCATCATATCCTAAATTATCTTTGAACACTTCTCTCCAGTTCCATAATTCAATATCAGAAAACCCTATACGCTCTAAGAGTTCAGTTAAACTATTTTTATCATATACAGTTCTGTGATAAATAAAATTACCATCGGTCAAATCCCATTTACCATATAAAGGTCCTAAAATTTTTTCAATCTCAGCTGTTTCTTGGTATACCTTAATTAATGCTTCAAAGTTTGGTACCGCAATTCTTAATACCCCATCTTTTTTTAAAACTCTTTTCCATTCGTTTAAAACAGATTCAACTTCATTTCTGTCAAAGTACTCTAGAACATGTGAGGCGTAAATTTCATCAACAGTATCATTATCAATAGTATTAAGTTTGTCTACTGAAGACTTAATGTCTATATGTTCATAATCAGCAATATCTACATGTAAATACCCTTCTAAATATCTACTACCTGAACCAAGATGAAGCTTCATACCCTAAACCTAAGATTTAACATGCCTTTTAGGATTTTTAAACCATCATAAAAAGCGTTAACTTTAGTAACTCCTGCAAATCTTTCCCTTTCTAAACTTAAAATCTCCGTATATCTTAATTTATTTAAATGTACCAAAGCTGGTAGTTCTAAACAAAGAGTGAAGTCTTTTGATTTTAAGTCGATATTTTCAAGGATTTCTCTTTTAAATAATGGGTAGAAAAATAAAGCATCTGAAATTCGACATTTAAATAAGATCCTTACAAGAAATGTAAACAATCGATTTCCAATTGCTCTAATAAATGTATCATCAGGGCTTTTTGCACCATCCTTATATCTAGATGAAAAAACAGCATCATAATTTTGAATTAAAGATTTCATTTCTAGTATTGCAATAGGATTATAAGAACCATCCCCATCCATATAAGTAATATATTTTTTAGTCGAAACTGAAATTCCCTGCAAGACAGCACTGCCCCAACCTTTTTCATCTTGTTTTATGAAAGTAGCACCATACTCTTTCGCAATCATTTCTGTATTATCTGTTGAATAACCATCAACAATAATTACCTCACCAAAATCATATTCTTTGATTTCGTTTAATACGAATGGAAGAGACTCCTCTTCGTTATATGTAGCGATTATTAACGACGTATCTCTGAGGGATGTATTTAAATTACTCACTTAATAAAGATAGTCTTAATTTTCAAGAAAGTTATTAACTGCACTAGAAACATATTCAACATCTTCTCTTGATAGGTTAGTAGATGATGGAAGCCATAAAATATTGTTGGAAACTTTTTCAGAAAAAGTTAAATCTGTTTTTTCTATATTTTGTAAATATGATTGACTACTTAAAGAAGGATATGAAAATCTTGTTTCAATATTTTTTTGCTTTAGATATAAATACAATTCTTCTCTTTGGTTTTCGCTTATACAGTAAAAATCAATAAACCAAGGGGTTTCATATTCATTAAATGACTTTAAATATTTATCATTTAAATTATTTGAATATTGTCTATGAAGGTTTTTCTTCATTTTAATAAATTCCTCCAATTTAGAGAGTTGTGATAAACCCAGTGAAGATTGCAAATCTGTAATTTTAAAATTAAGCCCAAAACCTTTATGAACGTCGCTTTTATCTTTTTCTCTATTAAAAGTTTTTATATCAATTAATTTCTGATATAAGTTTTCATCATCTGACAGGACCATTCCTCCTTGCCCCATAGTGATTATCTTATGTGGGGTGAAAGAAAAAATACTAAGACTTCCTAATGAGCCACATTTTTGATTTAAATATGAAGACCCTAATGCATGAGCTGAGTCTTCAATTAAAACAATATCTTTATCCTTGCAATATTCTTGTATTTCTAAACCCGAGCCAACTCTTCCATTCAATGGAACAAAAATTACAGCATTAATTTCAGGTACTTTTTTTAAGGAATCAAGTGACATACATAGAGTATTATCAACATCAACAATCACTGGTTCAGCACCTGCCCAAATGATCGCATTTATAGTTGCTATCATAGTTATATTTGGGACAGCTACTTTATGTCCATCTCTTATTCCGGAAGCAATTAGTGCTAAATATATAGCAATTGTTCCATTTGGAACTGCAACCGCATATTTTCTATCTACATAGGTTGCTACTTTGTCCTCAAGATCTTTTGTTAATTTGTGTTCTGTAATCCAAGAACCAGATTGCATGTATCGTGATACGCTTTCCATGTCTTCACTTGAAATATTTGGCTCAACTTGATTAATCATTTCTAATGTTTACTCTTGTTCTGTCCTTATCAGGTCCAAAATAGGGACCATTTTTAATTTCCAATACCTTACTATTATTTATAATTTCATATTCATGTATTCCTTGATATTGAATAATTAATTGATTCTGCTTAATTTCTTCACTAGCAATAAACTCACCATCTGTTGTGTATAGATTACAAACAATAATCCCCTCGAGTACTAGAACTACTTCTTGAGTGATGTAAGATTTTCTATCAAAAGTATTGTGATAGTGTGCATCAAGTATTTTACCTTTTTCATATTTCCATGTTCCCACCTGTACAAATGCATCATCATTAGTAAGAAAATCTAAGCCTTCACTTATGTTGTCTAAATCAAAAATACTTGAGTAAAGCTCGTCATTATGAATTATATTTTTAATATTTTTATTATTCATGTTTATTAATATACCAATCCACAGTAGTTTGGATTCCATCAACTAAGTTTGTTTCAGGTTTCCAATTTAATTTTTCTACTCCGAGAGTACCATCTACCTTTTTTTCAGACACTCCATCTGGCTTTGAAGTATCTAATACAAATTTGCCATCCCAACCAAACTTTTCTTTAATTATTTCTGCTAAATCTAAAATTGAAATTCCTTTCTCTACACCAACATTAAAAAAATGATGTCCAGAATCTAGATTAATTGAATTAATTAGCGCTTTAGCTCCATCCTTTACATAAAGCCATTCTCTAATTGGTTTTCCTGTTCCCCAAAGTTCAACTTCTTTATTAGTATCTTTATTTGCATCATGAACCTTCTTAATAATTGCACCTAATGCGTGTGACCTTTCAATATCAAAATGATCATCGGGGCCATACATGTTAGAAATAACTACATTTACTGATGAAAAGTTTTTCTCTTGATAAAAGCTTTTTCCTAGTTGCACATAGAGTCTTTTTGCAATTCCATAGTTGTAAACTGAATCGTCTGGCGGTCCATCAAAAAAATAATCTTCTTTATAAGTAGTTAAATTCCCTGGATAAGCACAATTCGAAATTGGATTAATTAGCTTTTCAACTTTATTTTTTTGTGAAGCTTTATAAAGATTTATGGCCATCATTGAGTTTTCATACAGCATCCTTGCCGGATATTTATACCCATAAGATATTCCACCGACAAATGCTGCACAATTTATTACTACATCTGGTCTAGATTTTGACAAGTATTTATCTAAATCATCATATTTTGTAACATCAATCTGCTCTTTACCAGTAATTTGTAGGACTTCGTAATCATATTCATTGTTGAGAATAGATTTAACATGGCTACCAAGAAATCCATTAGAGCCAACTATTAAGACTTTCATATTTTTATATTTTAGGATATTCCCAAGTTGGTGATATTAAATTATCTTTTAATAACGCTAAATCTTTCTTTGCCTCATTGATATCGTATTCAACCATTATTTTTACAAGGCCAGAAAAATCGACTGATGGTTTCCATTTCAATTCTTTCCTTGCTTTTGAAGAATCTCCAAGTAAATAATGAACTTCGTTTGGTCTCAGATACTTTTCTGAAGTTAATACAAAATCTTCCCAATTTAAATTTACGTGGTTAAATGCTTCAATAGCAAATTCTCTGACTGTCTTAGTTACTCCTGTAGCCAAAACCCAATCTTCAGGATTTTCATGTTGCATCATTAGCCACATTCCTTGAACGTAGTCTTTCGCATACCCCCAATCTCGACTGGCATCAAGATTTCCTAAGGTTAATTTTTCTTGGATTCCAGCTGTAATCCTTCCAACGGCTTTTGAAATCTTTCTAGTAACGAAAGTTTCGCCTCTTAAGGGTGATTCATGATTAAACAATATTCCATTTACACCAAAAACATCATACGAGTCCCTGTAGATTTTTGTAATATCATGTGCAAATACCTTAGATGCACCATATGGACTTTTTGGATTAAATGCAGAACTTTCATTAAGACTTTCTTTTGAGCCTCCACCAAACATTTCAGATGAAGATGCTTGATAGAATTTTATTTTTTTATCAGAGTGTTTCAATGCTTCTAAAATTGTGATCGACCCCAATGTGCCCACCTGAGTTGTATAAATTGGATTCTCAAAAGAAACAGAGACATGTGATTGAGCAGCAAGATTATAAATTTCATCAGGATTTATTGAATTTATCAAGTTGGTAATTGAAGAAGAATCAAGCAAATCAGAATAATGTAATTGAAGCCTATTTTCTGCCGTGTATTCTGAAATTAAGTCATCAATTCGAGAAGTGTTAATAGACGAAGACCTTCTTAGTAGGCCATGAACTTCATAGTCTTTATCTAATAAGAGTTGTGTGAGATAGGCTCCATCTTGACCTGTAATTCCTGTTATCAAGGCTTTCATTATATATAATATTCTAATTGTATTAGATGGTATTGGATGACATAACTTAAAATGTATTTATTATTTTTTCAACTTCTCTTACTATATCTTCGTCAAAATTTGATGTAGGTTTCGGATTTTCTATAATAAAATTATCCAAATAATACTCAATATTTTTCTTTAAATGTTCTATTAATTCTTCTCCAGTTCCTTCTGAAATTTTAGATAGATTGCTGTTAAAAAATGAACAAACACTTGAAGGTCCAGTATCACTAATAGTTACAACTGGTAGCCCAGCATATAGTGCTTCTGATACCATTAATGAAGCATTCTCCCTGATGTAAGGAGCAACAAATACATTAGAAGATGACATAGCAGTTGCTAGCTCTCTTGTGTCGACATAACCCTTGAATATAGTTTTATCTTCAAGGTTGTATTTTTTAATTAACTTCTTGATGTTTTGTTCCTGAGGTCCACTCCCATAAATTTCTATAATAAAATCCTTCTCAATTCTTTTTAGACATTTTAAAGCAATGGGATATCCTTTAATATCAACAAATCTTCCAGAAAGTATTACTTTTGGAATTTCTGGCTTAACTCTATTTTTATGTGTGTCAATCCCACTTAATGTGTGGGATATATTTGTATATTTATCTATATTAAAGATGTTCTTTTCGCCATCTATCAATACATTCGAAGAAGATTTAATAATTTTTCTTCTATTAAAGAATGCATATGGAGATTTAAGAATTAGTAATCTAATGAGTTCAAATATAAATGATTTGAACTTTAAATAGCCCCATAGGCCTTTTCTCGGGAATCTATAGCCCATTACTGGCCCTAACAAAACAGGATGAGCGTTATTGACCATACCGTTATACGCCCACCAAGAGGATGGGTTAATATGATAATAAAGATCGTATTCGAAATCGTTATATTTTAAATAAGTTTTTATGTTTAATTCCCAAAAAATATTGGATATGTATTGAGAATATCTTAATGGATCAGGTTTAAATATTTTTAACATAATAGAGTCGTTTATTTTTGGAAAGAATAGATTCTTAGGTAGATTATCTTGAAAATAATTTCTAATTTCTACCTGGTTTATTAACGGTGTATAAAGGTATACATTGTATCCTTTATTAATAAGTGTATTTACAATATAGAAGCCTACATAGTTTTCAGAACCTTTATTCGGCATTGCCTGGAAAGCTGTAACAAATATATTTTTATTCATAAAAAGTCTTGTGGTTATAACAGGATCGAAAACTTTAATTTCTTCATTGTAGAAAAACTCATTAAATATTACAGAATATTAAAGATTTTAAATCCTACTGTATCCTTTCTTTCTTATCTTTAAATCGTATCAGAAAGTATCACAGGGTATCTCTCGTTTAAATTATTTTAAGCACTTGTAGGTTGAGTTAATTAAGCTTTGAGCTCTGTTGTTAATGAGATATTCGCCACCTAGTTTATTTGTGAGATACCCAAAAGAAATTTTAGAATCTGGATCAACAAATGTTGCACTACTTCCTCCGTACCCAACATGTCCGAAAGCATTAGGACCAATAATAAATGATCCACCCTCACCTTTAAAATTAGCTCTGTTATCCATATTTAACATAAATCCATTTGAAAAATTAGTTGGAAAAAGAAGCATGTTATCAACAGGTGTTTTTATATTTGATTTACTTAATTTTTTAATAGTATTTCTTGAAAGAAGCTTTCCATTGTTTTGAGCTAAAGGAGTAAGCAATTTTGCTAAAGAGCGCGCATCGGCTATTCCTCCAATAGCTCCTAATTCAGCTCTGTAAGTTTCTTTTGCATTGTAATCGTAATAACCCGTATTTGTTAAGGAAAGTCTTTGCATTGAATTACTGTTGTTTCTAAAAGCCGTTGCAAAATCACTTGGTTTATCATTAGAACTTGGAACAAAGGGAACAATCTCAGCTACTCTTTCATTTTCGGCTTCAGGTAAACCAATCCAATAATTTAAACCATAGGGTTCTCTTAGCTCATTATTAAAAAACTCACCAAGAGATTTTCCGGTAACTCTTCTTATAACTTCACCAATTAACCACCCTGTAGTCATCATATGGTATCCAGTTTCTTTTCCAGGTTTCCAGAAAGGCTTTTCATTTTCGATTAGTTTCACCATATAATCCCAATCTAAAAATCCATCTTTTTTGACTCTTGTTCTTAACGCAGGCAATCCAGCTGAGTGATTTAAAATCATTTCAATTGTTGTTTCTTCTTTTCCATTCTTTCCATATTCAGGCCAATACTTTGTAACTCTTTCTTTTAGATTTAGTTCGCCTCTTTCAATTAACATATGTGCACATAAAGCAAGTGCAGCTTTGGTACTAGAAAAAGCAACTGAAAGAGTATCCTTGCTCCAATCTTTAGTCCTATCTTTGTTTTTGTGTCCTGCCCAAATATCTACTACTATTTCACCATCTACAATGACACACAAAGAAGACCCTATCTCTTTATACTTATCAAAGTTATGATTAAATATTCTTTTTACTTCTGAGAAATCTTCATGGCAATAGCTCAACATTAATCACCTGTCTTTTTCTTTATATTAATATTTTTATTTTTTCTTTGAATTGCACAATTTATGAAAAAAATAGAGAAGTTGTAACATTAATTTTTATGAATGCGAATAAAATATTTATAGGTGCAATTATTCTCTTAATAATTGGTTTTTTAATTTATATATCTTTCGCATTGATATCGCTGCCTTTTATAGTATTTTTATCACTGCTTTCGTAGCTCTTAATACTTTTGCTAAAAAACCCTTGTGGGCGCTACAGGATTTGAACCTGTGACTTCTTCCTTGTAAGGGAAGAACGATTAAATACTAGAGAGTATTAGAGGTTCTCAAATTACAACATCAACAAGCATAAGGCTTGTATCAGAATGTACTGGAAAGTATCAGACATTATCATATGTTTTTGAATAATTTGTGGGCTTGGTGTGGGCTTATTTTTCTAAATAAATTTGATCACTTTTAAGAATCGGTTCAGGTTTTGCAAAATCTTGCCAAGAAGTAAAGCAGGAGTCTGAACAAACAAAAGCTATTAGGTTTCTTTTGGGCTCAAAAGACTTATATAGCCACCATTGTTCATCATAGAAAAATGGCTGTCCATATAAATAGAATTCACCATCAAAGTTGTCTAAATCAAGATTTTTCATACAGTTGTAAGTAGAAAAATTTTGTGAATCATATATAAAACTATTATCAATAAATTGTTCAAGTGGATGAGTACTGTTTAAAAGAGCTCGTGGTTGAGAAGTCCATACTTTTACGCACTCGTATCCATCAATTGATATAATCCTGAAATTCTCATCCTCTGGGGTTTGTTTATCACCCCACTGCCATTTTTCTAAAACTCTTGAGGTTTTTTCAAATTCGTTTTGAGTCAATACAATATCTTCTTCCCCTTCAATATATAAGAAAGCATCATCGTACTCTGAAAACGATTCATAAAGGGAGAACGCATAGAATGCAACAGCACCAACTACAAGTGAAACTAATGAAGTTAGAAGAATTTTATTTTTTCTTTTCATACAAACATCATACCCTTGTCTTGAGGTCCATAATGTGTAGGGCATTGATAATAGTATCTATCTCTTACAAGCTCACCATCTACGATTGTGAATGAGTGGGTAGACCAATCAACAGTTTCAATATGAAAATAATCATTACAATCTCTGCATCTCCTTCGCTCAAATTCAGAGAGATTTCTAATTATCTGTACTTTATCTCCGCATTGATTACATGTTTCATCAGTAATTATTTCATAACCTTTTGATTGGAGAAATATTGCTGCTATCCAAGGGCCCCTAAAAGCAGCTAAATAAACTATTCCTTTTCCTGTTTCGAAGTTTATTTCTCCTAAATCTCCACATTTAGGTCTGCACAAATGTGCATCTATATATAATCGTGAATATAAATCATTCTTCATGATTCCTCCTTTTGTCTGATTGATTTTCTAAAGTCTCGTCCACCCCAAAAATTGGCCCACCGATCTAATGTAATTGGAAACTCTTCGGAATTAATTTTGAACCAATTAAAAGGCTGATTACACATGTAGTAAATTTCACAGCCTAAGCTTCTTGTTTTGCTCATATCAATCTCTTGTGTTATTACAGGGTGGTCTTTTCTGATGTATAGCCATGATTCATGTGACAATTCTAAGTAAATACAATTTAACCTCAGACCACATCTGGATCTGTAGCCTGATTCATCTGGAAATTGAAGACCTGTTGTTATGTCAAAATCGATACTGTTTAAATACCCTTTCATATTTTTTGGAACATTAAAAGAAAGATTTTTCATATTTCTTTCAGTTTCTAAATTGTGATATGCATAATAGATATCCCAAGAACCTCTAGTTGGGCTGTTTGAAACAATAACTTTTCCATCGAACAATTTAAATTCATATTGATGACCTCTAAGCCAAATATCTTTTTTAGTGGAATATTTTATTGGATCAGAAAATTGATTACTCCAAGGTTTCAATATTGCACCATTCGTTTTATATTCAAATTCCAATTCAGAAAAACTTGTGTT
>CACJUH010000008.1 GCA_902596545.1 uncultured Candidatus Actinomarina sp. | reverse complement strand
AGCTGTTTCCATAGCATATGCACAAGAAGGTTTTGTTCACCCTCGTCCACAAACACATGATTTACTTGTAAACATTATTGAATCACTTAATTCTCAAATTATTGAAGTTTGTATCACAGACATACAAGATAAAACTTATTTTGCTGAAATTAGTTTATTAACTGATGATGGTGAAGTTAAATTATCTTGTCGACCAAGTGATGCCATTGCTTTAGCATTAAGAACTTCATCTAAGATATCTGTTGATTATGATTTATTTATTAATAATTCTATAGAAATTTATGATGAGAAATCAGTTGATTTAGAAGAATTCATTGATTTCATTGACAATGTTAATCCAAACGATTTTTCTTAAAACCTTGATAAAAAATATAATCATAGTAGATTAATCATATGCAGCAGGGTTACACAGGTCCAGAAGTTTGTAAAATTACTGGTATATCTTACAGGCAACTTGATCATTGGACTACAACAAAATTAATTAAAGCATCTGTTAGAAATATTAAAGGTTCTGGTTTTCATAGAATTTACTCCTTCAACGATATTGTTTTAGTGAAATTAGTAAAGAAGTTAAGGTCTGCTGGTATAAGTTTACAAAAAATTAGAATTGCATTAAAAAATGTAAACAAAATATTAGGAAAAAATTCAAATATTTCAGACGTCTCTATTTTTTCTGATGGATCATCTATCTATGTTTTAACTGACAATGACCAAATGATTGACTTACTAAAAAAAGGTCAAGCAGTTTTTGGTATATCACTGGGGCCTGTACACACTGAAACGGAAGCTGAAATACTATCACTTTATCCTGATAAATATTCAGCTGCTAATAGATGAAATTTGCTCATCAATCAGAAAAGATATTTGCAAACCATTTAGATTTATTTGATATTAAATGGATTTATGAACCTAAGAGCTTTCCTTTGAAGTGGGGTAGTGGTTCTATAAAAATGATGTTTACTCCTGACTTTTACTTACCGGAAATGGATATATATATAGAAATTACAACCATGGATCAAAAGCTTATAACGAAGAAGCAACATAAAATTAAATTAGCTAGAAAACTGTACCCAATGAATACATTTAAGCTTATAAACGAACAACAGTTTTATAATTTCTTAACTAAGGACAATGAAAATCTAGTCAAAGAAGCTATCGCTAGCTGAATACTTGAGCAAATTTTCAACATTTTCTATTCCTAAACTTTTCGCTATTTCCAATTCTTTAGATATAGAAGTATTACTCATTAATCTATTATCTGTGTTTAGATAAACATTAAATCCCAAAGCAATTAAATCAACAATTGGATGTGAATCGAAATTTTCGTACATATTTGTATGAATATTAGAAGTTATGCAGATTTCTAGAGGTATTTGTTGTTCAATAATTTTCTTTGCGGTTTCTCCAGGTTTATTGCTATTTATATCCTCAATAATTCTTACACCATGACCAATTCTCATGGCTCCATTATCGAGAGCATCTATTATTGAATTTACACCGTCTCCTTCACCTGCATGAATTGTAATATTAACGCCTAATTCTTTTACTTTTTTAAAACTTTCTCTAAATAATGAAGGAGGAAAATTAAGTTCAGGCCCTGCAATATCAAATCCAATTATTTTATCTTTCGCTTCTAAACATAGATTTGCAACATTTATAACATCTTTTGTGTCATGACGCATACCGCATAATATTAATCCTGATCTTATTCCATATGTATTTTCAGCAATTTTAAAACCAGAATTAATTGCATCAATAACATCTAGGGGAGTCATTTCATTATTTACTGAATAAAATGGAGCATATCTTGATTCATAAAAATTAATACCATTCAAGTGCATATCTTCAGCTGCTTCAAATGCTATTCTCTCAATTGAAGAATAATTTTGCATTAAGGCAATTGTGTGGGTAAAAGCTTCTAAGTATTCTTCTAGAGAATCTGAACTAGATCTATCAAAAAAACTTTCTACGTTATCTATATCAAGTAAGGGTTTGTAATTAATAGATTCTGCTAATTCCTTGGCAGTTGAAGGCCTTAAACCACCATCTAAGTGATCATGTAGAACATGCTTATACATAACGCAACATAATATATATTATAGGACAAATGCACAGTTTATATAATTTCACGTATAACACTCTCCTTATGTGTTAATGGTAGCCAATGATCTGCATTCTTAATTTCTTTAACTTTCACATTTTTTCCTGATGAATTTAATCTGTTAATCATTTTTTCGTTTAATTTTACAGCAGCATCATTTTCGCCAAATAAAAAAGTTACTTCAATGTCATGCACTCTTCTCCATTGACTAGAAAGCTCTAGATTATAATCTATGTTCGAATACCATGATATTGATTGTGTCATTCCTTTCTTAAAATGCTTAATTAACGAATCAATATCAATATTATGAATTTTGCTATCTAGATTGTGTGTAGTAAATAAATTATTCAATGATAGATCTATTAATTGGTAGTCAATTTTTGGTGTCACTCTGTATGCAGACCTAAAGAATAAATCTAGATTTGCTGAAAGTATTTTGTTTGCTTCTTCGGGATTTTGAAATGAACTTATATAGTGATGACCTTTATTAAATTTTAAATTATCATAAATATTTGACGAAGGAAATTCAGTACCGCCACATATAGAAACTAGTTTGTCTATTTTCACATTTCCCCTGCAAGCTATGGACCATGCAACAATAGAACCCCAATCATGTCCAACTACAGTTAGATTATTAGAAAGGTTTAGTTTATTTATTAAATTTTCTATATCTAGTGATAAATTTTCAATATTAAAATCGCTTACAATAGAATTTTGAATGGATGATAGAGGGTAACCTCTTTGCTCAACAACTGTAACTCTTAATTTATCTTTCAAATCGTTTTTTATGTCATCCCAAAAGAACATATTAGAAGGAAATCCATGTAAAAAAAGTACATCTCTCCCCTCTCCTTCAGAAGTGTAAGATAATTCAAAATCATCTAATTGAAGTTTGTTTATCATATAATCCTATTTTTTCTTAATATAACAATAATTAAACATGAAGCAAAAAATAACCACTGTAAAGCATAACTTAAATGCGGAGCATCATAAGGTTCTTCTAAATTTATACACTCTACTCCACCCCCACAAGCTTCAGTAAGCGTTAGATAATAATTAGGTAGTGTTACGCTTGTTTCCGATTCAATAAAATCTTTATCTATCCTAAATAAATAATCAGAATTTGAAATATCATCTTGACCAAAAGATTGTTGATCGTATTTCATAAGTCGACCAATAAACAATATCTCTTCCTCTAGAAAAGTTTTGTTTACATTCTTATCTAATGGGACCCAACCATTATTCACTAACAAGTACTTATCATTATTATTTTCTTTATACAAAGTTATTAAGTGAAAACCATTTTGACCATTATTTACTCTTGAGCGTAAATACCAATCTCTTATTTTTGTAAAATTTTTACTATTTTTAATTACAACCTTGTTAAATTCAAATACGTTTTCGTCATTACTTGAATAAAGATCTGATATCGAAATAGTTGAAGATATATTATTATTTTTAAATTCATTTAGTGTAATTTTATCATTTTGGAAACTAGTAAATTGCCAGTATGAAAGACTCAAAAATATTAAAACTATAAAAAAACCAAAATAAAAAAGGAATTTATGTGGTATTTTATTTAATTTTTCCATGAAGTGTCTCCTCTTCTCTTGTCTCCATGTGAAAAAACACCTTTATTTAATCCTGAAACACAAACACCACCAAAATACATATCGTACTCTTCTGTAATTGTAATATTTTTGTCAATCTCCAATGAGCCAGGTTCTGCTCTAACCGAACCATCTCCATTTACATGAAACCTAGGAGCATCAATAGCTTGTTTCCAGTCATTGTTTATAGAATAATTTATTAATACTTGTGCAATAGCTGAACTAATTCGATCTGCGCCTGGAGATCCTATAGTTGTTATACCATCATCAGTTTTAATTACTAAAGGACTCATGTTCGATATTAATCTATCTCCTTTTGTATCTCCTAAGAAACCTTGAGGGTTAAGCTCAATTTCACCAAGAGAGTTATTGAAATACATCCCAGTATTTGGACATAGGACGCCAGAACCGTAGCCACTTGAAAATGTAATTGAGAAATGATTATTCAAATCATCTGAGGTATTGACTTGAATCGTAGAAGATGAGGAAGAGAGATTTAGGATTTCTTGATTTATGAGTGTTTGTCTATCACCAAAAAATTCATAATTATTTTTTCTTTTTTTATAAACGTCTATTAAAGATTGGATGTTCTTACCTTTATTTAGTTCTTCAATATATTTTAAAACCATTAATCCCCCAATAGATGGGCCAGCATGGCCAATAAGATTTAAATTTTTATAACTAAAAATGAATTTACTATCTTCAATTAATTTATAATTTTCAAAATCTTCCGAAGTTACATGTCCACCCTCTTGATTTATAGTTTTAAGTATTTCTTTAGAAACATCTCCTTCATAAAAGTCATTAAAACCCTCATTTGCTAAATGATTAAGTGAATCACTTAACTTATCTAACTTAACAATTCCGCTGTCTATATTGTTTGCAACATTTTCTAAAATAATTTTTGAATAATCGTGCCACATAAAAATTGGCTCTAATGAATGTTGAAAGTAATCTCTTGATGGCTGTGTTAATTTAAATCCATTCTTTGCAATATTGATAGGAAATTCTAATAATTTATCTAAAGGAAGTGATGCATAATTCTGATATAAAAAATCCAAAATTTTATAAATACCAGGAACTGCAAATGTATTTGCCCCTTTACATGTTTCCACATGTCCTCCATAAGTCAACACTACCCTATGCTCTTCATGATCGTTACCTTTAAAATTTTTAGGGGAAACAAAATAACCATCTATTGTGTGTGATTTGTTAGTTTTACCATCATAAAGAGTTAATAGGCCTGAAGATGTTGGGGCAACTACACCTAGATCGGTAACCATAGAGGTTACAATACTTGTTATCATTACATCAGCAGCATTTGGTTTTAAGTCTTTGATAGATTCAGCTGCTTTAGAGCTATATTCCGCAGTGCTTGATAAAGAAACTTTCATTTAAACAGTGTAGTTTATAACTTTTATATGCAAAAATATATATATGAAACAGGACGTAATTAAATTTGATAATAATATTTATCAAATTGATGTTTTCATGGAAAATAAACCAGGAAGAATGTCTTGTTACTATATAGATTCATCTAATCCAATATTAATTGAAGTTGGTCCGTCGAAGTCTTTTCCTTATTTGATTTCAAGTTTAGAAAGTTTAGGTATAAATGAAGTTAACAGATCTGCTATGACACATTTACATCTAGATCATGTAGGCGGAATCGGACATCTAGTTGAAAAGTTTAAAGATCATTTTGTATACATTCATGAATTGGGATTAAAACATTTACCTAACCCAGAGAAATTATGGAAAGCTGTTTCTGAAGTATATACAGAAGATTGGCTATCTACTAATTGGGGCGAAATCAAACCAACACCATTAAATAATATACATTCACTCAAAGATAAAGAGTTGATCGATTTAGGTAATGGAAGAAAATTAGAAGCAATCTATGGACCCGGTCATGCAAAACATCACTATACATTTTATGACGCATATTCTAAAACACTATTTATGGGAGATACACTAGGATTAATTTATCCTCATGGAGACTTTGTTCAGCCTAACCTTCCCCCACCAGATTTTAATAAAGAATTACTATTCAACACCTTAGATAAGTTATATACACTTGATCTTGAATATTTAGCTCTTGCTCATTTTGGAATACATAAAAATCCTTATGAATTAATAGTCAATGCTAAAGAAAGTATTGAACTCTGGATTGACTTTGTAACAAAATTGCCAAATTTATCGATTGATGTAGCTGCTGAATCCCTACAAACATGGTTAAGTGGCAATTATAGAATTCTTGGTGTAGATGAAGTAACTATAAAAAATTATTTAGATAACGGAAATTTACAAATGCAAATTCAGGGAATAAAAAATTTCTTAGATAATAATTAATTCTCTAATTCTCGTTTGAATAGTTTTCTTTTTACAAAACAAAATATTTTTCCATCATCACGTATTTCATTAATTGATACTAAATAATACATATCTCTCTTAAAGTCCATAACATCACCACCTGTTGCAATAAAAGTTAGATTTTCATATTCAAATGTAGACTTATAAATACATTTAGCTTTATAATCTTCACCAGTTTTTAATTGTTCATAATTTTGTTTTAAATCATTTAATTTATTATTTAAATTTTCAATAGAATTAAATAATAGATAAACATAAAAATATGAGCTTATGTGTGCAGATAAAACTCCAGTAGTAATTGGCTTAATTGAATCTTCATTAAAATGCACTTTATTTTGTGAAATTTTGAAAGTACCAATAAAGTACATAAATCTAGCGCCATGAAAAAAATATTTAAAATCAGGAAGAATATTTTCAATATATTTTATTGAGTGTTTACCTAAATACAATCCAGTTCTTAAGTCAGTAATTATACAAAAATTTTCTTTTTCATTTAAAGCTATTGTTATAAATCTATCTTCATCGTATTCTTCTTTATTATTATTTGATTCTAATTTATCAATATCAATTATTTCTTTAGTCCCATCTTCATGAATTGAAATAATACAGCTAATTTTATCTCCAAATTTAAAATCTTCATTTAATATTAATTTTGAATTTCCTCTTATATTAATCGGCAGTTTATTCATTTCATCATTAAAAATTGTACATTGAAAGGTACCATCTCCCCTTGTATTTGGATTTATATATCCAGTGCAATAAAATTCTTTAATCTCGTAAGAATTGTTTTCATATGAAGTTTCAATTAAATAATCAATAAATTCTTCATAAATAAAGATTCTTTTCTCAATATTTTTAATATATGATAATTCTTCTAGTTTAGTAATAAAATTTTTATAAGATTCGATAATGTTTTCTCTTTCTTTGTTATTTTGCAAATAAATTGGAAGTGTTTTCCTAAGAGATATGTATTTTTCAATAAGTTCATTATTAACTTCTGGTGTTAGGAAGCCAATAACGAATCTATCACTTTCGGCAAAAAAGGATTTAATTTCAACAGGCAACACTTTGTCATTGGTAATAGATAAAAATATTGGAAGATTAGTTTCTAGAAATTCAACTATACATTCAAATGCATAGTCTGATTGTTTCTCTCTTGCTGATATTGTCTCTATAAATTTTCTTCTATTGATTTCTAATATAAGGGACAAAACTTGTCTTACAGGAAGTGTTATTAATACTGATTTATCTTTATATTCAATATCTAAATTGTTTAAAACACTTAATGCCTTATCGTATTGCCCAGTAGCATTCAAAATTGAAGCATATTGTCTTTGTGGTTGTATATACTCTTTTGGAAATAAGTCATTAGCTATTTTCGCATAATGTAATGCTTCCTGTAAGTTACTTGTATTTCTAAATAAATGACCAGCATACCAATATGCTGAGGCACCTAGATAATCGGTATTAGATTCCTGAGATAATTCTATACTTTTTAAATAGCTTTTATCAGCTTCTTTATGCATTCCTTTTTTTGAATATAAAAAAGCTTCAATTCTATATATTTCGGAAAAATTTCGATTAATTTTTTTAGCATTCTCAATAAGATCAGTTGCTTTATTGTTCATAGAGCGTTCATCAAGTGCTTGATTTAATAAATCAGATATGAGCAAATCAGATTTATTTTCAGAATCTATCCATATATGTCTAGCATTAAAGGAACGCGTTTTGCTAATTCTAAGTGTTTTTTCCTTTAAGGTTAGAATTTTACTTTCAACATCTCCTAATTTCTTCGAAATAGTAATAAAATGATTTTTATTTTTTTCATAATAAGTTTTAGAAATATCGTTAATTTCATAATAGATATCTTGTTTGATATTTTTTTTAAATAGTAAACCTCTTCTTTCCAGTTGCCTTAATGATTCTGTGATGTCATCAATATTGAAATTTGTTGCTAATACTATATCTCCAATATTTAAATTTCCATTCGCTTTTACCATACAAGCAAGTATCGTTTTAGTATTTTCTGTTAAGTCTGTAAATATACCTTTTGAACAAAATTCATACAATTCATCTAAGTTATCTAATATTTCTTTATTACTAGTTCCTTGAAGTAATTTTTGTATTAAAAATTTTATTCCTAACGGTGTTTCTAATTTTTTAATAATAGATTTTTGTTCATCATAAGACAAATCTTCATTAGTATGTTCTAAATGATTTAATTCAATGAGTTTTGTATAAAGAAACATCCCTGAATCAAGATCATATTTATCAAGTTCAATTCTTTTCTCGATTTGTCCAAGTCCGATACGGCTTGTGATTACAATTTTACAATGTTGAAATTTTTCATAAAAATTAATAATTTCATCGATACTTAAATTATCTGTATTGTCTAAAATAAGTAAAGTTTCTTTTGTATCAATATATTCTATTAAAGCATTTTCATTATCAAGTATTACTTCAAAATCATTTTCAATAGTATCAATTAATGAATCTAGTTTACTATCTCTATTTTCATCAATTTTCTCCAATAAATCCTCTGTTTTCATTGTGTAAAAAATAATCTTATTAAAAAAATCATCTTGTGTGTCTATTAGTTGATTACAAGCTTCAAGAATCAATGCTGTTTTTCCCGATCCACCAGGTCCACAAATTGACAATAATGGAAATCTTTCATTTTTTAAAAGAATTTTTAATTTATCTAATTCTTTAGATCTGCCAATAAATTGTGTAATTTTATGTTGACTATCAGGTAAATTATGAAGTATTGGATATACAATATCTTTTATAATTTCTTGATGACTTAATAGAAAAAATTCAGGAGAATTTATTTTAATAAATGCATTCTTAACTCTTTTCCATTCAAAATTGTCAAGCTTTGTATATTTTTCTATACCTTCGTAAATTTTACTAACTGTACTATAAGGTATATCTAAATCTTCAAATTCATTTTCTACAGAAAACGGATGAACAAGCGTATTTCTTAACTGAGTTACTTCTTCAATAATTTGTTTGTAATCTCCAATATTCTTTTTAAATTCTGGTGTAATTATATTTGCATGAAGACTTAACAATTCACCGCATTCATTTATTGTCAATAAATCAATATCAGTCTTGTTAATATTAGCTTTATGACTCCTTCTTGAATCTACTCTATCTTTATATTTTTTCAATTTTGATATATTAGATTCTTCTTCATTGAATATATTTTTCGAAGATAAGAAGTCTTTTAAGTCTTTTTCAAATTCTAGAATAATTAATAACAGTTTGGTGTTTTGCATAAAAACATTATATAAGAAAAACCCCTAGTTTCCTAGGGGCTCTTCATTAAAAGTCGGCAGTGTCCTACTCTCCCAAGGGGTTGCCCCCCAAGTACCATCGGCGCTAATGGGCTTAACTTCCGTGTTCGGAATGGGAACGGGTGTATCCCCATTGCTATCACCACCGCAAATCTCTTCTTAAAAATTCTATAGCAAGCGTTCATGCTAGGTATTCAGCTCAAGCCCTCGACTTATTAGTATCAGTCAGCTACATACATTACTGTAATTACACTTCTGACCTATCAACCTCATGTTCTATAAGGAGTCTTAATCGGTTAACCCGATGAGAAATCTTATCTTAGAAGGGGCTTCGCACTTAGATGCTTTCAGTGCTTATCCTCTCCGATCGTAGCTAACCAGCCGTGCTCTTGGCAGAACAACTGGCACACCAGCGGATCGTTCATCCCGGTCCTCTCGTACTAGGGACAACTTTCTTCAAATTTCTTACGTGCGCGACGGATAGGGACCGAACTGTCTCACGACGTTCTGAACCCAGCTCGCGTTCCTCTTTAATAGGCGAACAGCCTAACCCTTGGGACCTGCTCCAGCCCCAGGATGAGAAGAGCCGACATCGAGGTGCCAAACACCCCCGTCGATATGGACTCTTGGGGGGTATAAGCCTGTTATCCCCGGAGTACCTTTTAGCCGATGAGCCATGGCGCACCCACATGCAACCATGGGATCACTAGTTCCTACTTTCGTACCTGCTTCACTTGTTTGTGTCACAGTCAAGCCACCTTTTGCACTTACACTCAATGCGTGATTGCCGTCCACGCTGAGGTGACCTTTGAGCGCCTCCGTTACTTTTTAGGAGGCCACCGCCCCAGTGAAACTGCCTACCAGACAATGTCCCTGATCCGGATAACGGATCTAGGTTAGAAGGTCAATATGAAGAAAGTGGTATCTCAAGGATGACTCCACAACCACTAGCGTGATTGTTTCAAAGTCTCCCACTTATCCTGCATACTGCACACCAACATTCAATATCAAGTTGCAGTAAAGGTTCCGGGGTCTTTCCGTCCTGTCGCGCATAGTGAGCATCTTTACTCACATTGCAATTTCGCCGAGTCTCTGGTTGAGACAGTACTCAAATCGTTACACCATTCGTGCAGGTCGGAACTTACCCGACAAGGAATTTCGCTACCTTAGGACCGTTATAGTTACGGCCGCCGTTTACTGGGGCTTAATTTCAAAGCTTCGCCGAAGCTAACCTCTCCACTTAACCTTCCAGCACCGGGCAGGTGTCAGAGGGTATACGTTGTATTCGAACTTTGCACCCTCCTGTGTTTTTGATAAACAGTCGCTTGAGTCTGATCACTGCGGCCCGTTCAAGCTTATAAAGTTAATTAATCACTTTACTTGGGCGTTCCTTCTCCCGAAGTTACGGAACTATTTTGCCGAGTTCCTTAACCAGAGTTCTCTCGCTCGCCTTAGTATTCTCTACTTGTCCACCTGTGTCGGTTTGGGGTACGGGCACTAATAAAACTAACTAGAAGTTTTTCTTGGAAGTATGGAATTAATGACTTCGCCTAAAAAGCGGCTCGGACTCGTGTCTCAGGTTTACAGTTAACGGATTTGCCTATTAACTACCCTACTCACTTACCCCAGGACAACCATCGCCTGGGTTCATCTATCCTTCTCCGTTGCTCCATCGCTAATCTACTAATATGTGGGTCGGTAGGCCCCGAAGGGCTTTCCTTAGCAACATATATTCGATTTGGGCGCGTTATTAGTGGTACAGAAATATCAATCTGTTATCCATCGACTACGTCTCTCGACCTCGCCTTAGGTCCCGACTAACCCTGGGCGGACGAACCTTCCCCAGGAACCCTTGGACATTCGGCGGAAGAGATTCTCACTCTTCCTTCGCTACTCATGCCTACATTCTCACTTGTATGGTCTCCACAACTAACTTACGTTGCTGCTTCGCTGTCCATACAACGCTCTCCTACCGATCTTATCTCCTGGATATAAATATCAAGATTAATAAGATCCCATAGCTTCGGCAGTATGTTTAGCCCCGTTACATCTTCCGCGCGAGAACATTCGACCAGTGAGCTGTTACGCACTCTTTAAAGGAATGGCTGCTTCTAAGCCAACCTCCTGGCTGTCTGAACACTCTCACATCGTTTCACACTTAACATACATTTAGGGGCCTTAGCTGATGATCTGGGTTGTTTCCCTCTCGTCTATGGAGCTTATCCCCCATAGGCTCACTGCTATATTTATACACTTTGGCATTCGGAGTTTGACTGAGTTTGGTAAGCTTGTTGGCCCCCTAGATCAATCAGTGCTCTACCTCCAAAGCGCAACATATAACGCTGTCCCTAAAGACATTTCGGAGAGAACCAGCTATCACCAAGTTTGATTGGCCTTTCACCCCTATCCACAGGTCATCCCCTGATTTTGCAACATCAGTGGGTTCGGGCCTTCACGAAATCTTACTTCCGCTTCACCCTGCCCATGGATAGATCACTTGGCTTCGGGTCTATCGCATGCGACTAGACGCTCTATTAAAACTCGCTTTCGCTGCGGCTACGGATTTACTCCTTAACCTTGCCACATACGGATAACTCGTAGGCTCATTCTTCAAAAGGCAGGCAGTCAGGATATAAATATCCCTCCTACTGCTTGTAAGCTATTGGTTTCAGGTACTATTTCACTCCCCTCGCCGGGGTACTTTTCACCTTTCCCTCACGGTACTTGTTCACTATCGGTCGCTGGTTGTACTTAGCCTTACGAGGTGGTCCTCGCAGATTCACAAGGAATATCCTCCTTGCTACTTGGGGTGGCCTTAATGAGTAAAAAAGTTTTCAGATACGTGACTATTACACTCTATGGTTTAACTTTCCAGATAATTTTCCTAACTTATTTATTTGTAACTCATTGAAAGATCTGATGCTCTTTCTAAAGGACCCCACAACACCAAAAAAACAACGACATCAGTCTTGACATTAATTTGGTTTAGGCTCTTCCCGTTTCGCTCGCCACTACTCAGGGAGTCGCTTTTGCTTTCCTTTCCTCTAGGTACTGAGATGTTTCACTTCCCCTAGTTCCCTCTACCTATCCTATATATTCAGATAGGAGTAATTTATTAAAATAAATTGGGTTTCCCCATTCGGACATCTACGGATCAAAGCTTGTTTGACAACTTCCCGTAGCTTTTCGCAGTCTTCCACGTCCTTCATCGGCTTCCAGCGCCAAGGCATCCACCAATAGCCCTTAGTAGCTTGAACTATATGAATACTTTGCAATTGCGCTTGCTATACAATTTTCAAAAAGCCAATTTGACTTTTTCACAGCTGAGTAATGTATCAGTCTTGTAGACAACCGACGATTGACCTTAGAACCGAAGTTCTATGCTCCTTAGAAAGGAGGTGATCCAGCCGCACGTTCCCGTACGGCTACCTTGTTACGACTTAGTCCCAGTTACCGACCCTACCTTCGACAGCTTCCTCCCTAAAAGGGTTGGACCACTGGCTTCGGGTATTGCCGACTTCCGTGACTTGACGGGCGGTGTGTACAAACCCCGAGAACGTATTCACCGCAACTTTGCTGATTTGCGATTACTAGCGACTCCAACTTCAAGGAGTCGAGTTGCAGACTCCTATCCGAACTGAGACAAGCTTTAAGAGATTTGCTCCACCTCGCGGTATTGCGACTCGTTGTACTTGCCATTGTAGCATGCGTGCAGCCCTGGACATAAGGGGCATGATGACTTGACGTCGTCCCCACCTTCCTCCGGTTTATCACCGGCAGTCTCCTATGAGTCCCCAACTAAATGCTGGCAACATAGGACAGGGGTTGCGCTCGTTGCGGGACTTAACCCAACATCTCACGACACGAGCTGACGACAGCCATGCACCACCTGTATAGGGCGCTAATGCACACTATATCTCTATAGCTAGACCCTATATGTCAAGTCCAGGTAAGGTTCTACGGGTATCATCGAATTAAGCCGCATGCTCCGCCGCTTGTGCGGGGTCCCGTCAATTCCTTTGAGTTTTAGTCTTGCGACCGTACTCCCCAGGCGGGATACTTAACGCGTTAGCTACGACACAGAAACCGTCAATCCAGTTCCTACGTCTAGTATCCATCGTTTACAGCTAGGACTACCAGGGTATCTAATCCTGTTTGCTCCCCTAGCTTTCGCTCCTCAGCGTCGATAGCGGCCCAGTGAGCTGCCTTCGCAATTGGTGTTCCTCCGAATATCTACGCATTTCACCGCTACACTCGGAATTCCACTCACCTCTACCGTATCCTAGTCACAACAGTATCGATCGACATTTCAGGGTTGAGCCCTGAACTTTTACGACCGACTTGTTGAACCGCCTACGAGCTCTTTACGCCCAATAAATCCGGACAACGCTCGCCCCCTACGTATTACCGCGGCTGCTGGCACGTAGTTGGCCGGGGCTTCTTGTGGAGGTACCGTCATTTTCTTCCCTCCTGAAAGTGGTTTACAAACCTAGATCCGTCATCCCACACGCGGTGTCGCTGCGTCAAGCTTTCGCTCATTGCGCAATATTCCCTGCTGCAGCCTCCCGTAGGAGTCTGGGCCGTGTCTCAGTCCCAGTGTGGCTGATCGTCCTCTCAGACCAGCTATCCGTCGTTGCCTTGGTGAGCTTTTACCTCACCAACTAGCTGATAGAACGCGAGCTCATCTTAGTTCGGCTGACCTTTCCTTTTGATTTCATGCGAAATGTAAAGAATATCAGGTATTAATCCGAGTTTCCTCGGGCTATCCCTGTAACTAAGGTAGATTGCTCACGCGTTACTCACCCGTTCGCCGCTCAGTCATTTTCTGTAGTAAACTACTGAAAAGCTTCGCTCGACTTGCATGCATAAGGCGCACCGCCAGCGTTCGTCCTGAGCCAGGATCAAACTCTCCAACATAATCTTTGAATAATTTAAATCTGACCAAAGAATCAACATGGGTTTTACCCATTTCAACTTAAAAAAGTTGAATCAACTTAGTTAAAAGTTGACAAAAAAAGAGTGCTAGATATTTCTATCTGCACTACCGGCGTTCATACATTACTCAGTTGTCAAAAAGCCAATTTTTTTCGTATATTTAGATTAACATAACCTTGTTTAAGTGGTGTATTTATTTAATATTTATTGAAAAATAATTTCTTTTTCCTAATTTTAGAGTTTTTCCATTAATTAGGCTTAGTTCTACATCCAATTGGTTATGTTTTTGACCGTCTATGGTAAAACTACCAGCTGTTATCAATCTTCTTGCTTCAGAGTTAGATTTTGTAATATTTAAATCAGTAAAAACCTTAGGTAAATGAAGAATTTCAATGTCATCTACATAATATTCAGGTATTTCATCTGGCACATCTTTGTTAATTGTGACATTTTTAAATTGATCTTCAGCTTCCAATGCATCATTCTTAGAATATAATTCTGTTACCACTAATTCACCAAGTAGTTTCTTATATTCAAATGGATTTTGATTTTCGTTAAGTACACTATGTTTCATTTTGTTAATTTCATCAAGTTCTATATCAGTTAACATTGTGTAATATTCCCACATAATATCGTCAGGTATACTCATAATTTTCCCATAAATGTTAGATGGAGTGTCAGTAACTGAAATATAATTGTTAAGCGACTGAGACATTTTTTTATTTCCATCTGTTCCGACTAATAATGGAAATGTCATAGCTATTTGAGGTTCTAGATTGTAAAATTTTTGTACTTCTCTGCCTAACATTAAATTCCAAAGTTGATCATGGCCACCAATTTCAATATCAGCTTTAACAGCTACAGAATCGTAGCCTTGAAATAGTGGATAAAAGAATTCCATTAAGGATATGGGATTTCCTTCTTTATACCTATTAGCGAAATCGTCACGTTCTAGCATTTGAGCCAAAGTAGTTGATGATGATAGATGAACTAATTCTGATGTTGACAACTTTGATAACCAATCTTTATTACTTACAATTTCTAGATTTTCTTTATTGAGGATATTTTTAATAATTGGAAGTACTCCCTTTGAATTATCATCTATTTGATTTTCTTTTAGTTGAGTTCTAGTTTCTGACTTTCCTGAAGGGTCTCCAACTTGAGCAGTAAATTCGCCTAATATTAAAACAGCAGTGTGTCCATAATCTTGAAATTTTCGTAAAGCTCTTAATATCGCATACCATCCTAAAGTTACATCAGGAGCTGTTGGATCTACACCTAACTTAATGCGTAAAGATTTTTTACTCTTTAATAAATCATCAAGTGAATCTTTCGGTGTAATTGCACTTGCTCTATCAATTAAATACTTCATTTTATTATTAATGTGAATCTCCAAAGATTCTTATCGTTCCTTTTTGCATTTTTTCTAGGTCTAGCTATAGCTTGGTCTAACGGATGAATCCTTGGTGATAAGTCTATAATTCCAGTTAGTAAATTATATCCGTCAAACGTATCATCAATGCCTAAACCTTTTGTTATGTTTCCAGGACCATTTAAATTGTCTGACTTCATTTTTGTTTTACGTCTCTTTTCAATGTGTTTTTTTCCGATCAATATTTTTCCAGATTTAATTAAGACAGCTTCACCAGAACCTTTTTTTCCCGTTAACAAAAATAATCCTCTGTTTGAACCATAAGATCTTAATACACTCATATGAGGAGGTCCTAATGTTAATGATGTGGGAATATTTTTATAAGTATTAAATAATGCCATCTTGTCTGTATTCTTTCTTCCATAGGCCTCTGTTTCAGTAATCATAATTTCTACAAATTTGTCTTTAATAGTTGTAGAAAGACGCATTCCTAAAATATCAACTGCAGCTTTAGCAGAGCTTTGTGAAAGTGTTTTTAGTACTCTATTATTTAAACCTAATGTTTCCATTACTCTCCTTTTTCGTTGAGAGTAATATTAAATTTAGAAGTTAATTTCTCAACAATCATATTAAGTATCTCAGTATTTTCTTTTTCATTGTATGTTTTTTCATAGCTTCTAGTAATTATTCTAATTCCTAAATTACGAGTTTTCTCGAAAGCATAATCATCAAATATTTTTATAGAATTTTCATTATTCTTTAGTAAATTTTCCACTTCTTGAATTAAGTCATTTGCATTTAAATCTCTATTTACTTTAAAAGACAAATCAAATTTAATAAAGGGATAGTGCGATAATGGCTTGTAATTAGTAATATTTAAGCCTACAAAGTTTAGTTCTTCTAAATATATTTGTGTCATGAACAAATTTTCAGATACATCTAGTTCCTCTTTAAGTAGATAAGATAACTGTCCAGTATGTCCTACTAATTTGTTATCTGCCATAATTAAATAGGAGTTGTTTTGATGAAATCCAGGTTTTGAAAGTTGTTCGAAACTTACTCCAGGTAAAATTTTTCTCAGCAAAGAAGCAATGTATTGCATTGGGTTAATATCGGAGTTGTTATCTGGAACTAAAAATCCAAGAGTATAATCCTGTTTAGGTATCTTTTTATAATTTTTGTTTGTTGAATTGTTATATATATTATTTATCTCAAAGTATTTTCCAGAAAAATTATTTTGATCGTAATTAAATTTATATATTTTAATTAACGAATAATATAAATTTGTTCGTAAATACTCTTGAGTTTGATCAATAGGATTTAAAACTTTGACTCCTTCTTTATCAGGATCAAAAAATTCATTGTATTCTTTTTGAGTAAAAGATAAAGATTGGGTTTCATTAAATTTTTCTAAACTTAATTTATCTATAAAATATTTACGTACATTCCAATAATTCCCAACTTGATTTAAATTATTTCCTATTGGTAGCGTAGATTTAAAATTATTAAATCCATAATGTTTAGCAATTTCCTCAATTAAGTCAATTGGTCGTTCTAAATCATATCTCCAACTTGGTTGTTTAAACTTTATGGTGTCTTTTTTGATTTCATTCTCAATGGATAATGATTTAAGTGTTGATGCAATAAATTTATTGTCAATTAATTGACCAAGTATGGATTCTATTAAGCTTGTATCGAAAGTAATAAAATTTTCACTTTCAGTTTGTTTAGAGCTATCTGAAATTTCGCTGTATTGTATATTTTCATCTAATTCATACAGATTAGTAAATCTTTTTAAACCATAAGCTTGTATATTTCTGTCTATACCGCGTTCAAACCGAACCGAGGCGTCTGAAATTAAATTTAATTTCCTTGAAGTTTTCATTATTGAAACTTTGTCAAAGTAAGCACTTTCTATAAGAAGATTTTGTGTTTCATTAGTTACTTCTGTATCGAAACCACCCATTACTCCTGCTAATGCTATCGGTTCATTATTATCCGTTATAATTAAATCATCGTTATCTAAAGTTCTTATTTGCTCATCAAGAGTCTTAAGTTTTTCACCTTCTTTAGCTTTTCTAACTGATATGGTTCCGTACAGTTTATCTCTATCAAAAGCGTGCAAAGGCTGACCAATGTCATGTAATACATAATTTGTATAATCAACCACATTATTTATTATTCTTACGCCTATATTCGACAATCTGTATTTAATAAGAAAGGATGAATCTTTAATTGAGATATTTTCAATTTCTATAGATTGATAGGATGAACAAAGTTTTGACTTTCCACTATTAACTTTTAATACGGGTTTCAATTTTGGATTTAATGGCTTTTCAATCTTTTTAAGTTTTTTATTAAAGTATGTAGACAATTCACGAGCAATTCCTAGATACGACATGCAATCTCCTCTGTTTGGAGTGACCCCTACTTCCCAGTATGAGTCTGTAGAATTATAAGTTTTTGATAAATCAGAACCTATTTTGAATGATTCGTCCAAAATTAAAATACCATCATGTTCATCCCATAAATTTAATTCTGAAGCTGAACAGATCATTCCATTCGACTCTACTCCTCTAATGTCTCGCTTGTCGATCTTAAAAGAATCTTTTATATAAGAATTAGGCAAGGCAACAGGAACAATTGCACCTTCTTCAAAATTCCATGCTCCACATACAATCTCATAGATCTTATTTCCTACATCAACTTTTGTAACTCTTACTTTATCTGCATTAGGATGTGGATATATTTCTAAAACTTTTCCAACAATAATATTTTTGTAATCCGGATTAATTAATTTGTAATCTTCAATTTCGAAACCTAATGATTCTAAGGCTGTTGATAAATCAGTATCATCAATATCTGTTAAATCTATCCAGTCTTGTAACCATGATCTTAATAATTTCATCAGAATTGTTCCAGAAATCTAATATCGTTTTCGTAGAAATTTTTAATATGATCAATTTTGTATCTTAACATTGCCAAACGTTCAATACCTACACCCCAAGCAAAGCCTTTGTATTCTTTTGAATAACCTACATTCTCAAGAACATTAGGATCAACCATACCGCAACCAAGTATTTCAAGCCACGAGCCATCATTCCATTTAACTAATACTTCAGCGGATGGTTCAGTAAAAGGAAAAAAATGAGGAATAAATTTTGTTTCAATATTTTCACCAAAAAACTCTTTAGTAAAATACTCAAGAGTGCCTTTTAAGTCTGTAAAACTAAGATTTTTATCAATAGCCAATCCTTCTAATTGATGAAAAACTGGAGAATGTGTTGCATCTAATTGGTCAGATCTGAATACTCTACCAGGAGCAACTATATAAACAGGTGGATCATTTTGCTCCATATGTCTTATTTGTACAGTGCTTGTTTGAGTTCTTAAGAGTGTTTCTAAATCAGAATTAAGATAAATTGTATCCGATTCGTATCTAGCAGGATGCCAGTCAGGAGTGTTTAGAGCATCAAAATTATGCCATGAAGTCTCTGCTTCAGGACCATAAGCTACTTCATATCCAATAGATGAGAATATATTAACAACTTCATCCATAACTGATGAGAGTATATGTTTGTATGATCCTTCATTACGATTCCAATCAATGGTTATATCAGTAAATTCATCTTTCTCTTTTTTTTGAAAAGTATCTAATATAAATTGTTTTTTAGAAGATGCGATTTTTGATTCTATTTTTTTAGATAACTCTGTAAGTTTTTTTCCATATGTTTTCTTATCTTCATTTGATAAGGTAGGAAGTTTTTTTCGTTCTTCAGCTAGAAGTGAATCTTTACCTAAATAATCTTTAGAAATTTGATCATATTCATCTGGTAACGTGACTTCTGAAATTCTTAAATCTAAAGAAGCTAAAATCTTATCAAGATTTAACTCAGGCATCTAGATTCTTTTTTGCAACATCAACAAGTTTAGAAAAACCTTTAGGATCATTAACAGCTAAATCTGCAAGAATTTTTCTGTCGACTTTAATTCCTTCCTTGGTTAGTCCATTAATGAACTTTGAATAAGTCAAACCGTTTTGTCTTGCTGCTGCATTAATTCTTGATATCCATAATTTTCTAAAATCAGCTTTTTTATCTTTACGATGGGTAAATGCATCAGCTCCTGCATGCATTACCTGTTCTTTTGCAGCTCTTAATCTTTTACTTCTTGCACCCGTATAACCCTTGGCATTTTTAAGAACTTTCTTTTTAGATTTTTTACTATGTACGGATCTTTTAATTCTAACCATGATTAACCTAACAACTTTCTAATTTTTCTACTATCTCCTTTTGAAGATTCGACATCTCTTTTTAAACGTGACCAAGTTCCTGATCCCTTTGCCAATTTATAATGAGATCTGTGAGAGCGTCTTCGCATATATTTGCCTGTCCCACTAACTCGAACTCTTTTCGACATTCCTTTATGAGTTTTATGTTTCATTTTTTACCTCCAATTGGTGCTAAAACCATAGTTATTGATCTACCGTCCGGATTTGAAGTAGATTCTAATTCTGCAATATCAGACAACTCTTCTTTGTAGTTATCTAATACTTTTTGTCCAAATTCTGGATGTTCTGCTTCTCTACCTCTAAATCTCATTGTAAATTTGACCTTGTCACCAGTTTCTAAAAACTTCCTTGATTTTTGCAACTTAATTTTGAAATCATTTGTATCTATTTTGGGCTTTAACTGTATTTCCTTTACAGATATTTTTACCTGATTTTTTCTGGATTCTTTAGCTTTTTGAGCAAGTTCATATTTATATTTTCCATAATCCATCAATCTTGCAACAGGCGGTTTACTTTCTGGAGATACTTCTACTAAATCAAGTTCCAATTCATTTGCTATAATTAAAGCTTTTTTTAATTCTAGAACCCCAACTTGTACACCATCAGGTGCTATTACTCTAAGCTCTTTAGATTTTATTGCTTCATTAATCTTAAGTTCTGGTATGTTAATCCCCTTTCATAAAAAAAACGGCACGAAGCCGCTTGTTTAACCTTACTATTATTCACAGTAGGTGGAACATTGTTCGCTTGATTGAATTATAACGTAAATAGTAAATAAATTAAGTAAAAAGATTATTTATAGCAAACGCAGCTTGAGATCCTTTATTGTTAGCATCTTTTTTAGATCTATCATAAGCATCATTTACATCATGAACATTTAAAACACAATTTGCAATATATATATTTTTTTCAATCGTCAATTTTATTAAACCATCTATTACACCTTGTGAGATATATTCGTAGTGATCAGTACCACCTTTAATAATTGCACCTATTGCAACGAACTTATCATATTTATCTGTAAGGGAGTTAATTTTATGAATAATTTCCCATGCTCCAGTCACATTATGAGTGTCAATTGTAAATTTTGGATCTAAAGAGTTAGTAAAACCATCAACCAATCCACTAGATATATCTTCGTAATAATCAGAAACAACAATAGCAACATTACTCTTCATCGAAATCATGACCCATTTTATCTTTTTTAGTTTCGAGATATTTGGAATTTTCAGGTGTTTGTTTACCTAAAAGTGGAGTTCTTTTCGTAATATTTAAACCGTATCCCTCTAAACCAGCTCTTTTAGAAGGATTGTTTGTTAATAGATTCATATTAGTTATTCCTAAATTTCTTAAAATCAAAGCACCAGTACCATAATCACGCTGATCATTTTTAAAACCAAGTTTTAAATTTGCATCAACAGTATCTTCACCATCATCTTGAAGTGAATAAGCTTTTATTTTATTTCCAAGACCAATCCCCCTTCCTTCATGACCCCTCATATAAAGTAATACACCACTCTTATTATTAGATATAGCTTCAAGTGCGCTTGAAAGTTGTGAGCCACAATCACATTTTTTTGAAAAAAGAGTATCACCTGTTAAACATTCTGAATGTACTCGAACCATTGTGTCTTCTCCTGACAAATAATCGCCAAAAGTTAAAGCGATATGTTCTGTATTGTCTACATTATCTTTAAAAACATGACCCATAAATTCACCGTAGTCTGTTGGTATCTTAGATTTTGAAACAAATTCAACTGGGTTAGATGAATCAAGTCGATATTGTATAAGGTCTTTAATAGTACCTATTGGAATTTTGTGAACTTGAGAAAATTTAATCAAATCTTCTAATCTAGCCATTGTTCCATCTTCATTTATAATTTCACATATAACTGCAACTTGTTTGTGATTTGAAATTGTACATAAATCAACAGCTGCTTCTGTATGGCCTGCTCTCCTAAGTACACCCCCATCCATTGCTTGTAAAGGAAAGATATGACCTGGTACATTAAATGATTCACGCGTTGAATCGTCACTAGCTAAACCTTTAATAGTTTTAAATCTGTCTTCAGCAGAGATTCCAGTAGTAACACCATCACCCTTTAAATCAACTGAATGTGTATATGGTGTTTGCATTTCGTTATTCACACCTTCCATTAGTGGTAATTTCAATTTTTTTGCAATAGAAGAAGATATTGGAGCACAAACTAAACCTTTACCGTAAGTAATCATGAAATTTATATGGTCTGAAGTCAAGTACTTAGATGATATAACTAAGTCTCCTTCATTCTCACGTTCTTCATCGTCGATGAGAATTATCATTTCCCCTTTTGAAAAAAGGTTAATTATTTCTTTTATGTCACTTATCATAATTTAATTTCTCTAAATACTTTATTACAATATCGTACTCAACATTAACTGAGCTATTCATTTTTAAATGTTTTAAGTTGGTTCTTTTGTAAGTTTCTTCAATAACAGCAACACTAAATTTATCTTTATCTGGTTCTACTACAGTTAAAGATATTCCATTAATTGTAATAGATCCTTTATCTACAATATATTTTTCATCACCATATTTAAAATGAAAATTCCATAATTCATTATCTAACTTAGTAACTTCATCTAACTCAATAACTCCATCAACGTGTCCTTGTACAATATGACCACTAAGAAGAGAGTTTACAGTTAATGGCAACTCCATATTTACAAATCCGCAGTGATCTTTATTAAGAGATGTTCTTGATATTGTCTCATCAGATATTTGAAATAGTAAGTCCTTGTTAATATATTCTCTTAGCGTTAAGCAACATCCATCTATTGATATACTTGTCCCTGTTTCTAGATTATAAAAATTATCGTCATTAGTTGAGATCAATAAATGATCTTCTTCGAGTGTTTTTACACTTCCTACAGATTTTACAATTCCAGTGAACATGTAAGCTAATTATAAATGTGTAATGAATTATCTTTAAGTTGAATTTCCTTAATCTGAATCATATCGTTCATCAAATATTCAAGAATATGTTTGTCAATGGATAATCCTTCTATGATTGTATTTTCTGATACAAATTTATAAAAATAATCGTATATTTGTGAAGAAATGAATAATTTATGTACATAATTTCCTCCCTCAACCAATAATGAATTTATATTTTGATTCTTCATGTGGGAGTCTAAATTTTCAAAAGTTAAGTTATTGATATTAACAACATTAGATAACTTGTTATCAAAAGATGTTAGAAATAATTTTTCACTATGTTTTTTTGCATATTTCTCTATGTCATTACGATCATTTCCCCAAAGAACATATTTATAGATATCAATATGGCTAAGCGGGTTTAGTCTTATGTTTAACTGAGGGTTATCTGTTATGAGTGTATTTTTACCTATCAAAATAGCGTCAACAGTTGATCTAAGTAAATGCGTAAAATCAAGTGATTCAGAATTCGTAATATATTTAGATGAATTAGAGTAATCAAAAATTTTATTGTCATCACTGGTAGCTATTTTCCCTATGTATGTAATAGAATTGTCACCATAGTTTTTTTTGTTATAGTTTGGATTTACAAAATTGTTCACACCTTCAATTAACGTAACGTTTAAACCATTGTTTTTGAGTTTTTCAATACTTTTTCCAGAGGTTCTTTTATCAGAATCAATGTCACCTATTACAACGTTTTGAATTTCAGTTTTTAAAAGTTCATCAGCGCAGGAAGGTGACGAGTCTGTATGAAAACAAGGTTCCAAAGTTACATATAAAGTATCAGTAGATTCTATTGATGTATTATTAATTATCTCAATTTCTGCATGATTTGTGCCTTTACCCTTATGATGCCCTATTGCTTTTACTTTATTATTCTTGTTTAACAGTACGGCACCTACTTTAGGATTAGGAAATGTTTCAGCTTTTAATGCCTCAATAACAGCTAAATACATGCTATTTGGATACTCTAAAAAGTGTGAAGGGTCAGCCAAAAATTGCTCCACCTTGAACAGCTATATCTACTCCAATATCCTCTAGTGAATTTAAGTGGTTCTTCTGAATGCCACCATCTGCAATTATTAATCCATCATATGTGGGGTATAAAACTTTAAAATTCTTAATTTTATCAATTAAATCTACAGACTGACCTTGATTTGAAAATCCAGGATTTACGCCTAAAAATAAAACGGCTGAAGAATATTCTAAATATTCATCTAATTTTGAATTATCGGTATTTGGCAATGTAGCAACACCAAGGTTTGTAAATTCATTACTTAAATTAATAAAGTCTTTAATAGGTGTTGATTCAAGATGAATTGATACTAAATCTGCTCCATGTGCAAATGCTAATGGAGCAAGTTTTACATTATCTTCAACCATTAATTGTACGTCTACTTTGTAATCAGTTTGATTCTTCACTTCTTTGATGTGACTAAATGACATAGAAATATTATTTGTAAAATGACCATCAGTAATATCTACATGTATTTGGTCAAACTCAGATGAATGTTGTTGAATACTCTGTAAGATGTTTAGTTGATCTGCTGCTTGAATACTTGCCGAAATGATCATTTAAGTCCTCTTAAATAGTCTTCAAATAGCATTTTACTTTTACCTTCCGGAATTACATTTAGTGGGTACAATAATCCATCACTTAGTTCAATACTACTTCCTTGTTCAATTTCACTGTAGTTAAGAATTTTTAAATTTATATTGTTATATTTTATAAAAGCAGGACCTAGATAGTCGAAAGCCCTTATTTTTGATTTAGCATTTTGAATAGGTAAATCTTGAATATTAAAATCTTCTTTAAAAAATTTTCTTGTATTAGAAACAATATTCTCTTGAATTTGTCCATCTTTGTAAAAATCTATATTCAAAATATCAATATGAAAAGATTCATAAATTTGTTCATAAACTTCTGTTGCATATTTGCCTTCTATATTTAATGTTTTTTGATAAATAATATCTCCAGTATCAACATTTTTATTTATTTTAAAAATTGTATAACCCGAAAATTTTTCTAAATTTAATAGAGCACTCTCAACTGGAGTAGGTCCTTTGTATTTTGGGAGCAAACTTAAATGTATATTAAATAGTGGTTTATTGTTAGTTATAAAATTATTTGTAAAAATTTTTGCAAAACTAGCAACTATTCCATACTCCATATCTTCATATATATTTTCCTCTTGATAGTATGAATATTCAATATCATTTTGTTCACAGTAAATTTGAACCGGATTTGATGTGATTTTTCTACCTCGACCAGTTTTCTTTGGTTCAAGGGTTACAACTTTAACTTTGTTGTACTGTGTATATATAGTATTTAGAAAATTTAAGCTTCGTTCATCTGAACCGAAAAAATATTTATATTTTATCACCAGGAAAACCTTTAATTGAAATTTCCTTCAAAGCTTCTTTTCGTTGTTTTCGTGTCATAGATTTGAAAAGTAATTTTCCTTTCAAATGATCAAGTTCATGTTGCAACACTCGACCCATCAGTTCGTCACCTTCATATATTGTTTCATCACCATTTTCATTGAGACATTGAATTTTAGCGTATTCATGTCTTTCAATATCCCAATAATAACCTGGTAAAGATAGACATCCTTCCATAAATACTATAGAACCTTCGGTTTTAACAAGTTTTGGATTTATAGCAACTTTAGGCCCATCTCCAGCATCAAATACAAATATATTTTTATTTATACCTATTTGAGGGGCAGCTAAACCAACCCCTGGAGCAGCATACATAATATCGATCATCTTTTTTGATAAATTAACAACATAATCATCTATATTGATTATATTTTCTGATTTACTTGTTAATGATGGATGGCCGAAGACAACTATATCGTTCATTAAATATACCTTACTCTTGTTAAATCAATTTTGTTAAGACTTTTAAATAGATTTATAAATTTTATGTAATTTACATCTTTTGATAATTTTATTTGAACTTCATACTTGAAACCGCTTTCAGTTTTTATAGGACCAAGAACCAATTCATTACTATCTTCAAGTTTTTGTTGTAATTCAAATTGAAACACTTTTAACAACTTGTTTGGTCCATATTTTAATCTAGTTTCTAACTCCTTATTTGCCCACTTAGTTAAAGATGAGCTATTTAATGAACTTTCTATATTCAATTTTTTATTATTGAAAATTATGATTTTTAAATTGTTTTTAATACAAAAGTTTAATGTTCTTAGAAGTGATATTAATTTGTATGAATTAAGAAGACCTTTTGAAGATATAGTTGGATTACTTATAATAACTGTATTTACTTCTTTATTATTTATATCATCATGTTGTGAAATATTTTTATTTTCTGCAAATGTTTCTTTTGAGTAGACTTTGAAAACTTTATTTGGATATTTATGATTAAGTAACTCTAAATTATCTTTTAAATTATTTGAAAAATAATATTCAATTCCATAATTTATCTCTTCAATATTAAATTTATAAAAATCATTAAATTCCAAATTGGGAAATTCATTTATATAAATAAACTTACCTCCAAATATATGATTTTTCAGATAAGATGACTCAACAATGTTCAGATTATTTAATTTTGGTAACTTATAAGCGGGAGAATTACTGTCATAAAAAAAATAATTAGTATGATCGTTTAATATTACTTTTTCAAAATTATTAGAAAGAATTATTATATTTCTGTATTTTTTGTTGTTTAATACATTGATAAGTTCATCTTTCCCTCCAAATTTTTGATAAAAGTCGATCTTTAGTTTATTTTTCAAATTTTTTGATAATTCATTCGCTTGTTTAATTGAAGACACAAAAAAAACATTATCATTTACAAACTTAAAATTATTAAACTCTTGAAAATTTATATTTGAAACAGATTTTGTTTTTAAAATATTTTGTTTTCTTAAATTATCTAAATCAATTATATTGTGTAATAATATTCCACAATTTAGTCTGTTAGAAAGTGCTATATATTTGCAATACAGATCTTGTTCATTATCAAGAGTAAAATTTGATACTTTTAAAATATTTTTTGGATTTTTTATTTCAGTTTTTGATTTTAAATTTACAACTAATGCGTCAACAATCTTGTTTCTAAATTCAACTTTCACGAAGGAACCAATACTTAATTTTGCCTTAAACTTATGAGGAATAGAATAAGTAAATTGATTATAACCGTATGTATTATTTGAAATTACTTCTACATCAGCAAACATTGCTAAAGTAATACATCTAATAACTCATACGCTATATCTGATTTTGACTTCTCATTCGATTCGTATATAAGTTCTTTCCTATTAATGATTTTTATTTTATTATGATCGCTTCCAAAGTTATTTTTTAATATGTTGTTTATTACTAAGTAATCGCAATTTTTATTTTTAATTTTGTCAAAATTAAGATCATCATTAACCTGTGCTGAAAATGCAACAGTGACTATATCTTCATTTTTATCTTTAATTGTCTTCACTAAATCGATATTTGGTGTTAGATTAAGTTGAATGTTTCCTGAATCTCTACTTATCTTTCCATTCTCTTTCTTCGTTGTAAAATCTGAAACTGCTGCTGTCATAAACAAATATTCACAATTATCTATGTTTTCATTTATTTTCGTAAGCAATTCTGAAGATGATGTAAAGGCTACATTCTGAATGCCTGGTATTGGTAATATCTGACTTGAATGAATATATATAGTTTCATAACCACGAGCTGAAAGTTCAATTGCTATTGCCCTCCCCTGTTTACCTGATGATTTATTTGTAATTACTTTAACATCATCAATAGCTTCTATAGTAGGTCCAGATGTCACTATTACCTTCCCCAATGTTTTTTCAATATTGTTCTTTAAATCAATAGGTTCAATTAATCTACCGTAACCTCTATCACCAATATCTAAATCTCCATATCTTGAACCTACTATAAAATTATCCTGTGACAGTTTTTTAAGATTGTTTTGTGTTGTATTGTTTAAATACATTTCCTCATGCATTGCTGGACATATATAAATTCCAGAACCAAACATAAGTGTTGTCGAAGTTAACAAATCATCTGCAATACCATTTGCCATTTTGGCGATAACATTAGCAGTAGCTGGGTAAATCAAAAAAATATCAGCCCATCTTGCTAATTCTATATGAGGAGTTCCTTTTAAATCACCCCAGTCACTTAAGACTTGATTATTTTTTTTAAATTCATCGCTTAGAAATTGTAAGGCATTATATGTAGATATTACTTTAAAATTATATAGGCTTCCGTACTGCTTTATAAACAATTCAGCTTTAGAACAAGCAATACTACCTGTGACAGCAAGTAGTATATTTTTTTTCATTAATTTTCTTCGGAAACTTCTACTTTCCCTGCTGCAATTTCTTCAAATGCTACTGTCAGAGGTTTCCTGCTTAAACTTTGAACTTGTGGAGGTGTATATGCACCAATACCTTCACCGAGTTGATTAAAATATGAATTTATATCTCTTGCTCTCCTAGATGCAGTAATCACTAGGGCAAATCTTCCTGGTGTTTCTTTTAGTAATTCTTCAATAGGTGGTTTTATCATTGTTCCTCCAGCTTACATATTATATCAATTATATTATTAACTGCAGTATTTAAATCTTGGTTCTCTATGTAGTAATCGTATTCAGCACTGTGTTCTCTTTGAGAATTTGCAAGAATCATCCTTTTATTTATAAAATCTTCATCATGGCCTCTAGAAACTAATCTGTTTATTAATTCATCATCATTTATATCAATAAATATACCTATATAATCACTATTAGATTTTAGTAATTTTGTAGCACCATTAACTTCTAGGTCTAATATTACAATTCCATCTCTATCAATTTCAGATTTTGGTGTACCGTAAAAATAACCTCCATATTCTTCATATTCGAGCATATGATTTTTATCAATCAGATCATTAAATCGTTGATGGGTAATGAAATAGTAATCTTGACCTTCTATTTCATTGTCTCTTCTAGGTCTTGTTGTATAAGAAGTTGAAAAATGAAAGTCAATATGATTCGAGAGCTCGTTAATAATCGTATTTTTTCCTACTCCAGATGGACCAGTAATAATAAATATCATATATTCTCTATAAAATTTACTATATCTTCAATATTTGAAATATTCAATTCCATGATACGTGTTTGTTCATCTAAATTTATTGTCGAAAGAAATCTAGCAAATAAAACTTTTCCAATGTTGCCATTGTGAGTTATTAATTTATGGATTCTTATAGATTGTAAATTAATATCATTAGTTGCATTTATAAGTTTATTTTTAATTTCTATGTCATTTGTATCAAAAGACTCTATAAATGATTTTCTATAATTTTTAATATCTAAAATATTAGAAAGATGATTATCATTCATAGCTATCCAAGATTGCATTAACAAATTTTGCACCATCCGATGAGGAGTTCTTATCGACTAATTTAACCCATTCGGATATTACTACTTTTCTAGGAGTTAATTTCATTTTCAACTCAGCTATTCCAAGCATTAATGCTGTTCTTTCAGGTTTTGCAATTCTTTCAAATGACCAATTTTGAGATAATTCATCTATCTTTAACATAATTTGCTGAGCATTCTCATTAAAGTAAGTAATTAATTGCTGTGCTCTTAGTAGCTGATTTTCTGATAAATCATTTTCAACAAGAAGTATGTTGTCTGTATAGCTGTCTGACGAAAAAAGCGAAGTGAATGAATAATGTCTAAAATCGTGTTTCATACTCTTGTAATATAACTTATTGCTTTAGTATCAATTTTTATAACATCGTTTTCTTCTATAAACATAGGAACCTGGATTGTTAACCCAGTTTCACAGGTAACTTCCTTGTTGTTGGAATTTACCGAATCACCTTTAACAGCAGGCTCTGAATGCGTTACTAACAAGTTGATTGTTGCAGGGAGTTGTATATCTATTGGTTTACCCATATACATTGATAGAGTTACTTCTTGATTTGGCTTTAATAATAATTCTTTATCATTAAGTTGATCTTTAGATAATTCAATTTGTTCATAGCTATCAGCATTCATAAAAAAATATTTATCAGCGTCATTGTATAAATATTGAAATGTTTGTTTATCAATATATGCTTGCTCAACATCTTCATCTGCTCTGAAGGTCTTATCTAAAACACCTCCATTAGTTAGATTCTTTAGTTTTGTTTTAACAAATGCTTTCCCTTTACCAGGTTTTACATGTTGGTATTCAATTATCTGATAGATAATTCCATCAACTAATATTGACTGTCCAGGCCGTATATCGTTTGTAGAAACCATTAAGGTATCACTCCTTCATCTTTAGCTTTATTTTTAAGATTAATAAATTCTTCATAATTATCTGTAAAAGTCATCTTCCCATTTATATCTGTTAATAGATAGTAAATAAATGGATTCTCCGGTGTATTAAAAATAGCTTCCATAGATTTTTCACCAAATCCAGATATTGGCGTTGGAGGAAGTGATGTATATTTATAGGTATTGTAAGGACTGTCTACTTGTAAATCAATTAACAGTACTTGTGTTTTTCTTTTTTGTAATGAATAAAGTACAGTTGCATCTATTTGTAAAAGCATATTTTGATCAAGTCTGTTTCTAATAACAGAAGACACCAATGGTCTATCTTCATCTAATTTAGCTTCAGCTTCAATCAAACTTGCTACAGTAAAGAACTCATTTGGTGAAGATATCCAAGAAGGTATAGAGTTAGCAGAAAGTAAATTTTCAAATCTATTTTCTAATTCATTTGCAAGAATTTGCAAAATATCTTCACCGTTAGCTTCAATATCTATTTGGTAAGTGTTTGGAAAAAGTAAGCCTTCCCAATTTTGTAATTTAGAAAAATCATTATCAGGTAAATATGAACTCTTAACGCTTCCTGATATTAGTGAATTTTCAAGTTGAATAACATCATAACCTGTTTGAGCCGAAACAGTTTCTAATGTTTCACTCAGCCATAATCCCTCTGGAATTGTAATTGTATATGTTTTAAGAGGTGGCCCTTTTAATAGAACTGAAGTAAGTTCTTCAAAATTTAAATTATTTGGTATTTCATAAGTGCCTGATCTTAATTTATCAGTAAGATTTTCATTACGTAAATATAGCTCAAAGGCAAGTTTAGATGTTATTACACCAGTAGAATCTAAGATAGAAGATATCTCAGAAGCAGAGCTCCCTTGGGGAATATTTACGTTTATAATTTGTAAATCATCAATATTTTGAGATCCATCAATTGTGTTAATTTCTACATTATCTGCAATTGAATTTGTAACATTGTACCCAACTAATAAAAAAGTAGTTACAAGAAATATTTGTAAAGCCGTTCTGTTTTTAAATAGAAATTTAATCATTATTTTTAATATAAGTTTCTAATATCTCTAATGCTGACAAATCATCAACTCTGTCTTTTTTACTATTTTTGATTAATTCAGAAGTGAATCTTTCATCTATTTTTGAAATTGGCAAATTATATTTTTTTAATTCTTCTTCAATAAAATTATCAACATTATTAGTCATTCTATTTTCAGAAAGATTCATACCTAATGGATAGCCAATAATAAATTTATTAATATCATAGGAATCGACGTATGTAGATATTTTGTTTGCAATATTATCCTTTTTAATGTCTACGACTTCTATTGGTATAGGTATCTGTGTTTTAACTGTTCTTATTGCAAATCCCATATAACGTTCGCCAAAATCTATTGATAATAAATTATTCACTTTAAAGTAATTTTGTTAAGAATTGTTTAGCGGCATTAATTGCTTTAGCTGTATCATATTTGCCAGGACCTCCACCTATAGATAGATTTGGATCTTTTGAAGCTCCTCCACTATACAATGATGATAGGTCATTGATAATTATTGAGATATCAAGATCAATACTTGGTTTAGTTGAGCCAACGATTGTAGTTTTACCAGATATATTTGAAAATAATATGCAAATATCAACATCAAAGTTGTTAACTATATTTAAAGCAACTTCTCTAGACTCATTGGAATTTTCTAAAGAAATGGTTTCAACGATTACATTGTATTTACCAATCTTTGAAGATTTAGAAGAATAATCTTGTGTTAACTTTGTTAACTCATCCTTTCTAAAATTCGATATTTTTAATTTGTATTCTTCAAGTGTTTCAAGGTTTTGTTTTAATTTAGTTGATACTTCACTAGTTTGTACTTTAAGAATATCAGCAACATCTTGATAAGATTTATAAGCTGTATTTAAGAAATCATAAGCATGTGAGCCAGATAGCATTTCTACACGTCTTAAGTTTGAACCAATTGAAGATTCTTGAGTTAATACAACTAATCCAACGTCATGAGAATTTTTAACATGAGTACCACCACATAATTCTTTTGAAAATGAACCAATATTAACTACCCTCACATCGTCTTCATACTTATCGCCAAAAAATGCTAAAGCACCTTCCTCTTTAGCTTTATCAATATTCATAATATTTGTATTAACTTCGAGATCATCAAAAATTACTTTGTTTGCTGTTTCGAAAATGTCTGACAACTCCTCATCAGAGACTTTCTGAGTATGGCTAAAATCAAATCTAAATCTACCAGGCGCAACGTTAGAACCGGCTTGTGCAACATGATCCCCTAAAATATTTCTTAAAGCAGAATGTACAATATGTGCTGCACTATGACTTTTAGATACTGCATTTCTAAAAGAATCATCTACTGTTAATTGAACTTCATCGCCAATGTTTACATTATTTACATCAACAACTAATCCTGTTGCTCCATTTTCACTCTGAACAACTTTCTCAACAAAATATTCTCTTTCATCAATTCTAATTTTTCCTTCATCAGAAATTTGTCCACCTGCTTCAAAATAGAATGGATTTATTTTAGTAAATATTATAGATTTATTTTCTAGAGGTTCTACATGATATATCTCAGATACGGTATCTATTGTTTCATATCCACAAAAATCATTGGAATCTATATCTAATTTCATATTTTGATCTATTTTAGTAGAGGAACCTTTAGATTTAATCTTATGATTTTCAAAATATTGTTGAAAATCTTCTTCATTTAAAGTTATGTTATTCTCAAGAGCAATTTCTTGTGTTAATTCAAAAGGAAAACCGTATGTTTCAAATAGATAGAAAGCTTGTTTTGCAGATAGTTCACCTGTTTCAAGAATTGTATTAATTTCTTGGATTCCTTTATTTAATGTTTTGCCGAATAAATCCTCTTCAGTTTTAAATAATTTTGTTATTTTTTCAATATTTTTATCAAGTTCAGGATAAGGTTCGCTGTACAATTTTGTAACTTCTTTGATAAGAAAATCGAGTGATGATGGCTCATCAGTTAATTTATTATAAGCTCTTAAAGCTCTTCTAATGAGTCTTCTTAAGATATAACCTCTACCTTCGTTAGTAGGAACAACACCATCACTAAGCATAAAAGTGGATGCTTTTATATGGTCTAAAATAATTTTTTCGTATTTAACATCTGAGTTTTTTATTTTTTTTGATAGTTCTTTATGTATTGAACTAAATAAATCTGTTTCAAACAAAGATTCTTTTTCTTGCATAATCATTGCAATTCTCTCTAAACCCATACCAGTATCTATGTTTTTACTTGGTAATGTTCCTACTACTTCAAAAGGTTTATCTTGTATAGATTCCATAAATACAAGATTCCATATCTCAACAAATCGGTCTTCTCCCCCTCCAATTGGTCCCCCATCTGGTCCATATTTTGATCCTCTGTCAATAAAAATTTCTGAACAGGGCCCACAGGGTCCAGGGATATTCATATGCCAGAAATTATCTTTATCGCCATACTGTATTCTTTCTTCCGGAACGCCTATTTCATTGAGCCAAATATCGAAAGATTCTTTATCATCTTTATAAACTGTGAACCATAATCTTTCTGGATTAATTGATAAAACTTCTGTTATAAATTCATACGAATAACGTATTGCTTCTTTTTTAAAATACTTTCCAACACTAAAATTTCCTAACATTTCAAAAAATGAAAGATGTCTGTCAGTATCTCCAATAATATCAATATCAATTGTTCTTATACATTTCTGTGAAGAAGCCATATTTGGATTATCAGGGACTTTATTTCCAGAGAAATAATCTTTTAGGGGTACCATTCCTGCAGCTGTGAATAACAAAGTATTGTCGTGAGGTATTAAAGATGCAGACTTGATAACGTCATGATTTTTAGATTCAAAATAATTTAAAAACTCTGTTCTTATTTGGTTACTATTCATCTTTGTTAATGTACTTTAAATTATATTCTTCTAATATATTTTCATTGATATATGAAGGCGCATCAGTAAGTGGATCTAGTCCAGATTGTGTTTTAGGAAATGGTATTACATCTCTTATTGAATTTTGATTATATACTTCAGCAATCAATCTATCTATGCCTATAGCAAATCCTGCATGTTGTGGTGTTCCATATGAAAGTGCTTCTATAAACCAACCGAACCTATCCTGAATTTCTTCATTACTTAAACCCCATTTTTCAAGAACAATACGTTGTAAATCTGGATTACTTATTCTTTGAGAACCTGATCCAAGCTCAACCCCATTAAGAACTAAATCGTAATGTAAAGCTGTCGAAAGCTCTGGATTATCAATAAAATCGTCTTCATTTGTTGGAGCTGTAAATGGATGATGAGATGGTTGTAAATTACCATTTTCGACTTCAAAGTATGGGAAATCATCAATCCAGCAAAAAGTAAACTGTTCTTCGGTGGTAGGTTTGAAAATATATCTTCTTATATGATCAAGAAATGGTGCTATTTCCATCTCTTGTCCAGCCTGAAAAAGAAATACTCCGTTACCTTGACTTATCAGAAATTCTTTCTCTGATTCTGAAATTAATTTAGATAAAGGACCTGATATATCTTTGTTTTCAATCTTAAACCAGCCTAGACCATTTGAACCTAATTCTTTTAATTCTTGATCTAACTGGTCAATTATTTTTCGAGTAATCGAATCGTCAGTTTTTAAAAATCTGATTACACCTTCTTTATTTAAAATATCACTCAAAAAATTAATTTCAGTCGCTTTAAATACTTCAGTACAATCACTTATTGTTTCTTTAATTCTTAAATCAGGTTTGTCAGTTCCATACAAAGATATAGCTTCAGAAAAAGTCATATTTTTAAATGCAGAGTCTATTTTTATATCGTATGCATCTTGAAAGACAAATTTAACGATAGTTTCAATATTTTTTTTAACTATTTCAGGATTTGCATTCGAAAATTCTACATCCAGTTGAGTAAATTCAGGTTGTCTATCTTTTCTTGAGTCTTCATCTCTGTAACACTTTGCAATTTGGTAATAATTTGGAAATCCAGCCATCATGAATAGTTGCTTATACATCTGAGGTGATTGTGGTAAGGCATAAAAAGTATTGCTGTTTTTACGCGAAGGTACTAAAAAATCTTTAGCACCTTCAGGAGTTGATTTGATAAGAGTAGGTGTATCTATTTCTAACACATCCATTTTGTCCATAATCTTTCTTATAGATTTAAAAGTATTAGATCTGCCGACTATGTTTGATTTCATAGATTGTCTTCTCAAATCAAGATATCTATATTTCAATCTTATACTTTCGTCAGTATCAATATTGTTATCTATTTGAAATGGCAAAGTCTTACTTTTATTTATAATATTTATTTCAGAAGCCTGAATCTCATACATGCCTAATTGAGTATTTTTATTAACTAGTTCTTTATCTCGCTCTTTAAATACACCTGATACAGAAATGTAATATTCATTCTTTATATCAGAAGGCATATTTTTGCTTTGCTCGTAAACAATTTGTATAGAAGAATAAAAATCACGAAGATCTATAAAAGTAAGTCCCCCATGATCTCTTATAGATGAAACCCAACCGTTAACATTTTGAACTTCAGCATTGTTTTTTGCATTTACTAATTCGTTAATGTTCAAATTAATTCCTTTAATTTATTAATGTCGAATGGTACAACTTTATTGCTGCTGATAATCTTAATAGTTTTTTCAGAACAATTAATTACTAATGTCGCATTATTCTTTATAGCTTCTTTGTACTGAGTATTTTCCTTACTGAATCTTATAGGTACTTCATAAGGTATATGATTTTTATCTAATTCATCAGAAATGTCATACATTTCTTCTTCATATTGAGATATTAAAAATATTTTTTCTTTATGAGTATCAAGTTGAAGTTGGTTTATTATACGGTCTACTCCGAAAGCGACACCCACTCCTTGAGATTGACCTATGTTAAGTATTTGTGACAATTTATCATATCTACCACCACCACCAATAACTACACCATCGGCTACAAATTCAAAAGTTAAATCATTGTAATAATCTAAACCTCTAACTAACTTATGATCTTCGGAGTAAGGAATATTAATATTATTTAGCATATTCTTTATATCTTCGTATTTCTGTAATGTGTCATCTTCTAGATAATTTGTAATTAGTGGGGCCAGATCAATAATCTGTAAGTCCTCTTGTACATTTGAATCTAATATTCTTAATGTATTTGATTCAATCTTTTCAACGCTCTCTTTAGACAAATCTTTTTTGTTTTTATCAAAATACTTTTTTAAAACACTTACATACTCCTTTCTTTCATCGACACTACCTATTGTGTTAATTTTTAATTTAAAATTTAATTCAAGTGAATTAAGAAATCTAAATGAAGATTTAATTAATTGAACGTCAGAATAATTATCTAATGTTCCAATTAGTTCAGCCCCCGCTTGATGAAATTCTCTGTATCTATTTTTTTGTGGATTTTCGTATCTATACATTTTTCCAAAATAACTATATTTATTTGATTGATCTTTATGAAATTCGTTATGATACCTTACGACGCTAGCTGTTCCTTCTGGTCTCAATACAAGACTTCGTCCAGCTTTATCTTCAAATTCATACATTTGCTTAGTAACTATCTCGGAATTTTCACCTATAGATTTTGTAAATAAATCTTTGTGTTCAATGTTTGGCAATTCAACAAATTTATAACCATAACTTGCATAACAGTTTAAAAATTTATCTTTTATGTGTAAGTAATTGTCTATATCTTTACCGTATAAATTTCTTGTTCCCTTAACTTGATCTATCATTTCAAATACTCTCTAATAAATGGATTGTTATTCTTAATATTTATTACAGTATCATCATCTCCATGACCAGGAAATAATTGAAAATCATCTTGAAAAAGAGTGAAAACATTGTTTATAGAATCAATCATTTCATTATTATCTCCTGAATACAAATCTGTTCTTCCAATACTATCTTTAAATATAAAATCTCCAGTAAAAACTGCCCCTAAATCCTTAAATTCAAATGATACACTACCTTTAGTATGTCCAGGGTTTATATAAACATTTAAAAAATCATATTCATGGTCTAAAACGTTATGTAAATTACCTTCATATTTGTTTACAGATACCTTATCACCAAGAAAATCTCCTATTTGCTCGCTTGGATTTCTTGCTAAATGTTCGTCATCAAGATTGATATAAGCCTTTGAATCAAAAGAAGATAGTCCTATTGCATGATCCCAGTGACCATGTGTTATAAATGCACCTCCAATAGTTAAATTATTTGTATTTATGTAATCAATTACTTCATCAATATTTGGTGGTAAATCTATTAAAAATACAATTTCATTATCAAAAGGGCTTATTAGATAACAGTTTGATGTTGCAAAACTTGTAAATTTTTTTATATCAGTCATTTTCTTCCTGGATAGATTCTTGTTGCTTCAAAAACATTCTCAATATCTTTAGCATCATTTAATATTGCATCTAATTGAGTAACATCACTAACTTCAATCTGAAATATCAAACTTACAATTCTTTTACTACTTGTAACAGATTTTGCTACCAATATATTTCCTCCATTATCAGAAATTGCAATAGTCGCATCTCTAAGTAAATAAGGTCTGTCAATAGCTTCTATTTCAAGCCAAACAATAGTTCCAGTATTAGGTTCAAATCCCCAACTTACATCTAAAATTCTTTCCCCTTTATTTGGATCAATTTTTATATTTAAACAATCAGAACGATGAATTGCAATACCATTTGATATAGTTATAAATCCTAAAATATCGTCACCAGGTACGGGTACGCAGCATTTTGCCATTCTGACTTGTATGTCATCATATCCTTCAACAATAATTAAATCCGATTTACTATCACTCTTAATTTCAGGCGAATATAAATCGTCATCAACAGATATTTCATTTGGAAATACTATTTTCCGTATCTTGTTACCAACAATATTTATACCTGTATTTCCATTTCCAAGACTTTGATACAAAGTTTCGATATTAGGAAGCTTCATTTCTAATAACAATTCATTTAATATTTGGTCTTTTGAACTTACTTCCAAAACATCATTATTCTCGTCTAACCAGGTATTTAATACTGTTTTTCCTTTTTGGATGTCTTCATTTTTAAGTTGCTTTTGATACCATTGTTTTATTTTGGATCTTGCTCTTGTAGTTTTTACTATATTTAACCAATCTCTACTAGGTCCTTTGTTCTTATCTTTGCTTGTAAGTATTTCTACTGTATCCCCAGATTTTAGTTCATTACTTAAATTTACTAATTTTCCATTTACTTTCGCACCAATCAGTTTCTCACCTACCTGTGTATGAATGGCAAAGGCAAAATCAACTGGTGTGGAACCTTGTGGCAAAGATAAGACATCGCCTTCAGGTGTAAGACAAAATACTTCATTTTCATACAAATCTAACTTCATATGCTGTAAAAATTCATTAGGATCAGGATATTCTGACGACATCTCTGTAAGCTCATTAGTCCATCTAGTAAGATCGTTAGAAGGTTTTTCCTTGTATTTCCAATGTGCAGCCACTCCAAATTCTGCTCTGTAATGCATATCATGAGTTCTAATTTGAATTTCCATTTTATTACCATCAGAGGTAATAACTGTTGTATGAAGGCTTTGATACAAATTAAATTTAGGCATTGAAATAAAATCTTTAAATCGTCCTAGAACAGGTTGAAAATTTGCATGAATTAATCCAAGTATCGTATAACAATTTTTAACATCATCAGTAATTATTCTTATTCCAACTAAATCATTAATTTCATTAAACGTTAATCCATTATTAACTATTTTTTTGTATATTGAATAATTATGTTTTGGTCTGCCGTATGCTTCTGCAGAAATTGAGTTATCTGATAACAATGACTTAATTATATTTAAAGATTCTTCAAGTTGATTTTCTCTATCTGGCCTTGTTTGAGTTATCTGTTCTTGAATTTCATTATTTTGTTTATCAAAAAGGATCTTGAAGGAAGTATCTTCTAATTTATGTTTAATTGATTGCAAACCTAATCTATGTGCCAATGGTGCGTACACGTAAAGTGTTTCATTAGCTATTTTCTCTTGTTTCCAATCAGTATGATATTGTATTGTTTCTATATTATGAAGTCTGTCAGCTAATTTGAGAATTAACACTCTAATATCTTTTGACATAGCAATAACCATTTTTCTTATTGCATCTGCTTTAGCTTCTTCCTTTGAGTTGTAATTTATTTTATCTAATTTCGTTACACCATCAACGATATCAGCAACTTCTTTACCAAAATCTTTTTTTATATCAGAATAAGTTACATCAGTATCTTCTATCAAATCGTGTAAAAATGCAGCTATGATTGTTTCTTTATCAAGATTCAATTCAGCGAGATATAGAGCAACTTGTAGTGGATGAGTAATGTAGTCTTCACCTGATTTTCTTTTTTGGTTTTTATGTCCATTAGCTGCAAACTTATATGCATCATTTAAAAGCTTATGAGAAGATTTTGGATAGTTTTCTAAAATACTATTAAATAGTTCATCAGCTGTTTTCACAGGACTTTTAGTCGACATATATTAATGGTACTAAATTTCTTAAGTTTTAATTATCTTTGACAAAAATGGTACAGTAACAAATATAGAACTGTATGTACCAGATAATATCCCAATTAATAAAGGAATAGCAAAATCAGATAGGTTTCCTTCAATACCTAAATAATTACCAATAAGAATTATTGAAATAATCGGAATAGCTGATGTAAAAGAAGTATTAATACTTCTCATTAACACTTCATTAAATGTTTTGTTAAGTATTTCACTCGTAAGCGTATCTCTCTTAAATGATTTTTGAGAATCTTTTAATTTATCAAATAAAATAACCGTGTCATATAAGGAATAACCCAATATTGTTAATAGAGCAATTATTGTAGATGGCGTTATCTCGAGTCCTAAAATTACATAGACAGAAAAGGTTAATAAAAGATCATGCATTAATGCCGTTAATGCGATGAATGAAAATCTATATTCATATCTGAATGATATAAGAAGTGCAATTATGGATAAAAATATAACAAGTGCTCTAATCCCTTTGTTTGTTATTTCCTCACCAAAAGTAGGACCGACTCTTTGAAACTCTATTTCATTTTTTTCTACACTGAATTTGTTTGATAAATAATTTAATAACTCAGTTTCACGCTCCTGCGTAGACTCAACTGCTCTAAATATGATTGTATTTGAATTGTCGAATGTTTGATATCTAGATACTGGGAGGATTGTATTGTTTAATACATCATCTATATCATTATCTGTATATTCAGTATCGAGTTGATATGTTGTCCCACCAGTAAAATCAACTGAAAGATTTAAATTTAAGAAACCAAATATGGATCCAATCAAAACAGCAGAAAAAAATATAAATTCAATAATAAATATTTTATAAAATCGACTGCCAATATTATGAAAATCAATATTTGTATTACCTAGAAACAATCTCTTAAACATTTTCAATATCTTTCTTTGTTAAAGGAAAATAACTACGAGGGTTATCAGTTATATTTCCAAATAGTGGAACAGCGTTTCTTATGAACATTCTTGTATAAAAGAGATCAAATACTGTTGCAAGTCCTAAAGTTAAGGCGAATCCTCTAATAGGTCCGATTGCGAGTATATATAAAATAACTGATGCAATAATTGATACAAAGTCAGCTACTAATATAGTATTCCATGCTTCAGTAACTGCTTTTTCAGCTGCAAAGTTAAATGATCTACCTACTTTAAGCTCGTCTTTTAGTTTTTCAAAAATAACGATATAAGAATCTGCTGTTAATCCTATAGAAACTATTACACCAGCTATACCAGCTAAAGTTAACGTATATCCTTGATACTCACCTAATAATGCAATAACAGAATAAAAAAGAGCACCAAAGGAACCTAGTCCAAGTATTGCAATAATTCCAGATAGTCTGTAATAAAACAATAAAAATAGACTAACAATAATAAGACCTACAAATCCTGCCTGTAATCCAAGTGATAATGTATTCTCACCTAAAGTCGCAGAAACTTTCTGAATTGAAGATCTTTCAAAAGCTACAGGTAAAGCTCCGTATCTTAAAATAACCGCTAAATTATTTGCAGATTCACCTTGATCAGAATTGCCCATTGATATTGCAGCAGTTCCACCTGTTATACCTATTTCTGGGTTAACATCCATTGCTATACCAGGTGCAGAAATAACTTGACCATCCAAAACAATAGCTAAGCGTCTTTGTTCTCCCATTAACTTTGCCAATTTTTTGGTTAAATCAGTAAATTTTTGCTCCGAAGTGTCTTTTAAAACTAGTTGAACTATCCATTCATTTTGAGGATAAACTGCTAAGGCGTCATCTATATCATTACCTGTCAATTCAGCAGGACCTAAATGATAGATTATTGGAAATCCATCAGACAGTGAAAGTAAATATGAATCTGTGTCGGGATTGTCGTCTAAAGTTAAACCAGTTAATTGATCAACACCAGCTGGTGCAGTAACAGTTGGATTATCAGGATCATCCTCATTTGGAGTTATTGTTAAAGCTGGAGAATATCCTAAATTCAATGAGGAGTTGAGAACAGGTCTAAATGTGAGTAGTCCAGTAGTTCCAACAGCTTCAATTGCTTTTTCCTGGTCTGTGAGACCTGGCAATTGAACTAAAACTGAATTTTCTCCACTAATTGAAATCTCAGGTTCTTGTACTTCACCAAAAGCTGAAATTCTTGTTCTCATAATTTCAACTGCTTGTTCAATCAATTCAGGATCTGTTCCCTCTTCAGCAGTTAGAATTACTGATACACCTCCTTGTAAATCTAATCCAAGTTTTGGTTGAATATTATTTATATATACAAAAATAAATAATCCAACGGAAAGTAGGGGTAAAAATATAAGTTTCAAAAAAGATTTCATGTTATTTATAAGATATGTTCGACTTTAATATCTCAATCTCTCCTTTTTTGACAACTAAAGTAACTTTTTCTTCTTTTATATTTACAACACGTCCAAAAATACCAGAATCAGTTATTACATTGTCACCAATTTTTAAATTCTCTACATATTCTTTATGTTTTTTTTGTCTCCTTCTTTGAGGAATATACAAAATAACGTAAAAGATAATAAATACAGTAATTAAAGGTAATAAAGTTATGATTTCATTCATTTAAAAGTTTTTCCTTATAATTATCAAAATCTGAGTTTAATATACTTTCTCTTACTTCGTTAATGATATTTTGTGTCTGATATATATTGTGAATTGTAAGAAATTGCCATGATGAAGTCGGTTCATTAATTAACAAGTGTCTCATGTAAGATGTTGAAAAATTTAAACACGTATTGCAATTACAATCTTCAACTAACGGGTCTTTAATATTTTTGTATTTACTGTTCTTTAGATTAAAATATTTTGCTCTATTTATAATTTTTCCATGGCGTGCAATTCTTGCCGGCCAAACACAATCAAACATGTCAACACCTAACTCAATCAAATTAATTAGGCTTTTTATATCTCCAACACCCATAACGTATCGTAATTTATCAACAGGTAATAAATCTGTAGTAAATGATACAATCTCATTCCTCTCTTTTTCAGTTTCACCAATAGCAAGTCCACCTATTGCATAACCATTAAAGTCATTCTCCAACATATTTTTTGTAGAAATTTCTCTTAAGTCTTTATATTTACCACCTTGAATGATTCCAAATAACGATTGATTTTTATTGTTGTGAATTTCTCGTGCTTTTTTTGCCCAAATATTTGTATTGATTATTGCTTGTTTTTGCATATCTTTTGAAGCATTAATATCTATTAATTGATCAAGTATCATTGCAATATTACTATTTAATGTTTCTTGTATATGAATTGATAATTCAGGAGTCATTAAAAATTTTGTTCCATCATATATGTTCTTAAATAAAATACCATCATCTGTTTGAGAGTTTGGAATGGACCAACCTTGAAATCCTCCTGAATCAGTTAAAATTAATTGATCCCAATTAATATATTCATGCAATCCTCCAAAATCCTTGATGATGTCTAAACCAGGTCTTAAATAAAGATGATATGTATTTCCTAGGATAATTTTTGTATCTGAAAGTAGTTCTAAGTTAACTGATTTAATTGAACCTCTTGTAGCAACAGGCATAAAAATTGGAGTATTAAATTCATGTTTGTTTATTTTTACTTTATTTACTCTTGCTTTACCATCTACTGCAAGTAATTCTAAATTGATGTTATTCATTTATATTTAAATAATACAGCATCACCGAAGCTTAAAAATTTTAAACCTTGATCAATTGCATATTTATACAATTCTTTCCAGTTATCTCCATATACATTTTGAACAATTGAAAGAAGTGAACTCATTGGAGCGTGAAAATTCGTAATTAAATGTGTAGGTAAATTAATTTTTGTACCAGGCAAAATAAAAAGATCTGTATTACCAACTAGATTTTCTGTATTGTATGCTGTTTCAATTGCTCTAAGAGTTGTAGTTCCTACGCAATAAATATTTTTATTGGATTCTTTATAAGTAATTATTTTGTTATATTCAGTCTTATCTATTGAATAAAACTCCTTATGAATATTATGATCATTTAAATTTTTTGATTTAACAGGTTTGAACGTATTAAGATTTACATCTAAATTAATAAATGCAGTTTCAATATTTTTGTTCTTAAATTCTTCAATTAATTCATTAGTGAAATGTAAACCAGCTGTTGGTGCAGCAATCGAAAACCCGCTATCTGAGAATTGATTGTTATAGAATTTTCTTTTATTGGGATTATCTTTAATGTATGGTGGCAACGGAAGTATTCCATGTTTATTTATAATGTCATCAATTTTCGTATCAAAAATACATCTAAATGCTTCATCTAAAACTTCTTGTATTTGAAAATTAAATAAATTTGTTTGATATTTTTTATTTTTACTTTTTTTATCGGAAGATTTTAATAGACATATTGCTTCAAAATCATTCAATTTTTTAGTTATAAATATTTCTAAAGATCCTCCAGTATTTTTCTCTGTCAAAATTCTTACCTTACGTACAGTAGATTTATTGAATATAAATAGAGAATCAGATTCAACGTATTCAGGGAACTGTTTAAATAATATTATTTCTCTATTTTTAGCAATTAAAAGTTTTGAATCTAATGGATTTTCATATGGCTCTTGATTTATAGATGAATTTGGTAACTCGTAGTTTAGTAAACTACTTTTAATCATTATTTACTATTTAGCAATTTAATAAACAAATCATAAGACATAGTTACAACTTCTGGCATTCCGTCATTTGTGCGTCTGGAGTTCCCTTGTTTTCTTTTTAATTTCTTCCAAAAAAGTACTGTATTTTTATCCCCTGATTTTTCAATAGCTTTTTCTAAAGATTGATGAATATTTAAATTTTGTCTAGATTTTGCTTCAAGAAAATATTCTTCATTTTTAACAAATAATTGTATATCTCCCAGATCTTTTGATCCCCCTTCAGCAAACCTTTGAGCTTTAAAATTAATTTCTTTATTCAATCTATTAACTATGTTTGTTTCGTACATAGTTCCCTGTTTTTTTGCCTTATTTACCATGTATTTATTTTAATTTTTTTATTCAGAAAGTAACGCTTCTAACTCTTTTTCTTCAATGTCAAAATTTGCATAAACATCTTGGACATCATCAAGGTCTTCTAATGCACTAATCAATTTTGATACTGACTTGAATTTTTCCATATCAATGACTACACCGACATTCGGAATCTGAGCAATTTCAGCATTTGATGGAACAAACGAATTGTTATTAAATTTTTCATTCATATTCTTAAAATCAGATGGTGGGAATTCAAATGTTACTGATTGATTACTTTCTAGAATATCTAAACAATCAGAGTTTAAAGCTAAATCGATTAATTCATCGTTATATTTATCAAATTGAAATACAGCTTTTCTTTCAAATAAGTAATTAACACTACCCGGTGTACCCATCGAGCCACCATGTTTAGTAAGAGTAGCTTTTACATCAGATGAAGTTCTATTCTTATTATCAGTAAGACAACTAATTAATAGAGCAACACCATGTGGTGCGTATCCTTCGTATGATAATTCGAATATTTCTCCAGTTTCTAAATTTCCATCAACACGTTTTAAAGCTCGTTCAATATTTTCATTAGGTACTGAATTAGATTTTGCTTTTTGTATAGCTTGGTAGAGCGATGCGTTATTTGCTGGGTCAGTGCCTCCATTACGTGCAGCAATTTCTATAGCTTTAACTAATTTTGCGAATAATTGTCCTCTTTTAGCATCGTTAGCTCCTTTTTTTCGCTTTATGGTAGACCATTTAGAATGACCCGACATATTTTCCTTCTTTCATAAAAGCAAGCAACCATTCGAGATAATAGTTATCATTTGTCAATTCTGGATGGTATGTAAGTGAGACTATATTGTTTTGTGAAACACCAACAATATCGTCAATCTGTGTAGCAATAACTTTAACATCATTATTTAACGTTCTTATAATTTTTGGTGCACGTATAAAACAATATATGTCATTATTATTTAAAAATTTTACATCTGCTTCAAATGATTCATTTTGTCTGCCATATGCATTTCTTTGAATTTCTATATCAATATTCGGGATATGAGTATCTCCGTCAATAACTGATTTTGCAAGAATTATCGTTCCTGCGCAAGTACTAAGAGTTGGCAATCCTTGTTTTATTTTTGTATCTAACTTTTTATACAAATTATTATATGATGATATTTTCGACATAGCTGTAGATTCCCCACCTGGAAGTATAATTCCATCTACTTTATCTAAATCTTCAGGTGTTTTTACTAGTAACGACTCTAAAGAAATTAGATCTAAACTTTTTTGATGATCAAAGAAACTACCTTGTAAAGAAAGTATCCCTACTTTCAATTACCAACCTCTTTTAGCTAATTTCTCTTCTTCTGTCAGAGTATCAATGTTTATTCCAACCATAGGTTCGCCTAAATCTTTTGAGACATCTGCGAGAACTTTTGGATCATTATAATTAGTAGTCGCAACAACTATAGCTTCAGCTCTTTCAGCGGGGTCACCACTTTTAAATATACCTGAACCTACAAATACTCCATCACATCCTAGTTGCATCATTAAAGCGGCATCTGCTGGTGTAGCAATTCCACCAGCTGCAAAATTAACTACAGGAAGTTTTCCTAACTCTTTAATCATTTCTAATACATTCAATGGTGCCCTAAATTTTTTACTCAAAGCAACTAACTGATTTGTATCGCATGTTAGTACTTCATTAATCTCATTAGTTATTGTTCTCATATGTTTAACAGCTTCAATAACATTTCCAGTACCTGCTTCACCTTTGGTACGTATCATTGCAGCGCCTTCTGCTATTCTTCTTGATGCTTCACCAAGTCCAGTAGCTCCACAAACAAAAGGAGATTTAAAATTGTTTTTATTTATATGATTTACATCATCAGCAGGGGTTAAAACTTCTGATTCGTCGATAAAGTCGATTCCGATAGATTCTAAAATTTGAGCTTCGACAAAATGACCAATTCTAGCTTTTGCCATTACAGGTATCGATACAGCGTCCATTACTTCTTGAATAACACCGACAGAAGACATTCTTGCTACTCCACCGTCAGCTCTTATGTCTGCTGGTATTCTTTCTAAAGCCATTACAGCAACAGCTCCAGATTTTTCTGCAATAACTGCTTGTTCGGCGTTGACTACATCCATAATCACGCCACCCTTTAGCATTTCAGCTAAACCCTTTTTAACTTTAAATGTTGA
>CACJUH010000007.1 GCA_902596545.1 uncultured Candidatus Actinomarina sp. | reverse complement strand
AAGTACAAACATAACATTTGACCGAAAGTGATGTGACCCTGCTGAATAATGCCTGTTTCTCTCGATGGAATGTGTAATGAATATTTTGTGATATTAGAAAGTGAATTTGTTTCTTTTCCTGTAAAACCTACTGTTAGCATGCCAATACTATTAGCTGTTTCAACAGCTTTCAATACAGATTCGCTTTCACCGCTTGTAGAAATGGCAACTAATATATCTTTATCTTTACCGATTCCTGATAACTGTCTTGAAAATATTTCGCTGTAACTTAAATCATTTGCTGTTGAGGTAAGAATGCTTGTGTCTGTTGTTAAGGCAATGGAACTTATGGGTTCTCTATTTTTTTTAAACCTTCCAATTAATTCTGCTGCCAAATGTTGTGAATCAGCTGCAGAACCGCCGTTGCCACAAAAAAACACTGTTCCACCTTCTTGTACGGCTTTCAAAACCTCATTAGCAATTACCATAAATACAGATTTTAATTGTTTTTGTTCATGTGCAACTTGGGCTGATTCTTCTAAATATTTGTCAATTGAATCCATTATTTCGCCATTATAATTGCTTATTATTGAAAAAGAATATTTTTTATTATTTAGATAAGTTTATTTATCAAACTGTAATACTCAGATGAAATTGTTTCTGTAGAAAATTTATTAATAATTTCTTTATTCACATTTTTATTATCAGTTAATTCAATATTGTTAATAGCTTCAACTAACTTATCGATATTTTCAGACTCAAATAACATTCCATTATTAAAAACATTAATAATCTCTTTGGGGCCCGAAGGGCAATCAGAAGATATAATATTTTTACCTAAAATTTGAGCTTCAATTAATGAATTTCCTAAGCCCTCTCTTCTTGAAGGAAAGAAGAATATATCAGCAAGATTTAAATACTTTATTGGATTCTGAGTGTTTCCAATAAAAGTGATTGGTAGATCCGAATACATATTTTTATAATGTAATTCTTGGCTACCATCACCTACAACTAATATAGAAAATTTTCTTTTTCCCAAAAATTTATACGCAGCCTCAAAAAGTAAATCTAAACCCTTTTGGTGTTCCAACCTGGATGTTGTAACCCATAATTCAGAATCAGGTTTTTTAAAATCTAAAACTTCTTCTAAACTTTTTTCAAAAAAATTATCAACTAAAACAGGATTGTAAATTGTTATATTTCTTCTATTAGAAATTAACTTTTCTAAATTGGTTTGTAATTCTTTAGATATAAAAATATTCGTATCTGATTTATTAAAAGCAAAAATAGAAATCTGGCCTTTAATTTTATTGAGTAGACCATTTTGCCAGTTTAAGTAATTCGAGTTTGCTTCTCTAAGTACTACTTTTGAATTGATTAACTTCAGTTGTTTTAAAATAATGACCATTAAATTAGGTGTGGGCAAAGTTGATAAAATGACCTGGGGCTTGGAGTCACGAATAATTTTGAGAAGCTTAAACAAAGAAAATATTGTTTTTTTTGAATTTAAGTATGTAATGTTTATTTCATTAGAAATATTGATTTCATCACTTTTATCTAACTTTTTGGCAACAACTAAATCAATATTAATTTTATTTTGTTCCGATAGATATCCAGCAATTCTCGTGAGAGACATTTCCGCGCCACCATAACCGATCGTTGGCAAAAAAATAAGTAACCTTTTCATTATTTTGTTTTCATAGCTTGAAAGGTAATTGGTTGTGTGTAAATAACTGCATTGATGAAATGATAATTTAAATTAAAGTCATAAGATAGTGAATAAAGAAATTTATATTTTGCATATCAATTGATTATTTACTGAAAACTAAAATCCTTTCCTCAAAAAAAGTGTCTATTGATGATTCAATAATTACAAACTCGTATTCTTTTAGTAAATTGTTTATATCATTTTTTGGCATATTCTTGAACTCAGACCAACTTAAAAGTTCCGAATCAAAGTATTTATTTAAAAATTCTTCAGATACATAAAATTTTTCAAAAAAAGAATCGTGGATAATCAATAGTTTTTTATTTTCATTGCTTTCAAAATTGATTTCGTATTGGTTTTGAGAAACTGTTTTATCTACGAGGCCTAACCGTTTGAGCACTAAGTTATTTTCTTTTTTTGTCCCTGATTCCTTTAATTGAATTTCTTTTACATTATGTGAAATTTTGATTATTTCTAAAAATACTTTTTTTACTCCTAAATCGTTCCAATGCGTATCACCTGATTCATAGAATCTTTTATTGCTAGAATTAAAAATTTTGTAAATGTCAAGAATTTTTATATTATCATTTTGAAATTTGTTTTTAAATATATCAAAGTTTTTGAAATTATCACACACTGCTATGTCCTTATGTAAAGTGTGTAGCCTATGAGTTTCTATTTCCTGTTTTAATGGCATTAATAAGAATATTATTTTTGTATTATCTATTTGGTTAATCTCAATATTTTTAAAATTATAAGAACTACAAGTTGTGTATTTTGGAAACACTTCTCCTTTTTTACCATAAAAAATTTCTGTATTAAAAAATTGATAATCTAAAAAATTAGAATTCTCTTGAAATTTCCATGTAGTACTTGCAAGAGTTTTTAAAGTAGAATTTCTGATTTCTGAATTTAAAATAGTAATTTCAATTTTTTCTTTGAGTTCTAAACGATTAGTTGAAAAAATTAATTGAGCTACACTTCTTGTTTCTCCAAAAGTTGTTTGTTTTTTATTTATACTGTAGGGGTCTTCGGAAACAAAAAATATACCAGATATAAAGACTCCTAAAAGAAGTAAGCATGCAAATGTTCTAGTAAGGTTTATCATTAGAATTTGAAGTATATAAATGGATCAACACTGGAGGACAAAACTGTAACAATTGCAATTAACAATAGAAGCGCTGATGCTGTTTGGGAGTTTGGAATTCTAAAAATATTGAATCTTAGAGAAAAAATACATATTATTGAAACAACTATATATCTAAAGTCTATATTTTGGGAAATTAAGGTGGCTAAGTAATCATTGTGAAAATCAAAATTAAAAAGGCCAAAGTATATATAAAATACATCGCCTAAGTTCTTAGCAAAGAATGGTACCCAAGTTAAACCAATTAGCATTAACGTAACAAATCTATTTGAGAATAATTTATTAAAATTAAATATTTTCTCAATTGTCATAAATAATCCGTGTAAAAATCCCCAAAATAAGAACGTTAGAGAGGAACCATGCCATAGGGCTGTACAAAAAAATGTAATCCATAAATTTCTGTATACCTTTAATTTTGTAACTCTATTACCGCCCAAAGGTATGTATACATGATCTTTGAAAAATTTTGATAAAGTAATGTGCCATCTTTGCCAAAACTCTTGAAAAGATTTTGATAAATAGGGTCGATTAAAATTTTCTGGAAGCTTAAAACCAAAAAGGTACCCCAATCCAATTGCTATGTCGCAATAACCAGAGAAATCAAAGTAAATTTGGAAAGTGTATGAAAAAATTAGTAAAAAAGAAGAGAAAAATGAAATATTTTCAATATTTGTTGAATTTATATATATAGTCGTAATCTCAGCTAGTGTATCGGCAATTAAAAATTTTTTAAGTAATCCCACTGAAAGCCGTCTGATTCCGCTTTGTATATCTTCTTTGGTTGCTATGTTTTTGATTCCATTTCTAAATGTTGATATATCAACTATTGGTCCAGCTAAAAGTTGAGGAAAAAATGCTAAAAAAGTAAAAATTTCAAAAGTCGATTCATTTTTTTGTAATCTATTTTTGTCAAAATAATATGCAATCGCTTGAAAAGTAAAAAATGACAACCCAATTGGAAAATTATTTTTGATAAAAATAGGTGTTTCAAAACCAAACAGCGAGAAAAGTATATATGAATATTTAAAAACAATTAGTGGGGTTAGGCTTAATGACACATAAAAAAAATTATTAAATATCTTTGTTTCTATTTGAATTTTAGTTAGAAATGCCAAAAAAATCAGAATTAGTAACAGAGGCCCATTGTCTAAAAAATAAAAATAGGAACTTACAAAGCCTAAATAAATAATTTTGCTTTTTAAGTTTTTTTCAAAAAATAAAAAATAACCTAAAAGACTTATCGGAAAAAAAAAGAAGAGAAATGAATAAGAAGTTAAAAGCATAGTATTAAATTTAGTATTGTAGGTACGATTTGTTTCCACTTTTTGATTTGGTAAATAAAAGTTCACAAAAATAAATAGATAATTTAAGTTATAATAAAAAAATCAAATTTAACTGAAAGGTTGCTATTGAGTAAAGTTTATGCGATGATTCTTTCTCATAATTGTGGAGAATTACTCATTAAGGCCTTCAATAAAATTCCTCATAGTGAATTTGATAAAATCTACATAACGGAAGACGGATCTTCAGATAAGTCATTAAAGATTGCCAATTCTTTAGGTATTGAAGTTATTACTTCAAATAAGAGTGGTTATGGTGCAAATGTAAAAAATGGTCTTAAATGGGGGTTTGAAAATGGTGCTGATTATATTGTAGAAATACACGGAGATGGAGCACAGTTCAATCCTAAAGCTATTTTTCCTGCAAAAGAATTTATTAATAAAAATTATGACTTTATTATTGGTTCTAGATTTATAGACATTGAAACAACTTTAAATCTTGGGATTCCTAAGCCAAGGTATTATGCAAATAAATTTTTGTCTAAGATTGATAGGTTGATATTGCAACTTCCTTTTACAGAATTTCATACAGGTTTTAGGATTTATGGTAAACAATTCAATAGAATGCCATTTGAAAAGTTTTCTGATGATTATTTATTAAGTTTTGAGGTTATTGCTTTTGCTGCATTTATGAATTTTAAATCTGCAGAAGTTCCAGTCGAGTGTGACTATATTGATGATCATACATCACACAGCTATATAGGTGCCTCAATTTATGCTATTCAACATTTTTTAACATTATTTCGTTTTTTACTTACTAAAGTTAGAATCAAAAGCGGTATATTCAGAAGTTTGAGATAGATTGTGTCTGTATGTTTAAGTTGTAGCTCTAATGACTCAAATCTTTTATATGACTTTGGTGAGTTGCCAGCTGTAAACAAATTTTTTAGCCAAGATGATGTAGATTCTGAAAAAAAATATCCTTTAGTTTTAAATTATTGTAAAGTATGTTTTTTGGTTCAAATAGAAGAAGTGCCACCTGCTGAAGATCTTTATCAAGACTATCATCACAAATCATCTGCCTCCGCAGGAAATGTTGATCATTTAAAGAGTTTTAAAGATTTTATAGTTGATAATTTTGACCTTAAAACTAATATTTTAGAAATTGGTTCAAATGATTCAACATTATTAAATCTCCTTAATGAAGAAGGGTTTGATATTATTGGCATAGATCCAGCAATAAATCTAAATCAAGATGATAAAAATGTAATAAGCTCTTTTTTTAATACTGAAATTGTGGAAAAAATTTCTAATAATTATGGTAAATTTGATCTTATTTTTGGACTTAATGTTTTTGCACACAGTAAAGATTTTTTAGACATGTTTTTAGCAGCAAATGAACTTCTTAAAACAGATGGTACATTTATTTTTGAAGTTGCATATGCAGACAAAACGATACTAAAAGGTAACTTTGACACCATATACCATGAACATGTTTGTTCTTATACTCTTACATCTCTCAACAAAGTCCTTTCCATCGCAGGATTCAAGATAATTGATGCTTATGAAATTGACACACAAGGTGGTTCGTTGAGGTTGATGTGTAAAAAACTATCAACAAATCTTAAAACGAACAATAGATTTACAAAGTTACTTGATGGTGAAAAAAAACTTGGGTACTCAGAAGTAGAATTTTATGAATCTATTGCTAAATCTATTCAAACAAAAGTAGACAAAATAAATCAATTTTTTGAAGCGCTCTATGAAAAAAATAAAAAAATACTATTTATTGGAGCTCCCGCACGAGGAGTGGTTGTAATAAACTTAGTAAAAAGCTTAAATAAAAAAAATTGTATAGTAATTGATGATACAAAAGAAAAGCAAAATAAACTTTTTCCAGGTACTCATATTCCAGTAACACAATGGGAGAAAGTTGATTTTGGCAACTATGACATAGCAATCATACTGTCTTGGAACTATTCGGATTATTTATTAGATAAGCTAACTTCATATGGATTTAAAAAAGATGTTTATACTTTAATACCAGACATAAAAAAAATATCGTGAAGAAAATACTATTAATTGGTTCGTCCGGATATATAGGATCTGAATTATCTAATTTTTTATCAAATAAGGGGTACGAGATAAACAAAGTCGATAATTTAAGACGTCCAAGTTCTAAAAAAGAAAAGTCTTCTAATTTTTTTCAAAACGACTACCAAAACCTAGATGAGGATTTTCTAAATTCTCATACCGATTGCATATGGCTTGCAGGGCATTCTTCGGTACAGGATTCATTGAATAGCCCTAAAGAAGCATTGAACAATAACTTTTATGATTTAATTAGTTTAAGAGATAGGTTTAAAAATAGACTTATTTATGCAAGTTCAGGAAGTGTTTACTCAAGAGATATAGCAGAATATTGTGATGAAAATTCCCCAACAATGATACCCAAAAACATTTATGATTTTACAAAAATATCTTTTGACAATTACTTAATTTCTAATGAAAGAAATGGAATCGGTCTTAGATTTGGAACAGTAAATGGCGTTAGTCAAAACATGAAAAAAGAACTTATGATAAATTCAATGATTAAATCGTTTAAAGATTCAGGTGAAATAAATATTATGAATAAAGATTTTTTTAGACCCATCTTATGGATTAATGATTTACTTCAAGCAATAGATGCGATTCTAGAATCTAGTACTCAGACAGGAATATATAATCTCGCATCTTTTAATTCTTCAATTGGTGAGTTGGGTAAAGAGATTAAGAGTATTACAGGGGCTAAACTAAATGATCTAGGAAATACGAAAACATACAACTTTATGATGAAAACTCAAAAATTTGAAAAAGAGTTTAATTTTGAATTTAAGGGAAGTATATTTAGTATCGTAGATTCATTGTTAGATTTTGATTACTAAGTTATTTAATGTTATCAAATTACAAAATTAGAAAAATAAATTTTGAAACCTTATTTATTTTTTTATCTATATTTATTTTTGCATTATTAATTATTCAAAATACTGCATCTAAAAATATTAATGACTTTTATGATCCGGCAAGAGACAGCGTTTCATACATATCACTTGCAGAATCTTTAAAAAACTCTAATCAATTTGTTAGAGCAGAGTTTATTGATGCTGGTGTAGAAACTATAAGGACTCCAATTTATCCACTTTTTTTATCAATTTTTCTCAATAATTTAAAAACAGTCATCATAATTCAAAATGTATTTCATATAATTTCGTCTTTAATTCTTTTATCAATAATAAAAAAATTTGCTGATATTAAATTTGCATTAATAATTTTCATACTTTTTCTTTTTAATCCGGTATTGATTTCACTGAATCAGCTGTTAATTACGGAAAGTTTTTCGATCTTTTTAATCTCTCTATCTATTTATTTTTTGTTACAAAACAAAAATAAATACATTTTCTTTTGTATAGTAGGCGTTCTTCCCCTGCTTCGCCCTGCATTTGTTGTACTCAGCTTAGGAATATTATTATTTATCAATTTATATGTAGAAAAATTAAATATTAAAAAATTTTTGATATTTTGTTTTTTACTACTTATTCCCACTGTTGGTTGGACTGTAAGAAATTATAACTTTACTAATTTATATCTTTTTTCTTCTTTGTCCGGGATGAATTTACTTGAAGAAACTGCAAGCGGAGTCATGGCAATAGATGAAGACCTGTCTGGAAATAAATCTCTTTTTGAAATTATAAATATTGAATATGAAGAAAGACGATACTGGTCGCAAGTATTAAGAAATAAAGTTGAATTAGGAAATGTTTCAAGGGTTATAGCTAATGCTCCAGGGCCTAATCCACACCTTGTTGCTAGCGAATACCAATCTTATGCTTTAAGAGTATTAAAAAATAATATACCTGAACTTTTTATACTAACTTCTAGATCTTTTATTTATATTTTACTTGAGCCGGGAGACCATTTACTTAACTATGTTTTTAATCTAGATAATTTGACTGGTTATAAATTAATTTACACAGCTACAAATCTTTTTTTACTATTTTTTACTTTTAAATATATTTTGAAAGAAACTTTTATTAAAAAGAAGCTAGATAAAATAATAATTTATTATTTATTATTAATCTTTCCTCTTCTTCTATTATCAACCCCCCACGCAAGATTTGGTTCGATTTTAATTTTCTTTCACTTATATTTCTTTTCAAGGGAATTTCACAATTTTAAAAATCGTAGAAAAAATAAAAATTAAAAAAGCAGGTCTAACCAATCTTTAAGAATTTTTTCTTCACTCAAATTTTGATTAATAAAATTTCTTCCATTTTTAATAATTGCATTCTTTTGATTCAAATCCATTTCATAAAACTCTTTTATAGATAAATATATAGATTCTGAATCAAATCCATTGATGAATATCCCTCTATTTTCATTTAATAGCCACTCGCAATCTCCTACTTTTGTGGAAATAGGGACAACTCCTGCATTCATTGCTTCTATTAGTACATTCGGAAAGGCATCGTGGGTAGAAGCGATAATTAACGCATCATAATTACTTAACTTGTTAGCAATCTCTTTATCAATTCCTTTAAGTTTTACATTGTTTTGAAGACTGTTATCTATAATAGCTTGTTCTATAGATTTTAAATCTGGACCTTTGCCATATATATCCAAAACAATATCTTCAAATAGTAAATATTTCATAGACAATGCAATATTTTTAACATTTTTTAATTCATCAAAACGACCTATAAATACTAATTTTGTATTCTGTTCTTTCGTATCCTTACTCAATTGAACATTGTTAAGAGGAGTATTAAAAATAATCCTTGTATTGACATTTTTTAAATTCATATTATTCAAGCCAGACATTGAATTAAATACAACAAATATATCTTTATCCAATACAAAGTTTTTAAAAATAAGAGTCCTAAATCTACTAATTTTTGAATCTCTTTTGCTCAGCCTGTCAGATCTAAATGTTGCTATATGTAATATTTTTTCTCTGCTTATTATTTTTAATAGCTTACCTACAACATTGGAGTGAAATAAAAAAGTAATAATCGTTGTAATTTCTTTGTTTTTGATAAGCCTTGAAAGTTTTACAACCCCCAGGCAGAAATAAAGAAATTTTGTTAATGGGTTTTTTGCATTTCTTAATTTAAAATTATTGACCGATATTTTAGGGCTTAACTCAGTAGATAAAATTCCTGCATCTTTTAAGGAAACAAAGTAGACTTTTTTATTTTCTTCAATAAGTTTATTTGCAAGCCAAACTGCTTGCTTTTCTGATCCACCCATATTTAGTGATGTGCAAATAATTAAAACTGAATTATTCATCTCTTATAAATTTTATACTTACCAGCCCATTTTCGTATTTAGTTTGAGAATCAATAATAAATCCGTTTTTTAAAATCAAATCATTTGCAGCCCTGTATTTTCCATTTGTTCCAGGAAGCTCAATCCCGATCAATATAATTTGATTTTTTTCTTGTATTACATCAGAAGTATCGCCCTTATTTTCTCCTAAGTTGTTAAAGTATGAATTATTTTTAAATTGCAAAATATTGCTGATGTTCGGAATAGTCTTTGTACAATCACCTATCTCAAAAGAAACAGAGTCGACTAAGTCCATTGAGTAGTAAATAATTGAAGGGAACTGATCTTCTGTGACGATTATTAATGCATCATCGTTGTTATATTTTTCCCTTATATTCTCAATTATTGGCTCTACGTTCTCATCTTTATAGAACACTTCTGTAGTTGCAACTCCATTAGTTATGTACAGAGCAAAAATAACCGCCAATAAAAATTGGCCTTTTTTGTTAAAAAATTTCAAATACAAAAAGTTGGCAAAACTACTTATTAAAAATAATAAATATGGAATGAATAAAATATCTGTTCTACCTCCACCAAGGGGGTAAAACCCAATAATCGATAGTAAAACAATAGAAGCAACTCCTAAAAGTGAATAATTTGTTAATTTATCTTTTTGAAAAAATGCGATTACCACCGATAAGAGGTAAATTGGAAAAACTAGTGGTACAAGGTTCTCAACGAATAAACTTTTAAGAAATAAACTATTTAGAAAATAAAAATTCTCATAGAAGTCTTGAAATGATACTACTTCATTAGTTATAAAAAAATCATCCCAATATCCATTACCTGAAACTCTTTGGAGTTTTGAAATAATGAATCGTGTAAAAGGGAGTATTGCTAAAAAAGGAAATATAATTAAATTAAAATTAATTCTTTTTTCATTTAAAAATATAAAAAATATTGTCAAGAAAAAAGGTATCGCATTTACAAAAGAAAATAACGTTAGAATTACAGATACAAAACAGTACTTTGATATAGAATTTTTATATTCATTTGTATTTAAATACTTTTGAAAAAATCTAAATGAATAAACAGATGCATAAAGCTCCAGAGCATATTGTTTAAGTGATAAGGAATATGTAATTATTGGTTGAGAAAAAAACAAAACTCCTAAAAATATAATTGCAATACCTATCGAAAATTGATCCCCAAATATATTGAACAAAATATATATTGATGAAATAGTCAAAATAATTATTAAAGACGATAAGATATATTCGGGGTATTCAAAAAATTTTGATAAAAACCAAATAAATATTGTAAATAATGGATGATTATCTCCCTGGTCTAAAGCACAAGAAAAGTTCTCAAAGAAAATAACTCTTAATTCAGATACATCGTCTTGTTGGTAGTTTTGTGGAAAAATAAATTGATTAACCCTATAAAAATAGGTCAGTGAAATTGCAAGAATAACCGCTATCTGATTTCTATTCTTGTTCAAATAATCTATCATCACTAAAAACATTATATTCTTATTAGTTAAGCTAATGTTAAAGAAAGATACAATCTTAAAGTATACAAATAATGAATGAGCTAAAAAAAATTACAAATCTAGTAGAAGAAGAGTTGATTAAATTTGAAATTAATAACGAAATAGATGCTAGATATTCAAATTTTAATGAAGACACTGATATTCAAATAAACGATCTAATAAAAATAAAGAAAGATAAAAATTTTAATGAAATAGTGAACTCAATAAAAGAAAAGTTTAGAAATAGTAACTTTATTGAAAGTTTTGAAATTGTAGATTCAGGTTTTATAAATATAAAATTAAGCTCAACTTTTTTAGAAGAAAGTTTGCAAAATCACAAAAAAAATATTCTAAAAAAAAACGTAGTGGAAAAAGGTACCGTAATTTTTGATTATGGTGGTGCAAATATTGGAAAGTCTCTACATGTAGGCCATATCAGAACTCTAAATATCGGCAGGTCTTTAGCAAATATATATAAAATGGCTGGTTACAAAACTATTACAGATATTCATTTTGGAGATTGGGGTATGCCATTGGCTTTAATAATTGCATACATTGAGGATAAAAATATTGATATTGAAACACTATCATCTGATGACTTAGAAGAGATATACCCAAATGCTTCAAGCCTATCAAAAGAAAATGAAGAGTTTTATTCTAAAGCACTAAATATTTCAAAAGAAATGAACCTTAAAAATGAATACAGAATTTCCCAATGGCAAAAAATATACGATGTTTCAACCAAAAATATCAAATCATTATTAAGTGATCTTGATTTTAATTTTGACTATTACCTTGGTGAAAGTGATGTAATTTCATTGCTTCCTGATTTTATTAATAATTTAAAAAAGAAAACATTGGTAAAAATCGATGATGGGGCACTTATTGCAAACGATAATCAAGATCCACCTGCATTAATCACCAAATCAGACGGATCCTATATGTATTTGACTACAGATATTGGCACAATACTGTATCGAGAAAAAAATTTTAGTCCAGATTATTATATTTATGTTGTTGATCAAAGACAAAAAAACCACTTTAAACAATTATTCAAACTTGTAGATTATTTCAAATTATCAAAATCAAAGTTTGAACATGTTCCATTTGGAACTGTAAATGATGAAAAAGGTAAGCCAATGAAAACTCGTGATGGTAAAAACTACAAATTAATTGAGCTTTATAATGATTTAATAAATAAATTATCTGAAAATAATTTAGATAGTGCAATCGTCTCCACATTAGCAAAAAGTGTCCTGGCCTATTCAGATCTAGTAACAAAAAGAACAAGTAATTATATTTTTGACATAGATAAATTTACAAATGTGTCTGGTAAATCGGCAATATTTATTCAATATTCACAAGTAAGAGCAAAAAAGCTGATAGCCCAAAGCCATGTAGAGAGCCGGTTAAGCGTTATTGGCAATGATGAAAGAAAACTTGTTATTGAGATTTTAAAATTTAATCATTTCTTTAAAATGGCACTAGAAACAAATGAGCCTCATCATTTGGCAGAATATGCATATAGCCTGTGTCATGAATTTAATAAATTTTATACAAATAATAAAATATTTTCTGAGGACATTAATGAAGATTTAAAACTTCACAGACTATGCATTGTAGAGATTTTCTATCAAACAATTACTAAAGTTTTTAATTGTCTAGGTATTGAACCTGTAAGTGAGATGTAGTTTAAAGAAAAAGCTGTAAGCTTATAACCCACAAAAATAATATTGTGCTGAAATTGTAATTTTCAAAAATTTTTATTCTTGCAGGTAAGTTATTTAGTATGAAAAAACTAATTGGAATTACTATAAATCCAGAAAAAGAGACTGATCGTGCAATAATGCTAATCTCATTAAAAATTAAAATTTGACTCGGTATCACAATTTGGAAGAAAATTAAAAAAAATAAAGAAGTTAAAATTGTTGAAATTATATTAATAACCAAATCATTAAATGAATCATTAAGTAAGTAAAAAGTGTTAGAAAATTCAATAGGTAAAAATAAAATAAAAATAGAAATAAGAAAAAATATTAACCCCCAGAACAATGCTTCACCTGTCCAAGATACATAGTTAGTTTCCTGCAAGGTTATTGTTGACAAAAATAGATAAACTGAAAAACCAAGAATTGCTGATCCAAGAGTAAACATATATAGGCTAATTGTGCCTTTGAGGTGCTTACCTAGATTACCGAAAGTAATTGATTGCTGAATTGTCAATTTTTGATTATTCATAAAGACATCTTAACCTTTTTTTGCTATTAAAATATTTATAATTATGGAATTTATAGACACTCCAAATCCAAACGCCAAAAAGATTGAAGTTGTTCACAGCTATGAAGTATCCATTTATCTAGATAAAGAAGGAGCTTATTCCCCTGAAATAAACTATCTATTATCACATGATGGAGTCAAGAGTATCTTTACTGGTCCAAATTTTTTAACAATATCAAAGAATGAAAATTATTCTTGGGAAGATATAATTAAAGATTTAAAAGACAACTCTTGATAATATATACATATGGAAAATTTCAATAGCGATCCTAAACCCGGTAGATTAATTCTTCCATTAGTTCTTATTGGGATGATAGCTACAACGTATACGTTTATAAATAGAGTGGCAACACAAAACGACTTAGAAATTGTTGAGGAAAATATCTCAACTGAAGAAACGGCGGTTGAAAATATTGAAGAACCTACAACTACTTCAACAACAACCACAACAATTCCTGAAGATGTAGTTTCATACCTTGAAGAAATAACAGGTGAGAAAATTCAAGCTATTGAATTGGGAAAAAAGGTTTTAGAAACTAATCAAAGATGGGACGACAAAGTTACCACCTATCAAGAAGCTCAGCAAGAATTTCAAGAGTTTATTGAAGATTTCGAAAATTTTGTTGGTATTTTTTCAGAACCTGGTCCACCAGCTAATCAATCTAGTCTAGTTTCTACTCACGATGAACTTACTATTTTAGTCAATCTAATTTATGAAGACACTTTAGAGTTGTTAGAAGGATTGACAGCGCCTGATACAGGTGAAAGAAGAACGGCTGCACTGGAATCTTTCAATAGTAATTTAGATTTATTTATTGAGAGAGTAGAGCAAATTGTTGCATCAGCAACTTCTAGCTAGAAGCTGCTGAACAAACCGTATCAATCATCAACATAGCAATCACATAAGGATCACCATTTGCATTAGGTCTTCTGTCTTCTAAGTAGCCTTTTTTATCTACTTCAACCTGCCAAGGAATTCTTATTGATGCACCTCTATCACTAACTCCGTAAGAAAAAGTATCAAAACTTTGAGTTTCGTGGTCACCTGTAAGCCTGTCTTCTATATTTGCACCATAATTTTTTACATGCAAATCTGCATTCTTACCAAGCGCTTCGCAACCTGCGATAATAGCATCATAACCATTTTCTTCTCTCATTTGTTTTGTTGAGAAGTTTGTATGCATACCGGCACCATTCCAATCTCCTTTTACAGGTTTTGGATTTAAAGTTGCAGAAATGTTCCAGTCTTCAGCAATTCTATAGAGCAACCATCTTGCAACCCATATGTGATCACCAATATCTGGTGCTCCGACTGGACCTATTTGAAACTCCCACTGACCTGGCATAACTTCTGCATTTGTTCCAGAAATTCCTAGCCCTGCTTCTATACAAGCTGTTGCATGTGCTTCTGAAATATCACGTCCATAAACTTCGTCTGCGCCAACTCCGCAGTAGTAACCTCCTTGAGGTGCAGGATAGCCTGATGGAGGGAAACCAAGAGGTTGTCCATATTTGAGAGAGTCATAAGACTGCTCATAAAATGTGTACTCTTGTTCCATACCGAACCAAGGCTCAAATTCACTAAAATTTGAAGCTGATTCAACTAAAGCTGCTCTTGTATTTGAAGCATGTGGAGTCATGTCTACATTCATTACTTCACACATTACTAATATGTTGTCTCCACCTCTAATTGGGTCTGGAAATTGAGCAACTGGTTTTAATACGCAATCAGATTGGTCACCTGTAGCTTGTTGAGTGCTTGAACCATCAAAGCCCCAAATTGGAGGCTCTGTTCCTTGTTCAATTATCTTTGTTTTACTCCTTAGTTTTGCGGTCGGAGTAAGACCGTCAATCCATATATATTCTGCTTTTATCTTCATGAAAATAATGTAATATGTATTCAAAGAAATGTTGTTACAGAAATATTAAATAATTGTTTCCAAAAATGATAGATAGTTACATAAATATAGATAAAAGCCATAAGAGCTTTGATAAAGCCTTTGTTGACCTTGGGCTTAATAAACTCGCGCTAAAAAATATAACTAACTCGAATCAAATTAACTTAGTAGTTACATCGCTAGCTAAATATGGTGAAACAAAAAAGAATCTATCAGACTTTGAATCTACGAACAAATCTTTCCCAACATTAATTATTGTTGACGACAAAGATTTTGAACAAACAATAGATTTGATTCAAAACCCTCTAATTGAGCTTATGTCTAGTAAAAGTGAGATTGAAGAGGTCGGTGCAAGAATTCATGCTTTAGTAGGCGACAGTGAGTCAGAGATCCTTGAATTCAAAGATCTTTTAATAAACTTAAAAACTTATGATGCAAAAGCTGGAGATAGCTTGTTAGATTTAACATTTATGGAGTACGAGTTACTTAAATTTTTTGTTGAAAATCAAGATAATGTTTGGTCAAGAGAACAGCTTTTAGAAAAAGTATGGGGTTACGACTATTTTGGCGGTGCTAGAACCGTTGATGTTCACGTGAGAAGGTTAAGAGCAAAACTGGGAGATAAAAGACAAGATTGGATTAAGACTGTTCACTCAGTTGGATATAAATTTAACTAAAACTGTTACCGCATCCACAAGTTCTGGAGACATTTGGATTGTCAATAGAGAAACCAGATTCCATTAATCCTTCTTTGTAATCTAGGGTTGCACCTTTAACATGTTCTAAGCTTTGACCATCAACTACGATGTTTACGCCATCATATTCCTCAATTACGTCACCATCAAACTTATCAGTATCAAAGAACATCTCGTATGAAAAGCCTGAGCAGCCACCTGGTTTAACACCCATTCGAAGAAAACTATCGTCGGATGATTCCTCAGATTTTAGTTCCTTAAGCTTTTTTACAGCACTATCAGTTGCGAGAATCGCACGAGAAGATTTTATTTGTATATCCATATGTTAATTATATCAAACATCCAGTTATTCAATAAATTTGTAATTACATCTTTTTGAAAACTCCTTAGAATACTGTTATGACCCAAAGTGATATTCTTTTAAAACATCTTTCAACTGTATTTGACCCTGAATTAGGGGCCAATATCGTTGAATTAGGCATGGTTAAAGATGTTCAGCATATTGATAAAACAGTAACAATCAAATTAGCTCTGACAATAGCTGACTGCCCAATGAGGAATCAAATAGAAACAGAAATCAATAGAAAACTAAAGCTTTTAGAAAACGTTGAAACAGTAGAGATAGCCATAACTGCAATGGATCAAAAAGATCGAACTGCTGTTATGGAAAAAGCGAGAGAGAAAGCTAGGGAAAACGCTCAACCTACAAATGTTGATCCTAGAACCAGGGTGATTGCTATTGGAAGTGGAAAAGGGGGAGTTGGAAAATCAACTTTATCTGCAAATATTGCATTGGGTTTAGCAAAAAAAGGATTTCAAACTGGACTGTTAGATGCAGATATTTGGGGATTCTCAATACCAAGGCTGCTAGGAATAACTGGAAGAATTGAAGCAAATAGTGACAAAAAAATGATTCCTCATGAAATTGGAAATTTAAAAGTAATCTCAACCGGACTTATAACAAGTGATGAAGATACTGCACTGATGTGGAGAGGTCTTATGTTAAGTAAAGCGCTTGAGCAATTCTTAACTGATGTGGAATGGGGAGATTTAGATTATCTGATAATTGACCTACCCCCTGGTACAGGAGATATACAAATGGCTCTAAGTAGATTGCTTCCACAAGCTGAGCTAATTGTTGTTACAACTCCACAATTAATGGCACAAAAAGTTGCTACAAGAGTTGCCGATATGGCAAAGAGAAGTTTCATCCCCCTCTTGGGAGTTATCGAAAATATGTCGTACTTTGAATCAGACACTGGAGAAAAATATAATATTTTTGGTGAGGGTGGAGGTGAAGCTTTGTCAGATAAATTTGGAATACCACTATTAGGAAAAGTTCCTATTAGTGAAAACACAAATAATGTAGCAGACAGTGGAACTCCGTTAATTGATCAAAACAATTCTGTTACGAAAGTAGAGATAGAAAAATTAATTAACAACATTGCTATCCAACTTCCTCCAATTATTGATGAAACATGTACTGGAAGACTAGCAAAAGTTTTTGAGGAACTTTCAAATCAATGAACCCTATTTCTGTTAATGAATTAACTGAATCCGTAAATTCCAATTTACCAAGAGATATAAAATCTACGATTGCAAAAAACATACTTGCCGAAGAAAAAGACTCAGATATTGCTAAAAATATATTCTCTGAACTTATAAATGATTTAAGTTCAAAAACTCAAAGAGAAGTTGTAAATGCAACTGGTACTGTACTGCATACAAACTTAGGTCGTTCTCCAAATAACATAAGTTTTCCTGGTAGATACACGAATATTGAATATGATTTAAAAACTTTATCCAGAGGAAAAAGAAATGAATACCTATCTGTACTTATGAATAACCTAATAGGATCTAAAGATATTGCTTTTGTAAACAATAATGCTTCCTCTCTTTTTCTTTCATTAAAAGCCATTTCTAAATCACACAATATTCAAAATGTAATTATTTCTAGAGGTGAAATTATAGAAATTGGAGGCTCCTATAGGCTTCCTGAAATAATCAATGAGACAGATTTGAACCTTGTAGAGATAGGTACAACAAACAAGACTAAATTAAGTGATTACAGTAAAGCATTGGAGAAGTATCCAAACTCTTTAATATTAAAAGTTCACAGGTCAAATTTCTCAATCAATGGTTTTACAGAAGATGTTTCAATTGAAGAACTTGCTGAATTAAAAAATAAATTTGACGTATTTATTTTTCATGACTTAGGGAGTGGTTTAGTAATTGATAAGAAGTTTTTAGAAATTAATAATGTAAGTATCTTCAAAGATGAACCATTTGTGCAAGATTCACTTTCTGATGGCGCAAATTTAGTTATGTTTTCTGGAGACAAATTGTTTGGGTCAGTTCAATCTGGAATTATTGCAGGAGATGACAATTTAGTTAATGAAATAAAAAATTACAGTTTGTTTAGAACTTATCGTTGCTCACCTATTACCTTATTTGAACTGCAAGAGACTGTACTTAAATATATAAATAAACAAGAAAAGGAGATACCTTTCTGGCATCTCATTACACAACCTTATTCCTCCTTGGAAAAAAGATGCAAAAATATTGCTAAATCTATTTCTTTTTCTACAAGCATAGAGAAAGGTGAAAGTGTAATTGGCGGAGGAACACTACCAGATGTAACTTTAGAATCTCCTATCTTGCTTATAAATAATGAAAAGACAATAAATACTATCAATCAGTTAATTAGAAATGATATCCCCATAATTCCAAGGATTATTAAGGATCAAGTTTGTCTTGATTTAAGAAGTGTATTTCATAATCAAGATGACATAATTGTAAAAGCACTAAATAATTCATGACCGTACTTGCAACTGCAGGTCATGTAGATCATGGAAAATCAACTTTTGTAAATTTCTTAACGGGTCAAGAAACTGACAGATTAAAAGAAGAAAAAATCCGCGGACTAACTATCAATCTTGGATACACCTATTATGAATTTAAAAACAAAAAAATATCTATTGTTGATGTCCCTGGTCATGTTGACTACTTTAAAAACACGATTGCAGGATTTGCAAATGTCGATGGTATAATTTTTTGTATCGATTCTGTTCAGGGATGGTCTAGACAATCAGAGGAACATTTTCAAGCAATTAGAAATCTCCAGATTAATAATATTTTTTTTGTACTTACAAAAACAGATTTACTAGATTCTCCAGTTGATAAAGGATTTCTTGAAAAAAAATTAATATCTGAAAAAGTAATAAATTACACAATTGAGGAATTTAGCTATAAAACTAGCGATCTCGATCTATTTCAAGAGAAAATAGTAGATTTCTTTAAGTCTGACTCATTTGAAAACCCAAATTCATTATGGATTGATCGTAGCTTTACTAAAGATGGAATTGGTAAAGTTATAACTGGTACTGCTTCTATGGATTTTGATTTAGAAAATATGTTTCTTGCTAGGACAAATAAATTATTAGAAGTAAAAGAAATACGAAATACTGAAGATAAAGTTAAAAATATTACGTCTACATCAAGAATTGCTATATCTCTCAAGAAAGGTACTCAAGACGATATTAGCCGAGGCGACTTATTAACGAATAAAGTTGTTTCTTCAGGTAAATATATTTTTGCAATTTTAAATGGAAATGATAATGGGTTTAAGAAAAAAGGAAGCAATAGATTATTTGTTGGGACAACAAATCAAATTGTCAAAAGATTAGAAATTATAAATGCTTCAGAGAAAATTTTAATATATATAGAGCTACCAAATAAATTGCCAATGTTAGAAAACCAGAAAATATTAATTCAAAATATGGTGTCTAATGATTTCATAGGTGGAAAAATTGCATTTGTTTCAAATAATAATAATTTAGTTAAAACATTTTTTAGACAAGTTCGAAAAACTGAATCTGTTGACGTAGAAAAAGCATTTACTCTTCTATCAGAAAATCTAAAAGAAAATTTTAAAGATTATATAAATATAAGCAACAAATACATATCAAAAGATTATTTGGAGTTTATGACCCAAAAAATTATGGAAAATATAAAAACTATAAATTCGGTTGGTGTTAAAAATTATTTCCATGATGAACTTTTTATAGAGGATAATTATATTGATGAATTAATAGATAAAATCGATGGGTTAAACATTATAAATGACCAGTTATTTGTTAATAAAGAAACAGTTGTTGATTTAGAGGTTTACCAGAATGTTATCAAAGAGATTTCGACCAATCTATCAGTTAAACGTGTTGATATAAACAAGTTCAATAAAGAATCTATAAAAGAACTCTTTATGAACGAGTATTTATATAGAGTTGATAAAAATATAATTATTGGGAAAGAGCATAAATCAGAGCTTGTTGAAATTCTACAAAAATTACCTGATATTTTTGATGTATCCGAATTTAAAGAAGCTTCTAATTTATCCAGAAAGTATGCAATACCTTATTTGGAGTTTTTAGATAAATGTTTATACACTTCAAAAATTAATAGTTTAGGAAAAAGAAAAAAATTAGTTTGATACGTAGAGGTTCTCTCGTTTTCTCTCAACTTCATTTAAGCCACCCCATACACCAAATGGTTCTGAAATTTCATTTGCTTCATCCAAACATTCAATCTTTACAGGACAACCGCTACAGACTGCTTTAGCTTTGGCTTCCCTTTTTTCTCTATCTTCTTTCTTTTCAAATGTTGCTGGTGGAAAAAACAGATTGCTACTGTGTTGTCTGCAAAGTGCATCGTATTGCCATGTAGAAACTTTTATTTGAAGCATATGTAAACAGTAATTAAAGATTCTATTGTGTAAAAAGATTTTTTTCGCGAAGTAATTAACTAAATTGACAGTTTTCCATCTATTTCGGCAATTTCTACTTCTTGGTTAACCTCTAAAGATTGCTTATTTTCTATTTCTACAACAAAATTATTGCTTTCTAATTGGACAAGTGCTTTGTTATCACTTAATAATTCCACAATTTTGACCTTCGAGCCCTTGAACGATGACATTGCACTTGTGTCTGTAGTAAGCCTGGATCTAATAACTGTAGGTATTGCAACAAAATAAAAGAAAGAGATTATTGATGAAGCAAATATCATCAAGAAATTATTTATTTCTAGTTGGTAATTTGAAAACATTACAATTGATGAAATATGCAAGATGGAAAAAGCAGCTATTCCTAAAGGACCAAAATATCCCCTTGCTAATATTTTTATAAAAATCAGAAAAGAAATGAGAAATAGAATTAAACCATAATAATTTAAACCGAACTCAGTAAACGTGATAGAGGAGAAACCAATCAGTAGAGCTCCTATAAATGCCATCAATCCAGGCCCAATTGCGAATAGCTCTAAACCAAGTAGTGCAAAACCTAGAGCAAAAAATAAATAAGTAAAGAATGGGTTTGATATTGAAATATAAAATCTTTCATAGAGAGACGGTTTTACAAATTTAATTTCATTAATTTCATCAGAGTTAATATCAAAACTTACAATGCCAGATGTTCCTGTTTCTTGTGAAGTTATATTGGATACTATTTTTTCACTCCCTAAGTTTTCAATAAATGCTCCAATTGAACCTACAACCATATATCCTTCATAAATTCCTTCTTGATTTGTAAATTCGAATTCATTATTTGAAAGTTTATTAATAATTGTTGTCCCTGGTGAAATACCAACATAGTCAAAGCTCTTTAACAGTCCTGAATCTACTGTTGTCTTATTAGGTCCGACCCAAATGGCTTTCGGTGTTTTGATACTTTTTAGTATTTCTTGCAATTCATTAACACTATTTTCATTAACGTCTGATGCGTTGTATTGTATAACAAATAAGCTTGTGTCTTTTAATTCATTCTCGTTTATATATCTTTGAATGGCATTGATATGACCATTTGAAAATATACCATCAATTTCAAATATGCTGATTTGTGTTATATTTACAGCTGCAAAAAATAATATAGGTAATAGTTTTAACATTTTATATACTTAAATATATACAATAGTAGTCTTTTAAAACTGTGAAAATTTGCTTGATAACAGATAACGAATGGGTAAAGGATTCTTTACTGAAATTTCTTGATTTTGAATACAATTTTACACACCTTGAAGGAAGTGATGAGATAAAGTTGTCATATGACTATATTTTTGTTGATATGCAGGTAAATAATAATGGTGGGCCTTCGATAATAAGAGAATTAAGCAGAGATAACAAATTTTCAAATTCAAAAAAAATTCTTTTAATAGATAGGGAAGCAGATGTTTTTCAAGCGAAAAGAGTGAGTGCTGATGGATATCTGTTAAAACCTATAGATAAAACAAATTTAAAAAACCTTTTTACTTAAACAAAAAATACTTTAAAATCAAATATACATATTGAGTACTAACCTTATAATCGCACTTATAGCAATCTGCCTGTTTTTTTCTGCATTACTTTCAGGCTCCGAAACTGCTATTACTTATGTACCAAGAGAAAAAATTCATCAACTTTCTGATTCAAAAAGAAATAAAAAAATTAAAAATGCCAAAGATGAACTTGAAAAAACAATTGGTGGAATATTAGTAGCAAACAACTTTGTGAATATTCTTATGGCATCTTTATCAACTATTTTATTTGTTAATTTTTTAGATGGAGACGAAACTGCTGGATCAGCGCTTTCAACTATTGTAATTACTTTATTAGTACTCATTGCTGGAGAGATAACACCAAAAACAATTGCATCAAGAAACCCGATTGGCTTCTTATCGAAAACAGCTTTTATAATTGATTTTCTTTCTAGAGTTTTTGCTCCATTTACAAGTCTTATTACAAAAGCTATCGACAATACATCAAAAGATGGGGATATGGATGGAGATGGTGAAATTACTGAAGCAGATATTCAAGCTTTAACTGCACTTGGTGAAATGGAGGGGCAGATATTACCTGCTGAAAGAGAAATTATTGATTCTCTTTTAGATTTTTCTGATAGACCAATTAAAGAAATTATGACCCCCAGAGTTGATGTATTGTTCCTCTCAATTCCAGTAGACATGGAAGATGTAAGAAAAGTTGTTGATGAAAAGAGAATATCAAGAATGCCAATTTCTCGTTCAGAATCATTAGATGATACTTTTGGAATTGTGTATGTAAAAGATTTATTTAATTTAGATAACGAAGCTACCTCAGTGGAGGTGGAAAACTTAGTAAAAGATGCCATCTATCTTCCTGAATACACAACCGTTTTGTCAGCACTTAATATACTTAGAGAAAATCAAGCAAGTTTCGCATGTGTAATCGATGAGAATGGTGGTATTGAGGGAGTAATTACGATAAAAGACGTTCTCTCAGAGTTTGTTGGTGATTTGCCCGATGAGCACGATGAAAGATTCAAGGGAATCAAAAGGCTTGGACCTGGGCAATGGGTTGTTGAAGGTAAAACAGACATAGATGATTTTGAAGAGTTTTTTGGTTTGGAGTCACAAGAATCAGATGTTGCTACTGTTGGTGGTTTATATTTAAGTAATTCTGAAAAACTCCCAGCTGTAAATGAGAAAATCACTGTTCATGGTCTCGAACTTACAGTATCTGCAATAGACAATAGAAGAATTGATTCATTAATTGTAAAAAAGATATCTAAAATAAACTAGTGAAGTCTACAAGACTAGTTTTAGCTCTTTTCTTTTTTATTTCTTTTTGTAGTGATTCGTCAACTCTAATTAGTGTGAGTTCATTGGATGACATTACTGGCTCCACTACAAACAAAATCGAAATATCAAATTCTGATTGGGATAATTATATTGGCAAAAGCAGTAGTGGAAATTTTGTTGCTCTTAGAGTTGATAGAGACATAGTTGACGATGGTGTATTAATTGTATTTACTAAAGAAAATTTAAGAAAAGGCATAAGAGATGGTGGAAGAGTTATGAATCCACTTGATAGAAATGTTGTAGATAAAATGTCTGCTATTGGAATTTTACCTTTACCAGAAAAAATACTCCGTCTTCAAGATAATATTGAACAAGACAAATTTACTACTTCCTTCAATGTACAAGGTGACTTTCATAACTCAGATGTGACAAAAATTGACTTTACTAATCATTTTACAAAATATACTTCCGGCTTACTTCCCTCTTTTTTTATTGAATCAATTGGTGATGAAATATATATGTTTGGAGGTATGGGGAATATAGTCAAAATAAATTTGGCTGATGGATTTGTTCAGGAGGTTGAGACAAATTTAAATCAAATTATTCAAGATCAAGAATATACATCAGTTGTTAAAGGTTCTGACTATTCATCAAGAATGGGTCTAAGAGATAGTTCTTTTGATAAAAAGAATAATTTGATATTAATTACAGCAATAAAAAAAGACTTTACAAAAAATTGTTTTACATTAGGTGTACTTTCAGCTGAATTAAATCCAGAAAACCTAAATTTTTCATGGGTATACAACATAAGTGATTGTTATGAAAATTTTAATTCTCACCATGCTGGAGGAAGAATAAAGTCATTTAATGATGGCTATCTGTTAACAGTTGGTGATTTTAAGCTACCCGAAGATTTTAAATTAGAGATAGGTGAAGAATCAGATTTAGGAAAAATCTTATTTATTGACGAGAATTGGAATTCAAATATCTTCTCTTCAGGACATAGAAATCCACAAGGCTTAATTATTAAAGGTGAGACTATCCTCTCAACAGAACACGGGCCTTTTGGAGGAGATGAACTCAACACCGTAATAGAAGGCAGAAACTATGGTTGGCCTACAAGTGCATACGGATTTACATACGGATTAGAAAATATTTATGAACTTGATCATGCTGAAGAGTATGAGGAGCCAATTTATTTCTTCACACCATCGATTGGAATAAGTGAGCTTACAATTTATGAAGGTAAAGAATTTCCTAGATGGGACAATTTTATCTTAATTACGAGCTTAAAAGATATGACAATGTATACCCTTAAACTTGACGCTGAGGGAAAAAGCATAATTCATGTTGGTGAAATGTACATTGGTGAACGAATTCGTGATATTACAATTGCAAATGACGGTCGCTTAGTACTAGCTGGGGACTTAGGAAGTCTAATTATTGTTAATAGAACAGATAAAGATATTCCCTAAACAAAAAGCTTATAATTAATTATGGCATTATTTTGGCAAGTTGTAACCCTGCTATCAGTTTGGCTTCTTTATGGATTTGCAGCTTCTCTTTTTGTAAAAGGTAGTAATAAAAGAGACTATCTTCTTTTAATATCTTCTGGATTATTAGGTGGTTTAATTGGTGGAAGAATTGGGAATATTTTAGATGTACCAGAAAACATTTGGTGGTTAAGAGAAGTAATTAAACTTGGTGTTGCAATTTTATCAATGCACACACTTCAAAATATATTTAAATGGAGTGGCTTAAGAAAGTAAATATTATTTTTTAGGGATTCTTGCAGCTTTAAGTAAGCTTCCGTTTTCATCAATTAATCCACAACGCTTTGATAGTAATTTTGGATTAAATGCAAAAAGGTTTTTTCTCCAGGTAGCTATATATCCATAGCCTCCGACACTATCAAGTTTGTCTAAAGCTACTTGCAATTCGTTTGTAGATAAAGCTATAACAACTGGGAGTTCTTCGTATATAGCATCCCAATCATCAGAGCTTGTAATTTTTTCAGATGAACTCAGTAAAGATTTGAATTCATCAGTCATCTTTATTCACTAATTCCTCAAATTGTTTCATAAAAGTCTCTTCATCTTCCCCATCTATAGTGAGTTGAAATGTCTCTCCTTGTTTTATTGCGAGTTTAAGAATACCAATCATACTTTTTCCATCTACTTCAATACCATTTTTGTCAATTGTCACCGTTCCATTGAATTGTTGTGCTAATTTAACAAATTCTGCCGCTGGTCTTGCGTGTAACCCTACAGAGGCTTTTACAGTTAAATCTTTTGATAGAGACATCTCAAACTAACCTTTCTATATATGTTGTAGTTTTCTCTTGAGGGACTTGCCAAAACTTTGTAAAAAATTCTTGAATCCCATTTTTGAAATTATAATTAAATTCTTCATAACCTTCAATTTGATGAAAATCTTTTTCAAGAATTATTTGAAATACCTCTTTAAATGTATCAATTGATTTATTGTTAGAGATCAACACTCTGAGTGGAAATTCAAAACGTTCTGAATGAGAGAATTTAATTAAAGGGTTACGGGCAACTCTTACAAGTTCGTCTTTGACTTCAGGCATAGAAAATCTAGTAAGAATATTTTTACAGTATTCATCAAGATCTAGCTGGTAACCAGTATGGATTGTAAAAGCTTCTTTTAAACTATTTACAGCCTTGGTTGCAAATATTGAGTACTCATCAGATTCAAATAGTTCATGAATATATTTAAGTTCCTTTGATAATCCAAAGTACGAAAGCTTCAGATGCAAACCGTTCAATAACCATAGTTTTTTTATAAACTCATTTTCATATTCACCATAAGAAACCACTTCAGATTCCGTTAATGGTCTATATTCATTTTCCTCAATAAAAATTGATCCAAAATCCTCAACTAACACATCTAAAGAATCTGTGGACTGAGGAGGGATGATTTTATCAACTACTGCATCTATAGGTATTACTTTATTTTTTAAATCTGTAAATGCAGATGTTGACGCCCTGTATTGATTTTCAAATGCTATAAAAATTACAGAATCGGATAATGAATATTCATTAATAGTAGCTGCTATTTCTGGTACAAATTTAGGACCAACAGAGGTAGAAATTAAAAATGATTGCTCAACTAATTTTTGAAGATTAGTTTTGTCCGCAATATCAACTGCACTTACATCTTTAATATGTTTTATAGAGTTTTCATTTCCAATGGTAGAAACTTTGTATTCCCTATTCTCATTTATAGAATTTACAAGTTCTTTATTTACGTCTACAAAAACAACTTGAAAATCGTTTTGCTGAAGAACTGGAGCAATGAAACCTCTACCAATGTTGCCTGCTCCAAAATGAAGTGCTAGTTTTCTCATTTAGAACTTGTAAATTCTTTATAAATTAAATCAACATCATCAAGTTTCCAAAACTTTTCTGCATCTTTTGGATCTTCGATCAACTCTGCCAATTTAGACAAAACGTCCATGTGGTCATCATCTTTTGCGGCAATTCCTACTACTATGTAAGCCGTTTCACCATTCCACTCAACACCATCTGGGCATTGAACAATAGAAATTCCTGTAGATTTAACATATTTTTTTCCGTTTTCCATTCCATGTGGAATGGCCACCCCATTTCCAATATATGTTGCATAGCCTTCTTTTTCAAGTTTCTCGAGCATCGAGTCAACATATTCTTTTTGTACGTAACCGTTATCGACTAATAGGTTTCCAGAAATGATTGTTGCTTCTTCTTTGTTTGCAATATCTTGAGAAGTTAATATCGATGATTTAGTTAATATTTCCAATTTTAGGCTGAGGTTATGTCATTCCCTGCAGTTAGGTCGGCAATTAATTTATTAATAGCTGGATCGTTCATGAACATATTAAAAGATATAACAACTGAATTAACTGCTACTTCTTTTGCTCTCTTTGAGAGACCAGCATGTGCAACAACTACATCTGCGTCTTGTGGAATTAGATTTACAGGTGAATGCTCTATATTTACCTCTAAACCTGCTTTTTTTGCCTTCTTTATCATTCCGTTTTTCACCATCAAGCTTGAACCCATGCCTGCTTCGCACGCTAAAACAATCTTTTTGACTTCACTTGCTGGTATTGAATCTCTACTCATTTAACTCCTTTAATAATTTGGGGAGGTATAAAACCTCCCCAAATAACATTTTAGCTTAAAGTTCTTTATTCAGCTGTAGGTACGTTGACTTCAATAGCGTCTTCTACACCAGAATCAGTTTCTTTAATTGGTCGTGCTTTAAGGATTAGTGTACCAACTACTGCTGATCCAACTGCTCCAATTAAAACACCGCCTAATACAGCAAAGTGTCCACCTCTAGGTGTAACTGCTAAATAGGCAAAAATACTTCCTGGTGATGGTGTTGCAACCAATCCAGCTCCAGTGATTTGGAACCAAAGGTCAGCAGCAATTCCACCTGCCCACATTGAAAGGATCATTATTGGATGACCCAAAACATATGGGAAGTAGATTTCATGAATACCACCAAAGAAGTGAATAATTATAGATCCAGGAGCTGATTGCTTCCACATTCCTGTTCCTGCGAACCAATATGCAAGAAGCAAGCCTAGTCCAGGACCAGGATTTGTTTCAAGCAAGAACCAGATGGATTGTCCAGTCTCAGCAGCTTCAGCAGCACCGAGTGGACCTAAAACACCGTGGTTAATCGCATTATTAAGGAATAGAACCTTAGCAACTTCAATTGGAATATCAGCTAGTGGAACTAGTCCAGCATCAACTAAAGCACCTGCTGCATTTCCTAATGCATCAGTAATACCTGAGAGAATTGGACCAATTACATTCTTGCTTACTACAGCAAGAACTGTTCCAAGGATACCCAATGAAAAGTTGTCAACCAACATTTCAAAACCTTCAGGTGTAGCTGGTTGTAGCACTCCGTCTAGTTTCTTTTGGACCCAAGCAGCTAGAGGACCAATGGCCATAGCTCCTAAGAATTGTGGGGTGGTTGAACCTACAACAATAGCTGTAGTTACAACTGCACCGATTACACCACCTCTATGTCCGTGAACCATTTTACCGCCTGTATAACCAATCAATATTGGTAACATGCTAACGATCATCGGACCAACCATTTCAGATAGACCCTCGTTTGGTGTCCATCCTGTTGGAATAAAGAGTGCTGTAATTAAACCCCAAGCGATGAATGCGCCAATGTTAGGAATAACCATTCCTGCCATAGCACCGCCAACGCGTTGTACGGTTTCTTTCATATTTACAATCCCCCTAACGATTGTTTGTTTATACGTTGATTAATTATTTCACAAAATAATCACCTTAATTTTACCGAGTTTTGTTTAAGGTTTCAGGTAGTTATCCTATAAATAAATACTTTTCTTGTAACCATTTGATAAAATTAGTACACTTAACTTCAAAAAAATATGAAAAATTTACTATATATCGTTATAGGTGCTAGTTTTTTAGGAATTATCTCAAGTAGTGCTTCAGGTTTTTTAACTACTGAAACTAGTGATACGTTAGATAACCTTTATGAAGAAAATTTTTATATTGATCCTGAGTCTGTTGAAGTTGGCGATGATAAAGTAAAGGTTTTGCTTTATCAAATAAACACAAATAATGCTGAGAAAAAAATAAATGACTGTCTTAATTTTTATAAATCAGAATATAAAGATAAAACAATTGAGTGCAGTATCCTAATAAATCAAAATATTGCAGTTGAAAAAGATTGTGTCTTAATTTCAGGTGAGTTTGCAAAAAAAGAAGAAAAAGAGATAGTTACAATCACTAAAGATACTTCTTGTTAGCTGTTAATCAAAAATAGAGCCAAGTAAACTGTCTTCTTCTGTTTCTATTTCAGCTATTGCATCGCCAACATTGACCACATCACCTTCTTCAACTTTCAAAGAGAGTATTTCTCCCGTGAATGGTGAGTCAAGATCCATATCTACTTTGTCTGTAGATATCTCACATAGAATATCGCCTTTATTAACCTTATCTCCAGCTGAAATCTTCCAACTAAGTAGCTCAGCATCAGTCATTTGATCAGACATTGCAGGTAATAAAATATTTTCTTTAGCCATATATATATTTATAGCATGTCTTGAATAGCATTTAAAATATCTTCTTTTTGGGGAATAACGGTTGATTCTAAATGTTTTGCAGATGGCATTGGGGAGTGTAATCCTGAAACAAGCTTTGGAGCAATTTCTAAAACATTGAATAGATCACTTTCAACTACTTTTGAAACTACAGTTGTTCCAACAGAGCTGTTTGAAGGCGCTTCTTGACATACCAAAAGTTTTTTTGTTTTAATTAATGAATTTTTAATAGTTTCAAAATCTATTGGTGATACTGTTTGTAAGTCAACTATCTCAATTGAATAATTTTGTAGTTCATCCATCGAAACAGCTTCTTTAACAACATTCACCATATTAGAGTAAGAAACAACAGTAAGATCTGTACCTTCTTGTGCAATTGATGCTTTACCCAGATAACTAGAATCTTTTGGAATTGGATTTAATGTTACATTTTCCTTTACTTTATAAATCAACTTATGCTCCATAAAAATAACAGGGTTTGTATCTACATAAGAACTTAATAATAAATCATAAGCATTTTGTGCGTTTGAAGGAGTGACTACTTTTAAGCCTGGTACATGACAAAACCAAGACTCAAGGGACTGACTGTGTTGAGCTGCTGCGCCTGTACCGGCTCCACTAGCAGCTCTTACAACTATAGGAACATTAACAGCTCCTCCATACATGAAATGAAGTTTTGCAGCTTGATTTACTATTGGATCCATTGCGTTAACAATAAAATCACTGAACTGCATTTCAACAATAGGTCTACTTCCAGTCATTGAAGCGCCTACTGCTAAACCCGCAATTACATCTTCAGAAATAGGAGTGTCTTTTATTCTTTCACTACCAAACTCTTCTAGAAGACCCTCCGTTACACCGAATGCACCACCATAAATTCCTATGTCTTCTCCTGCTAAGAATGCTGTTTGATTCTTTTCTAATATTAAAGAGAGAGCTTTATTTATTGATTGTCCAGCAGTAAGTTCAGGCATATGAATCTTCCTCTAAATTTGTTACTGGGCTCATTGGCGAATCAAGTGCCTTTTTAACAGAATTACGAATTAGCTCTTTTACACCTTCATCAATTTCCTTAAGTTTTGCTTCAGTAACCCCTGACTCTATAAGCTTTCCAATATATCTTTTTATTGGGTCTTTTTCCTCTTTCCAGTATTCGATTTCATCACTTGTTCTATAAAGATTCCTGTCAGATTTCGAATGTCCTCTATAACGATAAGTTACTGCTTCTATAAACTTTGGCCTATTGGTGGTAAGTATTTCATTTTTAAAACTTGTTACACTTTCGAATACAGCCTCAACATCATTGCCATCAATTTGTATGCTCTCAATGCCATAAGAGTTTCCTCTTGATGCAATTGATTCTCCTGCCACCGCTTTGTCTGAAGCCATGGACATTCCATATTGATTATTTTCACAAAGAAAAAGTACGGGCAAGTCCCAAAGGGAAGCTAGGTTTAGTGCTTCATGAAAAGACCCTTCATTTACTGCACCATCACCAAAGAAGCATAAAACAATATTATCCTTCTTTTGCATTTGAAAAGACAATGCTGCACCAACTGATATTGTTAAGCTGCCAGCAACGATTCCATTTGCTCCAAGGTTGCCGTTTGATAAATCAGCAATATGCATTGATCCTCCGCGACCTCTGCAATAGCCATCTTCTCTCCCTAGTAGCTCTGCAAACATTTTGAATGGGTCAGCACCTTTACCAAGGCAGTGTCCATGACCTCTATGAGTCGATGTAATAAGGTCTTCTTTATCGAGTGCTAAGCATGCTCCTGCAGCTGAAGCTTCCTGACCTATAGATAAATGCATTGTCCCATGAAGTAACCCTCTTGAAAACATTTCTTCTAAAGCTTCTTCAAACAATCTGATTAACATCATCATTCGATGAAGTTCCAATTGCTTATCAAGTGTTAGTGTCATTAAAAACTATTTAACTATCTTCTTGTAATTTTCTTAAATTATTTATTAGGTTTTCTGGTAGCTCAACTGAATCATAAGAAATAGGATTACCTTGTTTAACGTCTTTTACAACAACGGCTCCTTCCAATAGGCCCAGTGGAACTAGATTATCTGCTTCTGAAACTGGGTATGTTACGCCATATGAACTGAACCCTCCTATCCCATCAATCTGGTCTCCCTTTTGAAGATCTTTTTTTGCGTGACCTATAACTTCAGCAATCCATGATTTTGGTTGTAATCCAGGCTCATTATTGATAATTGCCATTCCTATGCTTCTAGGAGCTTCAATTGAAGCAAGATGATAAGGTCTGTAGAGCGTATAGTATGGGCCTTCACCCATTGATAGATATTCCATTTCTTCAATTACAGTTGGGTTTTCAGACTTTACAATTGAGAACACACCGGGTGCGGGACCAAATGCGTAATCAACTCTTCCAGTGCCTGCTAACACTCCTCCATCTTCTTTAGGAATTAAGACTTTGTTTAAATCATTGACCTCACTTACAGGCCCGTTCATACCAATTTTGTCAGGTGGTAGATTTATAGCATTTGCAAGTGCCGTCATTTCAATCATTGTTTTAGATCCATCCTCAAAACTGGCTAACATTTTTGGATTCATTTTCTTCCTAGTGGCTTTTTCCAAACAAGTATCAGGATTTGCGGTTTGATCTAATGGATTATTTTTGCCTTTGCCTACACATACAATTTCAAATCCAAGGTCAACAGAGAAGTCGTAAAGCTCCTTACAAGCGACTGGTTCATCACCATTGGCAACACTGTATACGACACCATTTGCGTTTGCTTTGTTTGCTAAATACATACCTATTGTGACATCTGTTTCGACGTTTAACATTAAAATGTGCTTCTTTGCATTTATGCATGCTTCTGCAACTTCTGCACCTACCCATGGAACTCCTGTTGCCTCAAACACAATGTCTATTGGTAATTCTGCTAAGGCTGCTGCTTTGTCTACAACTCCGCCTTGTCCTTTTTCAATAGAGTCTGAAGCATCAGAGTTATGCTTTACACTTTGAATTCCTGCAAGTTTTAAAGCATTTTCTGCTCTAGAGGTATCAATGTCTGCACATGCGACAAGACTCATACCTGGTATTTTTCCTATCTGAGCAGCAAGCCCTGAGCCCATTTGACCTGCACCAGCAAGACCTACTTTTACTGGTCTTCCTAGTTCTTTTTCTCTAGCTACTAAAAGTTCTGTAAAATTCATTCGTTTATTATTACCTTATCGCCGACTTCTATTTCAGGCTTTTTATCGTAACTACAACTAACATCTCCCGGTAGAGCCGCTTCTGTTGCAGCGTCAAGCTTAAGAACAAGATGTCCCAAGTTTTTAAAATTTTCATTTGCAACATCTCCGACTGCAGTTACTTTGAGTTGAACATCTGAAAGAGTTACTTCGGATCCAACTTTAATCTTGCCAGTAATTTCTTGTAGTTTGTGTATTACAGCAAAATCTTGTAATTCTTCAGGAGCATTGTCTCCAAAAAAAACTACAATACCTTCATCTAAAAATAACTTAGCTTGTTCACCTATTCTTACTATTTCTGAAGAATAAATTTGCATTAAGCTTCAGAAACTTGATCCTCAGAAACTCCAGAAACAAAGTTCTCTTCTTTAATAAATTGTGCGAGTGGACCTGCTGGTGTGGTGTCGTGAATATCAATAGTAGGTACGCCCTTCATAGGATATACACCAATTCTTGCTGTTCCTCCACAATCTATTACTGCACAAGCCATCGCTTTAAAGCTTCCTTCTGGTGATGATTTAAAACCATCAAAAGCTTCTGCTCCGGTTAAATCAGCTATTTTTTGAGCTACTGGATGAATGCCTCCACCAGTAATACAAACAATATACTTTTTTTCATCAGTTGGTTGTATTTCTAAAGGACCTCCCCAACCGCTTGGTCCTGCTTCAACTTTTACTTTTTTGTAATCTGACATTTTTCTCCTTTAAAATCTGTAACGCTCTGATTTTAGTCAGAGCGTCACAAATTTAAAAATTGTTAAGTTAAGTGTTTACAAACCCAATGCAAATAAATAACCAACAACTACTGAGATTGGACCAGTAATCATTCTACTTGTTAGAACTGCTGGAACTCCAACCGTAACTGTTTCAGGTTCTGCCTCACCAAGAGCCAGGCCAACAGGTACGAAGTCACAACCAACCTGCGGGTTGATTGCAAACAATGCTGGAAGTGCCATTGAAACATCAATGTTTCCACGTCCAATTTCTGTACCTATCAACACACCTACGATCTGGGCTATAACTGCACCAGGTCCAAGTAGTGGTGACAAAACAGGTATCGCACAAATGATACAAACGATCATAAGACCGCCTAAACTGCTTGCAAAACCTTTAATACCATTAGCAATAGCATCACCAACACCAGTTTCTAAAATTAAACCAATGACGAATGTAACGAATGCCATAAATGGAATTATTGTTTTTAAACATAGGTCAACAGCATCACGACCTGCTTGGAACAATGTTCCAACCACGCCACCAACTGAACGACCAATTTTTTCTATTAAAGCTTGCATTATTCAACACCTGCCCTTCTAGAAGTCATAATGTTATAGATAATATCTGTTACGATACCTCTAATTAAAATGACAACAAGACCGGCAAGAAGATATCTAACTGCCAAAGCAGTAACCATATCCGGTGCAACTATTTCTACACCTGCTGCAATCCCTAACCACACGAATAATTCTCCTCCATTTGCATGTGGAAAAATTCCCGTAATTGGATGAACGAAGCTTACTGCTGAATCATAAAAAGCTGGTTTGTGTTTTTCTGGTAAAAATGTACCGAATGTATAGCAAACTGGGTTTGTTAGCATAAACACCGCTACAAATGGAAGAAGAGTATATCGAACAGGCATATATATTGCCCCTTCTTGAGAAGCCCATTTTGCAAAGCCCTCTACTCTCTCCTCACCAATAAACTTGACCAAAGCGTTTACTGCGGTCAAGAACACAACCACAATAGGAATAATTCCTGTTGTGAAACCAACAAATACATCAGCAGCGGTTCTAAATACTTGGATAAAGGCTTCTGCGCCTGCTACCAAAGCATCCATATCTCCCCCTCCTTATTATTAATTAGTTGAACCACTTTCTGACACGCTTTGAAATTTTTTAATCAAAGTGTTTGCTGCCATTTCTGCAGCTTGCCAGATAGGTTCGTTGTTATTTGAATTAACAATTTCTTGCAGATTCATACCATTAAATAATGAAACGTTTTTACTTTTTGCAAAAGTAGTTACGCCCTCTAGGGTAAGAGCATTAACAACAGTAGAATCTGAATCAACTGAAATCGCTAGGTAGATTTTTTTTCTTCCCCATTTAGGTTGATTGACTCCTATTGCTACTTCTAAGCCTGGTCCTTTTATGCTGTTTACAGCATTCAAAAACCCAGTCGCTTGTCTTTTAGCAAGAGACATTTGTAAAACCCACATTAATGCAAGAGTTACAAAAATTATACCTAAGGCATACGGTGAATTTGATAACACCTTTTCCCCTTCAACCTAAATTGATACTTTAATTCTACCTAAATCAATCCACCCAGATTTGGTAAATTCGCGAAATCTTTAAAAAGATGTAACAAAAATTTATAATGTTTTTAAGTTAATTGATTTTAACTTAAATTAATTCAAGTTAAATTTTCAAATCATTTGTTCAAGTTCGAATATATCCTCAATAAAAGTTACCTTCATATTCCTTGGATCTCCCGGAATCACAACTGCTTCAAGCTCAGAGTATTTTGATACACATTCTGTGGTGTCCACTGCCTGCCAGTTATCTAATTTTGCTAATTCGTAAGACTTCCAAAGTTCTGATGCTGGAAAAATTTGTGGAGTCTGAATTTCTACAATTGTTTCTTGAATTTCTTCTTTTTTAAATTCCTGCTTTTTCATCAAGTTATCTGAGTTAAAACCTGGGGCAGAGGCACCATATTTAATAGCAACATCAATGAGTTCATCAAGTAAATAACTTGGGAGTAAAGGTCTTGCACCGTCATGAATTAATATCAAATCTGCCTCACTAACATCAGGGCGTTCTTTCAAATATGCAAGTCCTTGATATTCACTTTCATGTCTAGTATCACCACCAATTGTCACACCAGAAAGTTTATTGGGATTTACAAGCTCGATTACATTATTAGTTTTATCCCAATCTTCATCTCTTACTACCAATAAAATAGAGTCCACCTTATCAGAATTATCGAGGGTTTCTAAAGCCCAAGACAAGGCTGGCTTACCGCCAATTGGAAAGTAGACTTTATTTTCCTCATTGTTAAATCTATCGCTAGAACCTCCTGCTAAGAGAATTGAATGTACTTTCAACTTATAATATCCTTGATAGTGGTTCTTATTTCGTCAGCATTTTTTTGTGACAATATAGTCTCTTTAACAGTTACTTTATTAATTTTTGAGTGTGTATTTAAAATTTCGAATACAAAAGGAGCGGCTGATGGGGCCATGCTAAATGTCTTTAAACCAAGTATGTATAATGCAAATGCTGCAACCGGATCTGAAGACATTTCTCCACAAACTGAAACTTCAATATTATTTTTATTAGAGCAATCAATTACATTCGATATAGCTCTAAGCACAGCCGGATGAAGGGGGTCTTGGTAATGACCTAAATCAATATTGCCACGATCAGCAGCCATAATATACTGCGTTAAATCATTTGTGCCTATGGATATAAAATCAACAATTTCTGAAAACTTGTCAGCAATAAATGCAGATGCTGGTGTCTCAACCATAATTCCCATAGGCGGAGCTTCAACATTAAGTTCTTTCGCTATTTTAGTAACAAATGCTTTGGCTTCTATAAAGTCTTCTATTGTAGAAATCATAGGAAACATAATTTTTATTCTTTCTAATGATTCAGAAGTTAAAATTGACTTCACTTGAGAATCAAATAAGTCTAAATTTCCTAGAGATAACCTGATGCCCCTAACACCAAGAAATGGGTTTTCCTCTATAGGCAAATTAAGATAGTCTACTTGTTTATCGCCTCCTATATCAAGAGTTCTGTAAACAATAATTCCAGAAAATTTTTGAGTTATCTCTTTGAGAACACTGCTTTGTTGTTCAAGTGTTGGTTTGGTTGAGTTGTCAAGATATATAAATTCTGACCTAAATAGGCCTATAGAGTTTAAAAATGGATGATTAAATGCATTAATTTCTTCTAACGATCCGATATTGACTCTAAACTCAACTCCAAGATTTTTATATTTTTTTTCAGTGAAATTTTGAATTAAATCCTCAATCTTGCTTTGTTTTTGCTCCAAAGCAGAAATCTGACTATCGCTAGGTGAAACAACAATATCTCCTGTGCTACCATCAATTGTCACCGACTCACCATTAGTAATGGTGTCTAATTGTTCTTTAATACCAATCACGCATGGAATACCCAAATTTTTTGCGACGATAACAGCATGTGAAGTAAGTCCTCCTTCTTTTAATATAATTCCACACACTTTGCTCAAATCCATTGATGATGTGTCTGCTGGTGTTAAGTCTTTAGCAATTAAAATCGTATTGTCGCTTAATGAGATTTCCTTTTCGATATTTTGCATATTGAAAACTAGATGTTTTCCAACAGAAACTATGTCTTCAGCTCGTTGCTTGAAATATTCATCCTCCATAGATTCAAATATTTTTGCTGTAGATGTAAAAACTTCATAAACCTCCGATATTGATGAATCTAGATTTTGATTAAGTTGATTGAGTATTTCTGGATCTTGAAGTATTAATATATAGGCATCTAAGATATCAGCTTCATCATTTCTATCTTTTGAGCGAAAATCATTAATTTGAAAATTAAATTTATCAATCAATTGCTTGCTGGCTTCACTTTGGGAAATAACTGCTTGTTTACCGAAATCTATTTCGTTCTCATAAACAAATGCTGAACCTATTGCAACACCTAATGAGGCACCTAAACCCTTAACATTTGTCATATTTACATCAAACCTTATTCAAAAATTTTCTTTAATAATTTCTTATTATTCAAAAATATTATTACTTTAATTTATATGCAAATTTTAGTGCTTGAGATTAATACTTCTATTACTTTGTTTAATTTAAGTGGTCAAGATGGATCCCTTAAATTTGAAAACTTAGGAGAATTTGAAGACTCAAATCAATTAAATTTTAATGATGATACAGAATGCGTGATAATAGATGCAACAGCACCTGAAGAGCCAAAACTTTCTATGTTGCTCAGCAACTTAATTAGTTCAGACTACAAAATAACTACTAACAATGTAACTAATGCAATTAAAAAAATAAATACAGATGGTCAGATAGTTGAACACCTTGATAGAGAAGAATATATTAGATTATCAACCCCATCAAAAGCAACCATTGGAATGATTAAGTCTTACTTCGATAAATATGCAGTGTGGAGCTTTAATAAATTCATGGCTTTAAATAGTTCTTACTATGACCAATATAAAGCACTTGAGCCTGAAGTCTATTTAGAATCTAAATAAACCTGAGCTATTCCTGCAATAATAACTAAACCAAAGCCAAAATATTGAAAACCTTTTAGCGATTCGTTTAAAATCAAAGTGCCGATAATTACTCCCGTGACTGGTTCTAGATAGGTTATTGTCCCAATTGACAATGGTGTAATAATTTTTACCACATACCAATAAGTGGCTAAACCTACTCCTGTTAAAAAGAATCCCAAAAATATACTTACCATTAAATTCTCTAACATCCAACCAAATCCAGAAACTGTAAATGGAGATAAACATACTGCTGCAAAACTTACCTGTATAAATGCAACGTTTAAACCGCCATATTCTTTTGACTTTTCGGATCCATAAATAATAAGGATTGCAAGAGTTATTGCACTGATAATCCCGTAAAGAACTCCAATTGGTGAGGCAATAGTTGAGATATCTAGTAGAAAAAACAAACCAAAGAATCCAGTAAAAATTATTAAGATTTGAGCTCTTACAACCTTTTGACCTCTTAATATTTCAATCAATATTACAAAAATTGGATAAGAAAACACAAGTCCAATTCCAACTGCAACACTATTAAGTTCTATAGACTTAAACATAGTTGACCAGTGAATTGCTAATAAAGGTCCTAATACAAATCCAGAATTGAATAATTTCCTAGTTATACCTCTTTTCTTGAGAACAAATAACAAGAGAAAAATTGACCCTAGAAATGTTCTAATACCTACAAGTGAAAGTGGGCTAATATCTGATGTTCTGATAATTAGAGGAATTGTACCCCAAGAAATAGCTAAAAGACTTATTAAAAAATAGGCCCTAAGTTTTAGATTCAAACTTACTGCTGTTCTTGTTTTGAGTAATTACTAAATTGTGTAAATTCTTTACTGAAGAACAGTTCAACTTTTCCAGTTTGTCCAGATCTATTTTTGACAATATTAACTTCAGCAACACCTGGTATTTCAGTCCCAGGATTGTAATAATCATCTCTGTAGAGCATCATCACAATATCTGCGTCTTGCTCTATCGCACCTGATTCACGCAAGTCTCCTAATCTTGGTCTTTTATCCTCTCTTGCTTCTGCTGCTCTGTTTAGCTGTGAGAGGGCAAGTATTGGTACTCTTAATTCACGTGCTAAGTTCTTTAAATTTCTACTAATTTCAGCAATTTCTTGCTGTCTGTTATCCCCAGAAGAGCTTTGCATAAGTTGAAGGTAGTCAACAATAATTAAATCTAGACCTTTTGATGATTTCAGTCTTCTTGACTTAGCTCTAATATCAGTGACTGTGATTACTGGTGCATCATCAAAATAGAGTGGAAGACTATTAACTTTGGATGCAGCTTCTACAACTCTTGACCATTTTTCAGGTCCGAGTTGTCCTTTTCTAGCATCCCCTGAAGTAACTTTTGCTTCGGAAAATAAAACTCTTTGCACCAGTTCTTCTTTTGTCATTTCCAGAGAGAAAAACGCAACAACTTTACCTTCTTTTGAAGCATTCGTAGCAATATTTAAACCAAGTGAAGATTTACCCATGCTGGGTCTAGATGCAAGAACTACTAAATTTCCTTCTTGAAGCCCTGATAAATAATAATCAAGATCGGAAAAATAAGTAGGAAGTCCTGATAAGCCAGTTCCACGATTTTCAATCTCTTCAATTCTTTCAATTGCACCCTCTAGAACATCATTAACTCCAACTAGTCCATCTCCAATAGCATCGTCAGAGGCAGTAAAAATAGTTTGCTCAGCTTCATCAAGAACGCTGTGAATTTCCTTATCCATAGCCATTGCAAGAAGCTCAATTCTTCCACTAGCTTTTAACAATTTCCTTCTATGAGAGTGTTCTAGAACTATTTCAATATATCTTTCAAAGTTTGCGGAACTTGGAACATTATCTACTAAACGTGCAATGTATGAAGCATTTATCGATTTAGAGTTTTTTGAATCTTTAAATATTAACTCCGAAACTGTAACTGTATCAATAGGTTTTCCTGTATCAAATAAACCCTTCATTGCTTCATAAACTGTTTGATTTGAAGGACTATAAAAATCAGCTGGTCTTACTTCTTCCATTAATCTAGAGACAGCATCTCTAGATAACAAAGCACTTCCTAAAAGTGCCTCTTCGGCTTCAAGACTGTGTGGTGGAACTTTACCTAAAGACTGACTGTCTCTTGATGAAAGTGCTTCAGGTCCAGCCATTATTTTGTTTCAGGTATTACTTCTAAAGTTGTTTCAAATTTTGTATCTGGGCCTAATACAACTGAAATTGTGTGTAATCCTATTTCTTTAACTTGATTTTCCATATCAATTTGCTCAGCTTCTAGCCTAAATCCCGAGAAAGTTTCTATCGCATCTACAATTTGTTCGTTGTTAACTGCTGCATAAAGAGTTCCTTCATCTGTTGTAGTTTGAGATATTACAATGTTTGCATCTGCAAGCGCAGTTTTAATTGATTCAGCTAACTCATCATTAGCTTGTGTTTGCATTTCTCTTTTTTCTTGTAGTTCCTCTGCAAATTTAAGGTTGCTTGAAGTAGCAACAATAGCAAGTTTTTTTGGTAGAAGATAGTTTCTAGCATATCCTTTAGCTACATCAACCACATCTCCTTTTCTTCCAAGAGACTTTACATCAGAATTGAGAATGAGTTTCATCTTCTGTTGTAACTTTGTTTATATGAACTTGTAGTTACATAAGGAAGCAAAGCAAGTTCTCTAGCAACTTTGATTAGACGAGCTACTTTTGCTTGTTCTTGTTTACTAATGCCTGTAATTAAACTAGATCTAATCTTTCCTCTATCAGAAACAAATTTCTCTAGTAACTTAACATCTTTGTAAGTAGCATTCTCTATTTGCTGTTTTGTAATTCTTCTTTGTTTGGGAGCTTCGTATTTTGAAGATCTTCTTCCACTGGTTTTTTTTCCATTTGCCATAATAAAACTCCTTAGAACGGTGCTTCGTCTTCTTCGTAGTTTTCTCTAGCTACTGGTTCTGAATTCAACTCTTGTCGGTTAACTGTAGCTGAAGCGAACCTTAAGCTAGGAGATATTTCATCTATGACTATTTGAACTTTTGAACGATTATTTCCTTCTTGATCTTGCCAAGAGGAATAATTGAGCTTTCCAACAATTACAACCCTCATACCCTTTGTTATTGTTGCATTTGCATTATCAGCTAAGTCTCCAAAAGCAACGCCACTAAAATACTGTGGATCATCTTCAACATTCTCCCATTGGCTTGTATCACGATTAAATTTTCGTTTTTTTGGACCTGCGAAATTAACTTCTAAAACAGACATTCCTGTTCCTGTTTTTCTTAATTCTGGATCCATTGTTACGGTTCCAACAATTGTTATTGCGTTATCTGCCATTATTATCTACCTCTAGCTTTCCATCTTTAAGACTTTGTGTCTAATCACATCATCAGATATTTTTAGCACTCTATCGAGTTCTGCGGGAACATTTGAAGGACTTTCAAATGTTGTTATAGTATAAATTCCCTCTTTGAATGTGTCTATTTCATAAGCGAGCTTTCTTCTCTGCCAAACGCCTTGTTCTGACACATTTCCACCACCATTAGAAATAACTTCTGAAATGGATTTGTGAATTGAATCAACGATTGATTCGTCTGCTGTAGGTCTCACTATTGAGACTAAGTCATATTTATTCATTTTTCTCCTATGGACACTTGTACGTGGCTTCCTTCGAAGCAGGTACTAATTAATTTAATACTAAATATGTACTATGACAGAATTTTTTTAATTTCTTTTTTCCACTCTTTAAGTGAATCTTGAATATCAGAACCCATATCGTAGGAATGTTCTTCACTTGGAAAATTAGAGTTTTCTATGTCTTTTTTATATTCAACCAGTGCTTTAACTGTTGAATCATATTGCTCACCATATCTCTTAACAAATTTAGCATCTATGTATTCTTTAGATTTCATGCCAATGAGATCATGGATTACAAGAACTTGTCCATCTGTATACTTTCCAGCACCTATACCTATTGTTGGTATTGTTAAATTCTCTGAGATAGATTGAGCAACAATAGTAGGAACTCCTTCTAACACAATTGCAAAACATCCTGTTTCCTGCAAAAGAAGAGCGTCCTCGAAAAGTTTTTTAGCTAGGTCTAGAGTTTTACCTTGAATTTTGTAACCCCCCATTAAGTTTTTTGATTGTGGCGTTAAACCTAAATGACCCATCACTGGTATTTCAGCATCTATTAATGCATTGATGACTTCTTTTCTTTTTTCTCCGCCCTCTACTTTTACTGCATCTGCTTTGCCTTCTTGAATAAATCTTCCAGCATTCTTCAATGAATCAGAAACATTTATGTGATAGGACAAATAAGGCATATCTGCAACAACTAATGAAGACGGGTTGGCATTTGTTACTGCTTTTACATGGTGTAGCATTTCATCAACAGTCACAGATAGTGTATCGTCATGGCCTAAAACAACCTGTGCTAAAGAATCACCAACTAAAATAATATCAATTTCAGCTTCTGAAACTGCTTTAGCAGTTGGATAATCATAAGCAGTCATCATGGAGATAACTCGATTTCCTTTTAAGTTATTAATATAAGGTACTGTTTTTTTCATTTTCCTCTCTCCGCTTTAATAAGTCGAAGGATTCATACCTATTCTATTAAATTTTTATTATTAAACAAGATACTTATTGATATGATTTATTATTTCTAAACATTGCCAATAACATCAAGATGTGAGTTATTTAAAATATTTATTCTTATTAATATTTATATCATGTTCAGTAACTAGCTCAGGAGTTGTAATGAATGACAATGGATACGAAAAAGCTTATTTTGCCGGTGGTTGCTTTTGGTGTATGGAGCCACCATTCGAAGCAATGGAAGGTGTGATTGAAGCCACATCGGGATATATGGGAGGTACTACAGAAAATCCTACATATGAGGAGGTCACTACAGGCGAAACTGGACATGCAGAAGTAGTAGAAATCTTATTTGATCCAAAAACTGTTACATATGAAGAGTTATTAGAAGTATTCTGGAGAAATATTGATCCAACAGCATTGAATTATCAATTTGCAGATGTGGGGTCACAATATAGAACTGAGATTTTTACAGTTGGCAGTGAACAGAAAGATTTAGCCGAACAATCCAAAGTCGAATTGGAAAATTCAGGTAAATTTGATAAGCCAATTGTTACTGCAATTTCAGAAGCGCCTGCATTTTATATCGCTGAAGAATATCATCAGGACTTTTATAAAAAGCAAAGTATGCGTTATCAAATGTATGCAAAAGCCAGTGGAAGAAAAGGGTTTCTCGATGACACTTGGGGAGAAGACTAATACATAATTGTTTTAGTCAAATGATGAGGTCTCTCATCAGCATGAAAATCAGTCCATAGTTTAAAATCTAGTTGTGGAATTATTATTTTTTCTTCCTCATTTTTATATTTATTTATAAGCTCTGTTAATTTTGCTGTTACATATATTGAAGTAGATCTGATTTCAATTTCCTCAATAGAGTCTCTATCAACAAGAATTCCTGAATCTATTTTTTCTTTTAATCCAGATGAGTATTTAACAATTCCAAAACTCTCTAATGCAACTGGAATAATATAATCAGCAAATGCTGTCATATTCTCCATGTCCTCTATGAAAAAATAACTTTTTGAAAGCTCTCTGTGGATTCCCCAGAATGCTAGCTGAGCTAATTTAAGAAAATATACCTTTTCATTTTCAAAAATTGAATGATCATCAAACCTTTTAAAATCTCTCACTAGTCTTTCAACTAAGCCTTCTCCATTGTCATACAGTTTTTTCGGACCATCGTCTATGAAATTTATCCAATCACCGTCATATTTTGTAACTAAAGTATCTCCAACATTATTAAGTATTTCGACTTTTTCATCTGCCATAGGCATTTCAATATTCCCAGTAAAAATTCTCTTAAATTCTTCTAGGTCCATGTCTCTCATATAGTGACCCTGGGTAAGAGGGGCTCCTTCAATTAAAGCCTTGTCGATTTGATAAACCATTGCGTCAGTATCCGATAAGTTCTCAATTTTATATTTCACAGAAGTCGAAAAATCAGTAAATACAAAGTTTAGAGTATTTATTAACATTGTTTTTCTTATATATTCCACGGGAACAATATTTGGATTTCCCTCATAATTGATTCCAAAATCTTCTTTGCTTAAGTTAATCGCTGATTCATGTAATTTTTCTATATCTATTTCCAAACAAGAAAGTTGTGGAATGACTTTTGAAACCGATGATAAGACTTGGGATTCCCAATTAATTTCCATGTAAAAATCCTAATAGATTTTAAACAAATAATTTTTTATACTTTTAGATTATGAAACCAAAAATATGCGTTGTTGGAAGTGCAAATATTGATCAAGTGTCTTATGTAAAAAGAGCACCAAATGATGGAGAGACGCTTTTTGGGGAAGATTATCAAATGGGCTTTGGTGGAAAAGGTGCAAATCAAGCGGTAATGGCAGGACTTTTAGGTGCTGAAGTTTATGTTATTGCCTGTCTTGGTAGTGATGTCTATAGAGAGATGACAATTGAAAATTTTAAAAACAACAATGTGATTACTGATTATATTCAGACAGTCGAAGGGTCGAGTGGAGTTGCACCTATTTGGGTTGATGAGTCTGGACAAAATAGGATTGTCGTAATACCTGGTGCAAATAATTTATTAGATAGTTCATTAGCGATAGAATCTTTAGAAAAAATTGGTAAACCCGATGTCTTGGTTGGTCAGTTTGAAATACCTATGAATGTAAACGAACAGGTTTTTTCTTATGCTTACAAAAATGGTGTGCAGACAGTACTTAATCCCGCTCCAGCGAATAAACCAACGGATGTTCTTCTCGAAAACACCTCTTGGTTTATTCCTAATGAAGTAGAGTTTGAAGAAATTTATGGTGAAGTATTTAATGAAGATAATTTACTTTTATTTGCAAATGATCTCAAAACAAATGTTGTAGTCACTTTGGGTGAAAAGGGTTGTGCCTATATAAAAAATAATTCCGTAGAAATTATGAATACTGATACAGTTAAAGCAGTTGATACAACTGGTGCTGGTGATGCCTTTGTGGGTGCTTTCTCATTCGGAGTAGCAAGTAAATTAGAAATTGAAGAGTGTTTGAAACTAGCACTTCATAAAGCAACAGACTCTGTAACAAAAAAAGGTACTCAGAGTTCTTATAAGAATTAGCTAGGAATTTTTAAGCTTGCTTCCAGAATTATATTTGTAGCGTTGTTTACAGATTCTAAATACTCTTCTTTGCTGAGAGCTTCTTGTCTGTTTTGATCCCCATAAACCACAAGTAACGCCCCTGTTCTAACTTTTCTATAACTACCAACAACAAAAAGAGTTGATGCTTCCATTTCTGAACATAAAACACCACCCTTTACCCAGGCATCCCATTTTTGATTAAGCTCATGAGAAACTGGCATGGAGTCAGGGTCGTGTTGACCATAAAAAGAATCTTTGGACTGAACTACTCCGATGTGATAGTTTACATCCTTTTCTTTAGCTGCTTCTTCTAGAGCATAAACCATATCAGCAGAGGGTACAGCAGGAAATTCCATTGGCATGTACTGAGGAGAAGTTCCTTCTTGTCTTACAGCTCCATTTGCAATTACAAAATCGCCAACCCTTGTATGTTCTTGCATTGCTCCTGAAGTACCAATCCTGACTAAAGTCTTTGCGCCAATATTGGCTAATTCTTCAATTGCAATTGCTGCAGAAGGGCAACCAATACCTGTTGAAGTAACACTCACTGGCCGTCCTTTATATGTACCGGTTACAGTTTTGTATTCTCTGTTAAATGCAATTTCTTTAGGGTTGTCAAAATGCTGTGCAATAAAATCAACTCTTCCCGGATCTCCAGGGAGAATAACAAAATCAGCAATATCGCCTTCTTTTAACTGAATGTGATACTGCTTTTCACCATCTAACATAGACTTTTTTTCTGACATAAAAAAATGTTATCAACAAGTAACAGATTGTCACTAATTTTTTATAAAATCTGTAGAAATTTCTTTGTAAACTGATACTTTAGAACTATGACTATTCCAGAAATAGATTTTCCTAGCAGTGATTCAGATTTCATTAAAGACCCTTATCCCTTTATGAAAGAATTAAGAGAAAAGTCACCAGTCGTTTTAGATAAAACAACTGATTTACAACTTGTAACAAGATTTGATGGTGTTAAAAATATTCAAACAAGTAAGAACTTTTCATCTAGTCCACCTAATGATTTAGAAGGTACGGAGTCTTCAATTATCGATCCTAAGGAATATGAATACTTTTGGAAAACTGAGGAATTCTCTCTACTTAACCTAGAAGGTCAGTTGCATGGTGATTTAAGAAATCTCGTTGCAAAAGCTTTTTCAAATAGACAGGTACAAGAACTAAGGCCTTTTATGGAAAATAAATCTTCAAGTTTATTGGAAAGTTTGAAAGGTGAAGAATTTGATCTTCTTAAAGATTATGCACAGCCGTATTCAATTTCTGTAATTGGTAAATTGCTAGGTGTTCCAGAAGATATGTATGAAAAATTTTTAGATTGGTCTAACAAAATTGTAAAAATGTATGACTTAAAAGTAAGTGACGAGGACTCTGCTGATGCAGAAAATGCAGCTAAAGAATTCTATGAATATACATTGTCACTTATAGACCAGAAAGTGAGCACTCCTGGAGATGATATGATTACAAGACTTGCTCATGTAACTGAAAATAATCAGAAATTAACAAAGAATCAGATAATCTGCACAGTTATTTTGTTGCTAAATGCTGGTCATGAAGCAACAGTAAATACTATTGGAAACTCTATTGTGACGCTTGCAAATTATAACATTGATACCTTAAATCTTGATAAAACATACAATATCAAAAATATTATCGAAGAACTTATAAGATTTGATAGTCCCCTTCAGTTCTTCCAGAGGTGGGTTTTAGATGATGATTATGTCGGAGGTGTAGAAGTAAAAAAACACTCTAAGGTGGCCATATTATTAGGGTCTGCAAATAGGGATGCAGATAGTTTTATGGAGCCAGACCAAATAAACTTTGAAAGATCGAATCTTAGTCATACTAGTTTTGGAGGTGGAGTACATTTTTGTTTAGGCGCACATTTAGCAAGATTGGAACTGGAAGTTTCTTTTCACAATCTATTTTCAAATTCTATTTTGTTAGAAAGCCAACCTGAGAGAACTGGTGCATTTGGAATACGCGGCTACAAGGAAATAAAAGTAAAAATCTAAACTTTTTTAGTGTTTAATACGTATGTTCACCCTAATATTCACATATGGGGAAATCTAAAAAATATGGCATGAATACGAAAGCGCTTCATGCAAATAAAAGATTCGAACCTATCTCAGGCGATGTCATGCCTCCTCTTCATTTATCTACTACATATATAAATGATGTGCCGGGTGAGTCAGAATATTTTTACGGGAGAGTAAATAATCCAACTAGAGAGTTGTTTGAACGAACTCTCGCTTCACTAGAAGGTATTCAAAATTACGAAGAACAGCATGCATTTGCTATGGCTTCAGGCATGTCTGCCGTTAGCTTAATAGCTGAACTGGCTAAACCTGGTGACAATGTAGTAATAACGAAAGATGTTTATGGAGGAACAACTAATTACTTTTCAAAAATTATTAGAGAACGCGGAGTAGAGGTTAATTTTTGTGATTTTGCAGATACAGAAAAACTAGACAGCCTACTAAACGAGAAAACAAAACTGGCATGGATTGAATCTCCTTCAAATCCTTCTATGAACTTGTATGATCTACAAAAAATATCTGAAATTGTTCACGGTTATCCAACACTTCTAGTTGCTGATAGTACTTTTTCAACACCATTCATAACAAGACCTTTTGAACACGGTGTAGATATAATAATGCACTCTACAACAAAGTATATTGGTGGGCACAGCGATACATTAGGTGGTGCTGTGGTTTGCAAAGATCCTGAACTTCATGAGACTCTAATGTTGTATCAAAGACAGGGTGGAGCAATAATGTCTCCTTTTGATTCTTATCTTGTTCAGAGGGGTCTTTACTCACTTGGTCCTAGAATTAAATTACATTCTGAAAATGCTCATAAATTAGCAGAATATTTAGAAAACTCAGAACACATCAGGGAAGCAAGATATCCAGGCCTTAAAGGATTCGAAAATCACGAAATTGCTGTAAAACAAATGAATTATTTTGGAGGTATGCTTAGTTTCTATCTTGAGGAAAATGTTAACCAAGAGAAATTTTGGAAATCTCTTGAGCTATACAAGTTAGCAGTGAGCCTAGGCGGAGTTGAAACATTGATTGAGCTTCCATATCTGATGACTCACGATAACGCTCAAGAAACAGAAGCTAGCGCACCAATAGATTTAATTAGAGTATCTACAGGGCTTGAAAATATTGAAGACTTAATTGAAGATATGGACACAGCCTTAAATGCAGCAAAAAAATAATTTAAACCCCAATTATTTTTCTTACGCAATATATTCAGTATTTTTTACCGCCTTACTGTTTATCGTGTTTGGTGCAAATGGATGGGGGCCTGCAGCAGAAAATGAGCAAGCTATTGGAGAAATCTCTAGATGGTGCGAAAGGGTAAGTGGAGGTTTTTTTAGAGAACCTTCTAACACGCTTGGAAATCTTGGCTTTGTAGCAGTCGGGCTTTACATGTTTTATAAATTATCAGACGACGCTACAAACAATAAGTCTCCAATGTTTGGGTCCTTTAAAATTGCCTTGTTATATGCTGCTGCATCGACATTTTTAGGACCTGGGTCTATGGCAATGCATGGGACACATACAAAGTTTGGGGCATGGTTAGACAATGTCTCAATGATTGCTTACATATTGCTTCTATGGATCTACAACCTAAAAAAACTGACTCACTTCTCAAGTAAAACTTATTTTTCTTCTTATACGATATTGCTTATTTACTACGCATACAGTTACTGGTATTTAGATTCAGGGCTTGGAATAGGAGTGAATTTATTTGAATTAAGTATCGGACTTTGGATAGCGACTGAAGTTTTGATTAAATTTCCAAATGCATTTGGCAGAATAATGTCAGGTATAACTGTCTTAATCATTCAGCAATTGTTTGGAAGTCCTGTTATTGACTCTTTCCTCAATTTTCAAGATAATTGGGAAATGCTTTTATATTTTGTTCCTGCATTAATACCTAATTTAAAACCAAACATAAAGAGAACATATACTCCATGGTTTTTTATTGGGTTTGCGTCTTTTTTTGGTGCTGTTCTTATATGGGGAACAGGTGTTCCAGGTCATCCTTGGTGTAATCCAGATTCATGGATTCAGGCTCACATGATTTGGCATCTTTTATGTGCGCTAGCAACACTCAGCTTTTTTAACTTCTACAGAAAAGAAATTACGGTCTAAGATACATTACATCTTTTTGGTTAAGTTCAACAACTTTCCGTGAAAAATAAAGCGGGTACATATCGTTTGTTATCCAGTTTTCAACCTGATCGTCATAATATTTTGACATTACGTGTCCAGATTGTCCAGATGGAAGAACAGTTCGAGAATTATCAAGGTTACTTAGATCTATAACCATTCTCATAGATGGATAACTCCCTATTTCGAAATTATTGCCAAAACCCCAGTCGGTAGAGTTTATTGCAAAAGATGAACCACCAGATTCTACCGGACCAACATTTACAAGGCTTGTTAAAATTGATATGCCTGCTTCTCCTAAAAAGTTAGTTGGATAGGTAATAGTGTGAAGCTTACCCCATGTCCATTTATCGGAATCAGAAGTGTCAAATAATTCAACAATTAGTGCATCAGCAATACTTAGTGATCTTTCCAGAATATCTGTAAGATTTTCCTTTTCTGGTGTATTTATATCATCCCAAAGTACATGATTAGGGTCTTTAATCATTTCTCTGAAAACTTCGGATGTTGAGTCTGAGTTTCCGGGTTGTAATGAAATTTCATTACCTGCATTATCTTCTACTACAAGTTCTTCAAATGTCTGGGATGCCAAAGTTTTATAAAACACTGCCCAAGCCGAAGCACCTACTGAGTCAATATTCATTTCGAATTGTGAGTCGCTAATGGCCCACTCTTTCATAAGGTTTAGAACTGTTGAGTCAATATAAACGTTATTAAAAACATAAGGAAGTATATAAGCAGCTGAATAATCATAGTTATTAATTTGCATGGCTTCCATATCATCAACGCTTATTTTTTCCACTACATATTGATTGATGACTCTTTCAATTGCCTCTGCTCGGTAACCTCTTGCATAATAATTTGGCCAAGGTTGGTCAGGATGAACAGATTGGTTTGCAGTAATTATGTAGCCTGAAGAAGGATTAACAGTATATGGAAGTTCTTCAAAAGGTACATAGCCTTGCCAGTCATTTTCACTTAACCATCCTATTTGTGGAAGACTGCCTGTATGTCCTTCAGCTCTAATTGGTAGTTTTCCTGGAGACTGATATGCAATATTTCCATCTCTATCTGCATAAAGTAGGTTTTGAGCTGGTACATCGAACAACTTGCTTGCTTCTCTAAATTCCTCAAGTCTAGATGAATAATTAAATTCACGAATCCCTACAAATGTTGTACCTGGTTCTAATGCAGGCCAGGCAAGAGATATTGCAAAATATTCTGGGAGTTCAATTCTTGCTTCATCTGCAAATGAAGTTTCTTCAGAGCCAGGGTTTAAATTAACTGGATAACTTCTATCTGACACTATTGGTCCATGATGAGTAGAGCGAACTTCAATAACAATTGGTTCTGAACCTGCAACCTCAATAATCTCCGTGACTCTATCAACATCTCTCCATTCTCCATCAACTTCGTATTGGTTTGGATTTGATGGATTAATTTTTTCAATAAACAAGTCCTGCACATCTGGGCCCATATTTGTAAAGCCCCAAGCGATATCACTATTATGACCTATTACAACATATGGAGATCCAGCAAAGGAAAACCCTATAACATCTAAATTACAATCACGATTTTTTGGATAACAATGCAACCCATTCTCGTACCAAATTGCCGGAAGCTGAACAGATAAATGAGGGTCGTTTGCAAGAAGTGGTAATCCTGTATCAGTATGTTCTCCTGATATTGCCCATGAGTTAGAACCTAATGCTTGATTAGTTTGCAAGTCTTTAGTCACATACTTAATAAATATTGACTGAGAGAACTGTTGTATATTGCTTTGTTTTTGTAGTGTTGCAAAAGAACCTTTTCCTGCCCATTCTTCAACAATATAGGGATGTTCCTCAGGATAAGGAGGGGTTAATAAATCTATAATCTCAGAACTTAATATGTTATGGGTTTTTGAATTTCTTAACTCCTGTTCAAAATTTCCGTTTAGGTCATAGGCCATCATCTTTGCCCAAGCTAAAGGGTAATGCGGTTCATATCTGTCAACTACATAATCTGGGTTTAAAAACTGAAGAATAAAATGCTCTAAGCTTAATTTGTTCTGATCTCTTGAATCAATATAAGCATTTATCCCGTTGGTATAGCTAATCAAGTCTTGTTTAAATTCAGGAGGTAAACTTTCGTACTCAGCGAGAGCAACTCTGTTAAAACCAAACGTTCTAAATAGTAAATCTGCACCTACTCCCGGTTCCCCTATTAAAGAGGCTAGACGTCCTGTACTTAAGTGACTCCAGAACTCCAATTGCCAAAATCTATCTTGAGCGTGAACATAGCCTTGTGCAAATAAGATATCATCAACATTAGTCCCGTATATATGAGGTATCCCTCGTTCATCTCTTATGATTTCAACAAAGTCTGTTAGAGGCAATCCTGAAACATCAATTTCATGCTCTGGGAGTGGCATACGAAAAATTATTACACCAGCAACAATAATTACTGCTTGGAGAAAAATTATTGTAACGAAAACCCACTTAAGTAATTTCTTCAAGAACTCCCCCCTTTTTAATAAATAATAGATATCAGAAGTTAAGGTTGTCTATCCAGTCTGAAATTTCTTTTACTGTTTGCTTGTAAATTGTAAGAGCATGTTCATCTGAATCATATGAAGACCTACTGGGGTCAACGAATGAATTATGGATTCTATTTTTTGCATTAGGAAAAACTGGACATAGCTCCTCTGCAGAGTTACAAACTGTTAATACGTAATCGAATGACTCTTCTATAAAATCATCAACAAGTTTTGGATACTGCATGCTAATGTCATAACCCTCTTCTGCCATTGCCCTAACTGCATATGGATTAACAACTGATTCTGGATGAGTTCCAGCAGATTGTATTTCAAAGTCTGGGTACTTATTTTTAAGTAAACCCTCTGCAATTTGGGACCTACAAGTATTTCCAGTGCAGATAACAATTATTTTCATGGTGCTATTGTAAATGAAAAATTACAATAAATACATGGATACACAAGCTAGTAAAGAACGAAAATTTACCCAAACAATGGAAAAGTGGATTATGTATTTCATGTACACATTGTTTGGTGCTTTGTTTTTGTTAATTTCTTTGACAGGATCTTTTAGTGAAGGATTGGTTCTTTTGCCTGTCGCAGTAATATCAATCCCTCTAACAAAGTGGGGTATACGCTGGCAAAATGAGAGATATATTAGAAGTGCACAAAATCAAGACGATATAGAAATTGTTAAAGAAAGGCTAGATGCAATCGAGGAGAGAATAAAAAAATTGGAGGAAAAATGATATCTGTTGAGCTTTTAGCAAAGCATATGGCTTGGGCAAACCAAGAGATTTTTAAAGAAGTTAAAAAACTAGGACCTGAAGTTCTTGATTACTATGTAGTTGATAAAGAATGGACAGTTAAAACAATAATGGTCCATATCGTTGCCGCTTCATACTTGTATAGTCAGAGATTACAAGAAAAACCCTTTTCTAAGATTGAATTTGATATGGACAGCCCTGATTTAATTGATGACTTACTTTCAGCTCTTGAGAATATTGACAAAGATTTAATAGAACAAGTTTATAAAGAAGACAAAGAGATTGAATATGAGACATCCAAAGGAATGAGATCAGACACAATCTCGTTCATATTGTCTATGATGATTTTTCACGCCACAGAACATAGAGCTCAAATTGTTGCAGCTCTAGACAAAAATAATGAGAGAAGTATAAATTTAGACGAATATAGTATTTTTGGTTATGTTCGACAACAGGGCTAAGAGGTTTGTTTTTTTACCCAATCATCATATTCAGGAAGTGTATAGACGGGTTCTAAAACTGTAATTTTTGGAAGTTGGTATGGATGTCTTTGCGTTATGATATCTACAACTTCTCGCATAAGAGATTCTTTTGTGTACATAGATATTTCGAATTCTTGTTCTTCTACTAGTTTTTCTTTCCATTTATAAGATGACTGAATTTCATGAAAAGTGCCACATGCAATTTTGTTTGTTTCAACTAGCAAATTAATCAATTCCTTTGCTTTTTTATCTTCGTCTACTGTAGTTTGAATTATTATCATAAATCTAAATTAAGTTCATTCGCCGTAAAAGTCCAGAGTTTATTTCTGAGCTCCTCGTTATATACAAGTTTATTATGTTGCATGGTTGCTGGTTGACCATAGAAGCCAAAGATTTTTGGGGCATAAACACGTTCTGCAGAAACATTATCTGCTTCAATTGCCTGAATAATAGGAGCTATCCCTGTTTGAATGTTTGTAGAAAAGTATGTGTAAAAAGATTTCTTAATTTTTTTGACTTCATAAGGTCTTGATTGCCTTGACTTTGTAACCCCTGGATGTGCAGTAGCAACCGAGATAGAAGTTTTTTTAAGTTTATTCTCTAACTCAAGTGCAAACATTGACCTAAATAAATTTGTAAGGTTGTACCTACTGCTTGGAGAAAATCCCGTTTTTGAATGAAGAAAGTCCAAATTAAACTTTCTAGCAAGATACATCGAAAGACTTGTTACCTGAACAATTCTTCCTGAGCTTCTATGTAAGTTTTCTAAAAGCATTAAAGCTAATCTATAAGCCCCGAAATAATTAACTGAAATCATTGACTCATAGCCTTCTTCGGTAAGTTCAAAATCCCTATAAATTAAACCTGCATTATTGTATAAAACGTCAATCTCTGAGAAATGAGTATTAATTTGTTTTACAAACTGTAAGACACTTGCTGGTTTTGATAAATCTAATTCTAAAAAGTGCGCATTGTTGCCAAGATACTCCTCAGCCATCTTTCCTTTTGAAGTATCTCTACAGCCAATTATGACTTTGTAGTTTTTAGAAATTAAATCTTTTGCAACTGCAAGGCCTATGCCTTTGTTGCCACCTGTGATTATTGCTGTTTTTGACATTTTTTATTTAGTTTATTAATACCTACAATTAAATAAATGTATTATTTATTAACTGGAATTGTTGTAGTCTCGATACTTAGGTACTTTAATTTAATTCCAAAAATGACAAGCAAGTTTTGGACCTATGTTGACTATGCACTTGTTCTTGTTGCTTTTGTTTTGCTACTTTCAAGAATACCTCCCTTTTTCTCTGGAGTTTTACTGACCGTTGTAGCTGCATATGCCTGGAAAAAGGGTTTTTTCGATAAATTTCGTTGAAAAGTTAGCTACTAGGAAGTATTGACATAAGCTCGTCTTCAGAGCTATTCATAATAAAGTTTCTAAATTCTTTTTCGTAGGTGACGTAATCCTTTCCAAATGTGTCTTGAAAATTTTCAGGAAATAATATACCTGACTGTGAATTTATCCAAAAGTCATACATTGTTTGTTCTCCATGTATGTTGGTTAAGTAAGCTATAAACCATGCACCAACTTGATAACCTACGGCCCAGTCGCTTTCCCAGGTGACGTTATATAGTTCCGGTCCATTTAAATATCGTTCTTTTATTATTGGCTGGTTGTCTCCACAATAACAACTAAACATTCCACCATACATCTCATTTTCTAGGTGAGAAAAATCGTTTATGTCACGTGAATAATAAAGGTGAGAAAAATATGTTGCATATCCCTCCATCCAAAAAGGCTTATCTCTATTATCGCTTCCGATTTGCTTGCCAGTAATTTTTTGTTGTAGATCATAATCAAAATCAACAACATTAGATAATTGAAAAATGTGATACATTTCATGGATCGTTACATAAGCTTGTGAACGACTGTCCCAAGACAGATCGAAAGATCCACTAATAAATAGATAACAACATTCTCTGTCGCTAGGTGTGCCACTTATTGATGAGCCTGAGACTCTTCCACCATCTGTAAACAATCCGATACTTCCGTCAGCTTTTTTGTCTTGATACTCTGGGTTACAACGCGTGCTATTAAAAGTTGCTGGATATTCTAGATTTAAATATTGGCAATACTCTTCTTCTAAAGCAATGGCTGATGCATAATTTTCAGAATCAAGTTGTACAACAAGTATTGGATATAAATTCTCTCTTTTTACACGTGTATCAGTAAACAATAACTGCTCTGTGTACTCAATATACTTTGTGAGTATCTCTATGTGTTGATCAGAAATCGTTGAAGCTCTAAAAATTTTAACGTCTCTGTAGTCAAGATAGTTGTCTGATGTAGGAGTGGTGGTAGACACTGTTGTACTAGGTGAGCTTGAGTTTCCAAACCGTTGTTGATATTTAGATGCAACAATTCCATAATTCTGAGGTACAGTTGAAAACTTCTCATTTACAAATGCAAATAAATTCCTGAACTCCTCTGTAAAAGCAGAAGGATAATTAGCAAAGAAGTCATTTAAATTATCCATATATATGCGAAGATCTTCAGCGTAACCAAATACAAACTCTAAATTATCTCTATATTGTCGTAAGCACTCTTCAGTTGTTGAATCAATTTCAGTTGCATCACTGCATAGTTCTGTTCCAAGTTTTGTTTCGTAGATATCAATAATGTCGAAACTGACTGTGGGTAATGGAGGAATGTTTGAGTCTTGTTCAGTGGTTGATGAATCCTCAGTTGTCTCATTGTTTTCTGGCATTCGTTCAACTTCTGATATCGAAGTGTCTCCACACATAGAAAGCAACAGTAAAAAAATAATAAATTTTTTCATTCGTAATACTTATTGTTGTAAATTAACCATCTCACTGCAAAGATGACTGTGACGATTGAAAAAAGCAGCGTCATGTTTGGAAAAAAATACAAGAGTGTAATTGAGCCTATAATTGTCAAAAAAATTACTAACATCTTATTTTGTTCCTGGTTTATAAAATACTTTATTTCTACCTTTAACCAAATGGTATCTTTCCATTAAGGACTCTTTGTCTTCTTCTACTGAGTTTGTTAAGGGCAGCTCTTCCATTAATTCAAATCTTCTATTTTCGTAATCTATTTTTGTGGGCACAATGGTAGCGTCTAGGGCCTTGCCAATATAATGAAAACCACTTTTTATTGTCTGATTAGTTTTCATCTCGCCTTCAACTGTTAAATAAAGAATAAACTTATCTTTTGATTTAAGCTGTTCAATTACTTGTTGAGTAACTCCTGTTGACTTAGCCCTCCAAACTGGTATTCCGCCAAATCCTAGAAGAGCTTTATTTTGAAGTCTTCCGAATGGATGAGGGATACCAAGCTTGTCTGGATTTTTCTTAAACGGTAATGGCACGACAATTCGAGTAAACATCGAGACAGAACCAAGAAAATAAAATTTTAAATCTGTTGCCAGGCAGACAAAATAGGCATAAATAGCATCAAAAGTAGATGAGTGTGGAGCTGAGGCAATAATGATTCTTTTTTTATCAGGAAGATTGCCAACTACATCCCAGTTAACAGCTTTTAAAATGAGTCTTCCAAGTGGACCAAGAAATTTCCTTATTTTAATAGGATGGTTTTCTGTCTTTACAATGTGATCCATATCCTAATGCTAATTATTTGTTATCTCTTTTACCTGCCTTGAGAGATTTCTTAAGTTTTTGTTATTAAAATTTAAGACCCATATTCCTATATATAACACTCCAACTATAAAAAATAGAAGTGCATACCCTCTTCCTGGACCCTGTCCTACAAGTGGAGAGAGTAAGTCAACATTGTTTGGATAAAAATCAAACTCCAAATAATCTCCTAATGGACCAGCGATTAACACACCTAGTGGCCTTAACATTTGAGCAATTGTACCTCTTAGTGCCAACGCCCTACCTCTAATATCTTCTGTAGTGATAGCTAACCATGCCCCAGAGGAGACAGTGTATTGTACAGTTCCACTAACTCCACCTATTACCCCATGGATACACAGAAGAATAATGCTTGGTCTAATTGACCCTAGAACTAAACTTAATCCTCCCAAGAGACCACAATAAATTGCAACTTTAAGGTTTCCTTGAAGCCAGTCTGATAATCGAAGCGAGATGATAGAGCCAAATAGAAAAGCTAACCCAATACTAGACTCTACGAGACCAAGGCCCGTTGCATCAGTAAAACTTAGAACCATAGGAGGAAGCAAGACTTGAGTAAAGCCCCAGAGAAAATTACAAATTCCCAAAATAAGAACTAAGCTAAGTAGTCCTTTTTGTTTTTTCAGCCAGTTGTATGCCTCGATTAAATCAAGGTAGATATTCCTAATATTCATTTTGCTCTTGGGTTCAACATTTTTACTTTTAAATAAGGTAATTGTTGCAACACCAAATAAACATGTGATTACATCAACAAGTATCACGCCGGTCAAACCAAAGAAAGAATAGATAAAAGCTCCTCCTATTGGTCCAATAAGAACAGATATTGCCTCAGCACTTTCAAATAATGCAGATACTTTTGTTACTTCATTCTTTTTTACAACGTCTCCTAGAAAAGCACTCCAAGTGGTCCAGTGAGCAATTTCGAAAATACCAAATGCAAGGGCAAATGGTATCAATAGAGTCAATGTCAACATATCGTTTAATGCAAAGTAGCCAATAACACACATCAAAACAGCGATTATTAAATCAAAAATAATTATTAATTGTTTTCTTGGAAATCTATCAGCAAGCACTCCACCAAATGGTCCTGTTACGACCCCAACAATTGCTACGATAAATAGAATTGTTGATAGAGCACTAGCTTTACCTGTTGTTTCATAGATCCAAACACCTATTGCAAAAAAAGACATTGCGGAACCTGTCCAAGACACAGTTTGGCCAAACCAAAGGAGATAAACTTTTTTACTCATACTTATGTAATACCAAAGGATAGATTAACTTAAACAGAAGCATATAAGTACAGTTTGGATTCTCTATTTTCTAAGAAGCTGCCAAATAATAAGTGGAATTATTACAATGAGAATTTCCCAAGTATCCCAGTACTGCTCTAAAGTCTCAATCCAATTCATAAGTTTCTCTTTTTAAGATAACTTTTTCCAAACAATATCCAAATAAAAAATACAATCCAGAAAAATGCGAACATAATTGACTCTTCAATCCCGTAAATACTTAGAGTGAACTCAATTAAAAAAAGAAGCAAAATCAAAAATGCAATACCTCCTAAGTATTTAAAATTAATCATTTTTAATAAGCGAGTAGAAACCAAGAATAGAGGCGGATAAGAACAAAATTAAAAATGCATAGTTAACAAAAATACTGGAGTCTTCAAAAACATACATTAAGGGATACGAAATATATGCTGCAGCAAAATAAATCAAGCTTCTGTGTTTTATATTTTTAATAAATTAATACTCTATCTGCTTCAAATGTTAGCTCTACTAGTTTGTTTGGAGTTGCAGGTGTAAATCCTAAAGACTCTAATTGCTCTTTTGAGATTCCCCTTGCTTGAGCAGATTTTCCAGATGCATATAGTTTTGCACCTTTTTCTTTCAACACAACAAGATGGTCTGCCAATGTACCTAGGCCTACCCCCTGCATTTCACTTGTAGTGATTTCATGAAGAGATGTGACGCCATCTCCTGCACAAAATATTGTTACATCATTTCCATCTTCAATAGCAGATTTTGCGACCAAAAAACCCAAAACAGAACGGCTGGGATTTTCAACACCGGTAATAATGTGTACTAATAATTTGTCCATATTCAATAATAAACATTTGAAATTTGAAATTAGTAATAAAAATTAATAGATTGATATTAGGGGGGAGCTTATGTTGAGTAAAGAGGCTGTAAAAGCCAAAAATAAGTATAAAAAATTAGGGGCAATGATTTCATGGTTAGTTGTAGAACCTTGGAATCCAAAAATGTGGAAGGTTAAGCTTCAAAGGTTTAACTTTGATAACGTTGTTGCTATAAATCCAAAATCTAAAGGACACAAGAAGGAAAAACTAACTCTTGCTGGAATGGAGACTTGGAAAATAACAACACCAAATTCCGATCCTGAAAAGATACTTTTGTATTTTCACGGAGGTGCTTATCAAGTTGGAAGTCCAAAAGGGTACTATCCAATGCTTACACATTTAGCAAGAGAGACTGGTTTTACAATTTATATACCAGATTACAGATTGGCACCAGAGCATTATTATCCTGCACAAGTTGAAGATGGCGTTGCAGCGTATGAAGCAATGGTGAATGATTTAGGATACTCACCTGATCAGATTGCATTTGGTGGAGATTCAGCTGGTGGAAACATGTCACTTGTTACACTTTTAAAACTTAAAGAGCTAGGGAAAGAAATGCCAAGTGCTGTAATTTGTATTTCACCTTGGGCTGATCCAGCGGCAACTGGTGAATCATACAATCAAGATATGGCTGAAAAAGATTTCTTGATTGGCCCTATCTTTAAAAGAATGTGGGCAGAATACAACCTTGATGGATTTGGAGGATACTTTGTCAAAGAGGAAGACTTAGATCCAGAAAATCCATATATATGCCCAATTAAAGGAGATTACACAGACTGTCCACCAATTATGGTGCAAGTGGGTGCTCATGAACTCTTGCTTTCAGACTCAAGAACATTAAAAGAAGTCTTTGAGCGAGATGGCGTAGTTAACGAATATAAAGAATGGGATGAACTTTGGCATGTGTTTCAAATAGAGGCACTTCTACCTGAGTCAATTGAATCGTTCAAAATGTTTGGAAGCTTTTTAAATAAATATATTGGTGTAAAAGTCTAAATATTTTAACTAACATCATAAATATTGTTACTGAAGGAAATTAATGAAACTCGCCCTTATTACTGGAAGCTCAGGCCATGTTGGATCAAATTTAATCAGGAAACTTTCTGAATTAGATTATAAAATTCGATGTATTGACTTTGATGGCGACCACCGTGCTTATGAAGGTTTTGATGTTGAAGTAATCAAAGGCGACATCACGAACAAAGAATCTCTTTATCCAATTTTTGAAGGTGTTGACGTAGTTTTTCATACTGCTGCACTCATAAATTTAGATAGAAGATTTAGAAAGGCCATTGAAACGGTAAATATTGAGGGGACTAGAAATGTCTGTGAAGTTGCACTAGAGAAAAGCATTAACAAACTCATTCATTTTTCATCAGTTGATGCATTTTATCGTTTTCCAATTGATGAACCTTTGCTTGAAGATAGGAAGCTTATTGAAGACCAAAAAGGTATGCCTTATGACTTTTCCAAAGCTGAGGGTCAGAGAATTGTCTATGAGTTTTGTGAAAAAGGGCTAGATGCATCAATCATACATCCAACATCAATTGTTGGTCCAAATGACTTTAAGCCAGGCCTACCTATGCAGGCTTTTGTAGATATGGCGAATGGAAAAAGAAAACTTATGCCCAACTGGGGCTATAACTTCATAGATGTTCGTGATTTATGTGATGCCGCAATCTCTGCAGTAGAAAATGGTAAAACAGGACAGAACTACATCATTGGTGGCGACTATCATATGTATCTATACATTGGAGAACTTATAGGAAAACAACTAGGTAGAAAAGTAGTATTTGGAGCACTTCCTGAGTTTATAACATTTCTTCCTCTTCCTTTTGAATACATAAGAGCTCTCATAACAAATAAACCAAGGGTGTTAACTTTAGATGCTATTCATACTGCACAAACTGGGAATAAAGTTGTTCCTAGTTCATTAGCGAGAGAAGAACTGGGACATAATCCTAGGCCGATCGAAGAAACAATATATGACACTATTGAATTTTTTCAAAAAAGAGGTCTCGTAAAGTAAGAATTAGGATTTACAATATGTCTGTGAATAAATTAGATGTACTCAACATAGCTGGCTATAAATTTGAGCCATTATCTGATATTGATTTTTTAGTACAAGAGTTTCAGTCAGTCTGTGATAATTTAGAGCTAAAAGGCTCAGTGTATCTTAGTCCAAACGGCATAAACTTTTCTTTAGCTGGTAGTGAAGAATCTATTGAACAATTTCTGTATTTTATGAAACAAGACGAGAGATTCTTAAACATTCCACTAAAAAAAACTTATAGTGAGACACAGCCTTTTAGAAGAATGAAAGTTCGTCCAAAAAAAGAAATTATCTCATTGGGCAGAGATGACATAAATCCAAGAGAACTAACTGGAGATTATGTTACCCCAAAAGAACTGTTTGCAATGTACGAAAACAATGAAGACGTCATTGTCTTGGATACTCGTAATGAATATGAGACTCGTGTAGGTCTCTTTGAAAATGCTGTAGATCTTCAACTTGATACATTTAGAGACTTCCCAGATGCAATAGAACAACTACCAGAGGAGTACAAAGATAAACAAATTGTTATGTACTGTACTGGAGGGATTAGATGTGAGAAAGCATCTGCAGTTATGCTCAAAGCAGGATTTTCTGATGTGAAACAACTTGAAGGTGGAGTGCTTGACTACTTTAAAGAGACAGGTGGAAAATACTGGAATGGTGACTGTTTTGTCTTTGACGAACGTGTTGCGTTAGACACTGACCTCAATGAAACAGAGTATATTTACTGTTATATATGTAGAGAGCCGCTATCAGCAGAAGAGAAAGCTTCTCCAGATTTCAAGATTAACGAGTACTGTCCGTACTGTATAAAGAAATAGACTTAGTCGTCACCAAAGAACATTTGATTTCCACCATATGGAATCTCTTCGTCCTTTGCATAAATTTCAACAAATCTAGTTTTTATTTCTTTAACCTTATCAATGATTCCTTTTTCTTTGAGGAAATTGTAAGGAGCACGAAATACTCTGTCTTCGACCTCTAAAAATTTATTTATTTTGTCTTTCATCGTGTTATAAAAATAATGGAGTTTGAAATTTACCCGTAATTTTCAATGTTAAATTTTCGTTAACTAGGAGCATAAATTAGCAAATCTACTGAAAATATTGGGTAAAATTGAATATATGAATGCAACAAGAATACTTTTAGGCGCTTTTATTCTGCTAATACCTTTATTTTTTGGTTTTTTGTTGCTTTCTCAGTAACTTATTTGAAGAGCTGACATATAGGTCAGCCCTTCAAATGTATTAGTCTATGTAGGTCCAGTATTGATATAAAGCTGCATCTGCACATCGAGCACAGTTTATATCTTTACAGTGAAGAATGTGCTTGACTAGCATTGCTATCCAAGTATCTTCTTCCTCTTCAGACCTTACAAAACCAATAGGCATAGAAATACCTCCTGGATGGTTGGTTGTTTGGGACTGAATTATAAACAGTAGTAGAAGGTCGTTTGTAAAGCAAGCATTCTAATAAATTTTATATTTTCCATTAATATATTTTTTATATCTTTTGTTAATTTTTCATCTCCCTTTTAATCCTCTCTGCATTAGTTTCGTAAAAACCAGTTTCTTGATAATTATTTTTTATTTCTTTTTTCGCTTTTTTCATCAAGCCATTTGCAAATACTGACATAGTTACTTTTCCTGATCTACATACCAATCTTTGCAGATAATAGTTTCTGTATTGTGTTCATATTCTATTTCAATAAAGTTAGGCTTTATAACTTCAAAATTATCGAATCTTTTATCAACTAAATTTTTCATAGGGAAGAAAAATGTTATTTTTTTATACAGTTCTCGTTGCGGTGAATCTTTAAGTTGTTTTAAATTTTTGAATAAGTTTTTGAATTTAAGCGTGTGTTCATTATGTTTCACAAACACTGCTTCAGCTCTATTTACCTCAGACGTCCAAGAGTTAATAATTCTAGCATTAACTTTTACAACTCCTTTTTGTTTGTACCTATCTAGTTTCGTAAGAAATACTCCATTCATCCAAATGCTTACACCACCACCGCCATTTCCACCTCCAGAACTACTGGTGAAATTTATAGGATTCTTATCTAAATTTATATTTAAGTACTCATGGA
>CACJUH010000006.1 GCA_902596545.1 uncultured Candidatus Actinomarina sp. | reverse complement strand
TCTCTTGACGGAAATTTTGACCTTGTAGTTTGGCCCGAGAGCTCAACAGGATTTAACAATGATCCTGGAATACATAGTAGAGTTCAAAACGATATTGCTACCGAAGCTTTGAGGCTAGATTCGTATTTTTTAATAGGAGGAGACAGACCTATACAAAATCAATATTTTGAAAATTATGGAGTCTTTATAAACAAAGATGGTGAGATTATAGATCAATATTTAAAACAACACCCGGTGCCCTTTGGAGAGTATATTCCATTTAGAAAATATTTAGACTGGATTCCTCCGTTAGCACTAGTTCCACGTGACATGATCAGGGGTGATGGTCAAAAAATATTTATGGTAAACAATACGAAAATTTCAACTGTTATCTCATTTGAAGGATCGTTCCAAAGATATATCAGGAATAGTGTTCAGGATGGTGCAGAATTAGTTGTAATACTTACTAACCAAGCAAGTTATGGAGAAAGCGGCATGTCAGATCAATTTATATTAATGTCTAGGGCAAACGCAATTTCAAACGCTAGGCCGATTGTACATGCAGCCATAACTGGTAAATCAGCATTTATAGATCATAACGGAAAAGTGATTGCTAAAACTAAATTATTTGAAACAGGAGTACTGACTGAAAAACTTGAGGCAAAACAGAAAGAAACTCCTTACAGCAGATATGGAAATTATTTAAATTATATTTTTATACTATTTGGGGTCATTGTTTTTAGTAAAAATTTTATTCGTCTAACTGATTAAAGGGTAAATTTTTAACAGCTACTGCTTCAAGCAGTCCATTCTGAAAAACTCTTAGGCCAAATTTTGGAAGAATAGCAAATAAGTGATCAAAGATATCAGACTGAATTTTTTCATAGGCCTCCCACTCAGTCGTATTTGTGAATGTATAGATTTCTAATGGCACACCTTCTGGAGAGGATGGAAGTTGTCTAACAAGGAATGTCATAGTTTCAGTATTTAAGTTTGAATTTTGTTTCAAATAGTTTTCAACATAAGCTCTGTATGTACCTATATTTGTCAATTTTCTAGTTTCAATATTGTTATCCGGATTTTCAATAGAAGCATTAAATTCAGATAATTCATTATTTTTAAAAGATATGTAATCCTTTAATGGTGCTAATTTTTCTAATTCCGAAATTTCTTTGGCCGTTAAAAATTTGATACTTGAAATATCTATAAGTAAAGATCTTTTGATTCTTCTTCCACCATACTCAGACATTGCCCTCCAATTCTTAACAGAAGTGTTTACAATTTTTGATGTCGGAATTGTTGTTATTGTTTTATCCCAGTTCTGAACTTTTACAGTATGAAGAGCAATGTCTACTACATCACCATCTGCTCCAAATTCCGGAACTTCAATCCAGTCTCCAATTTTTATTATGTCATTTTGACCTATTTGAACTGAAGCTACAAATGACAAAATTGTATCTTGAAAAACTAATAGTAAAACAGCTGTAAGAGCGCCAAGTCCACTTATGTAATAAGCTACAGACTGTCCAGTTACGATTGCGAAAATAATAATCACCACAAAAGCAGAGATAATAATTTTTAGAATTTGTATATAACCTTTTATTGGCCTATCTTTTAAAACATCAATTTTTTCAGAAATTTTATTGAAAACGCTTAAGACTTCTAAAATCGTCAATCCGACTAATAGTGCAAATGCAGCATCTATTAGTCTCGAAACAATAACATTGCCAAACAGGTCAATACTAAATTCTGGCGTTGCGGTCAAAATATTGAAGACGATAAAAACTACAACATAGGAGAGCCTATTTAAAAATTTTTTATCAAGAAATAAATCATCAATAAACGTCGATGTCCTATTTGCTAATTTTTTTACAGCTGGAAAAAAAATAGATCTTAAAATTCCATAAGAAACAATCAATATCCCTAATAGAATTAAGGCGGTTGTTGCATCTGAATTTAGTAAATTATCCATATTTTAATAATAACCTTAAAATCCTTTTTGTTGACTTGTCCATGGCTCAGGTGTGTTATTTATGAATTCTTCCACACTTGGCCCATTTAATTTCTGTAGTCTTTTTTGACCAACAATATATGTAACAACTAACAAAATAAGAGTGCTTTGATTAGAAGTTGCAAGCTTTATTACTATAAGAATTTCTGGGTTGTTGTAAAAATAAATTTGTAGACCTGCCTTTATTAAAAGATACAATGTCCAGATAATAGCTACCAAAGTGTAGGCTGGCTTTACTTTTTTATGTAAGTACCATTCTTTTGGCCAATTTCTAAAAGCTTTTGAACTATATATTGTAAAAGGCCTACCCACTATGATTGACACAACCCCTACAAAAGCTATTGCGCCATCTCTAATAATTCCTGGTAGAAAAAATCCAGATGCACTTCCTTGTATTCTGGCAATAAATAAAGCAATTAAAGATCCGATGAAACCATAAAATACATATTTTAAATTTTGTTTTTTGAATACTCTGTAAAAAAGAAATGCAGATAATAATGCTGCTGTACTGTATATCGCTTGATTCAATTCTAAAAAATTAGCACTTATAACAAAAAATATCGGCGCAATTATTGAATCCGTAATTGATTCATTGTTAGGATTGAGATTTTTAATTTCATCTTTAATCTCTATGAATTTGTTTTTAAAATTTTCCAAATTAAGTTAATTTATCCTCAAAAGATTCTTTACTGATGTTTTGACTATCATGGGTGTCAAAATCAGGAAATTCAATACTAAAATGTTTTTCGAGGTGGGTCTTAATTTCATTCGGGCTTAAGTTTTTAAATGATTCTTCCTGAATCGCCTTGTAAGCCTCTTCTCTATTAAAGCCTTCAGTTACAAGATGAGATAACATTTGTTGACTCATTGATTTACTTTTTGCATTATTTAAATTAACTTTAATTTGTTCATAATTGATGACAAGGTCACTAATTATCGATGTTAGCTCTGAAGTCATGAAGCAAATTAAATTAAAACAATCTGGTAGTGCAATTCTTTCTACTGAAGAATTTGAAATATCTCTTTCATTCCAAAGTACCATATTTTCTAAACCACTTAATGTGTATCCTCTCATAATTCTTGCAAGCCCAGTAATTCTTTCACTGCCTATAGGATTCTTTTTATGTGGCATTGCAGATGAGCCTTTTTGTCCATCTTTAAATGGTTCATACATTTCAGAAATTTCTGATCTTTGATAACTTCTTAAATTAGTTGAGATTCTCTCATAGGTTGAAGCAAGAATAGACAGGGATGTAAATACTTCAGCATACCTATCTCTATTTACTATTTGACTTGCAAATATTTCAGCTTTGAGTCCAAGTTTTTCTAGCGTTAGCTCTTCCATCTCCTCTGTAACAACAGTATGGTTCCCAACTGGGCCACTTAGCTTTCCAAAGGCAATTGAATCTTTCGCTCTTTCAACTCTAACTAGAGACCTTTTTATTTCTAGATACCAGTTTCCAAAAATATTACCAAGAAAGGTTTCTTCGGCATATACCCCGTGAGTCCTGCCAATAATTTTGGTATCCTTTTCATCTATTGCTTTTAATTTGAGTTCTTTAAGCAAATCATGAATCAATTCTTGAGCTACTTCTATAGACTGTATTATAAGTAAACTATTTGCAGTATCTACAATATCCGAACTAGTGAGACCATAGTGAACCCAATTAGAGCCCTCACCAACTTTATTTTGAAGTATGTCAACAAATGAAGCTAAATCATGATTAGTAATTTCTTCCTGTTTATAAACTTCTTCTTTTAACACTTCAGCTTCTTGAATTTTCTTTGCAACACCACCTTTAGCTATTTTTAGCTGTTCAAGGGTTTCAACATACTTCTCCTGTATGAGCTTCCATGTATCAAATTTGTTTTGATCATTCCAAATTGCATTAATTTTATTATTTATGTATCTATCAATCATTTAAATTATTATATTTTCTGTTCTCTCTGGCCCAACAGAGATAAACGTAATAGGCACTTCTATAAAAGCTTCAATCGCTTTTATATAACTTTGGGCATTATTTGGCAAATCTTCAAAAGATTTAACTGTTGAAATATCATCTGTCCAACCATCGAAGGTTTCATAAACTGGTTCAGCGGTATTTAAAACATTTTGATTAAATGGATAGTCAGTGATAACTTCATCGTTATCTTTGTAACCTACACAAAGTTTTAATTCTTCAAGACCTGAAAGTACATCAAGTTTCGTTATAAAAAGCTCTGTCAAAGAGTTAACTCTTACTGAGTATTTAAGGGAAATTAAATCAAGCCATCCACACCTTCTTCTTCTCCCAGTGACTACTCCAAACTCTGCTCCTTTTTCAATAAGAAAATCTCCAATTTCGTTTTTTTGTTCTGTTAAAAAAGGGCCACTACCAACACGCGAAATGTAGGCTTTTGTAACACCAACTATTCTATCTATATTTTTAGGACCTACACCCGAGCCAATAGCTGCATTGCCAGAAGAAGTATTTGAACTTGTCACAAAAGGATATGTCCCATGGTCAATGTCTAACAATGTTCCCTGAGCTCCCTCAAATAAAATTGTTTTTTTATTCTTTATTGCATTGGCTATCAGTAAAGATGCATCTGCAACATGATTAGTAATGATATCTTTGTAAGTGCTAAATTCATCAAGAATATTATCAACTACTAATGGAGAGTGGTCATAGATTTTTGTAAGAGTTAAATTTACATTTTCTATATTTTTTCTAACTTTTATTTCAAAATTTGTTTCATCTAATAAGTCTTGAATTCTAATTCCTTTTCTTTGAATTTTATCTGCATAACATGGACCAATACCTTTTTTTGTTGTTCCAATTTTATTTTCCCCCAAACTTTCTTCTATAAGTTCATCGAGTAGTTTATGATATGGCATTACTACATGAGCATTTGCAGAAATGACTAACTTATCTGTATTGATATTTTTTTCATTTAACATTTCAAGTTCTTGCTTTAAAAATCCAATATCTACAACACAACCTGATCCAATTACTGGAGTGCAGTTAGGATAGAGAACTCCAGAGGGTGTTAACGACAGTGCAATTTTGTTTTCTCCAACAACAATAGTGTGTCCAGCGTTGTTTCCACCTTGAAAACGGACTACATAATCAGCTGTTGAGGCAAAAAAATCTGTGACTTTACCCTTACCTTCATCACCCCACTGGGCTCCGAGAACTACGGTAGTGGACAATTTTTCTCCTTAGATACAACATAAGATAATAATGCACTTTTTTTGCAATCCGTAGAGGTTTCTTAGCGAATTTAAATAAAAATGCAAATTTTTTAATTTTTTCACATTAAATTCATTGATTCAAAATATTAACCATATTAAATTAAGAGCATGTCGGCTTCTTAACGAAGCTGTCTACTTTTAATTAAAAGGAGATAAAAATTGAATAAAAAATCAATCGTATATCTGCTTGTTTTTGCATTAGTAGCAGTTGCATGTGCTACTGAAGCAGCAGAAGAAGAAGTTACTGTTGAGGACGAACACGATCATGAATCAACTCTTGAACAAGTTCAAGAAAGAGGATTCCTTAAGTGTGGTGTTTCAGGTTCTGCAGTTGCTTTCTCTGAGACACAAGCTGACGGTTCTGTAACAGGAATTGACGCTGACTACTGTTATGCAGTTGCAGCAGCAATTTTCGGTGATTACAGCAAGGTTGAATTTACAGCACTAACAGCTGCTGAAAGATTCACAGCCCTATCAGCTGGTGAAGTAGACCTATTAGTCAGAAACACAACATGGACTCAAAGCCGTGATACCGAACTTGGTAACGACTTTGGACCAACAACCTATTATGACGGACAACAATTAATGGGTAGAAATTCTGATGGTCTTTCTGCTTCTTCTACTCTTAAAGACATTGATGGTCTAAGAGTATGTACTAATGCTGGTACAACAACAGAGAAGAACATTACTGAAGGTGCAAGATTAGCTGGAGCAGCAATTGAGCTTGTTACAGTTGAAGCATTCCCAGAAGCTATGGAGAAATTCAAAGCTGGTGAGTGTGACCTTGTAACCACAGACGGATCTGGTCTTGTTGGTAACAGAGCTAAAGAGGGTGCATTGAATGACTGGGCAATTTTCCCAGCATCACCAATCTCTAAAGAACCTCTTGGTCCTGTATATCGTTCAAACGATAGCCAATGGGCAGACATCGTTAACTGGACTGTTTATGCTACATTCATCGCTGATGAATATGGTGTAGGTAGAGCCAACGTTGATTCTTTTGACTATGATGCAAATCCAGAAATGGGAAGACTCATGGGCAAGAACGACGGCGAATTGCAAACAGTCATGGGCCTAAGTGCCGATGCTTTCTATAACGTTATCAAGCAAGTTGGTAACTATGACGAGATTTATTCTAAAAACTTAAATCCTGTCGGACTTTATAGAGAAGGTTCTGCAAACGCACCTTGGACTGAAGGCGGATTAATTTACGCACCTCCAGCAAGGTAAAAAAACTTAATTGTTTTTTAGAAAGGGGCCGTGAGGCCCCTTTCACATTTCTTCTGTAAGACGAATGGAAATGAAAAAGTTAGAGTGGTATTATCAATTTACTTATTAAAATATGAATAAATTTAAGTTAAATACAGCGTTTTGGCGAGATGTTAGGTTCCTTAAATGGGCAGGCCAAATTATATTCTTACTAATAATTTTTAACCTTATCCGCAACTTTTTTGGTCAAGCAATTACAAATCTAAATGCAACAAACTTACCTTTTTCATGGAGATTTTTGGGTTCTACCCCAGGGATTCAAGTTTCAGAGGGTTTCGTAACTTATCCTGAATCTGGTTTACAAGCTCTTCAGATTGGAATGGCGAACATGCTTAGAATTACTGTTTCCGGTATTTTCTTTGCAACTTTCCTCGGTACATTAATGGGAATCGCAAGACTTTCCAAAAACTGGATTGTAGAAAGAGCTACTACCGGCTTTGTTGAGACCGTAAGAAATATTCCCTTGCTTGTTCAAATATTTTTCTGGCAAGCAGTCATTCTTTCATTTCCAAGACTTGAAGAAGTAGACAGAGGTCAACACGTAGTACATATAAGTGCAAAAGGAATAGCATTTCCATGGCTTGATCCAGGAGAAGCAAGCTGGTTATTTGGAGTATGGTTTTTATTATCTTTTTCTATCGCTAGAAGAGTATTTAAATTAAGAGTCGCAAAGCTTGAAAGAGAAGGTGTAGACACACGACCTGTCTTATTTGCTATTGGTGCATTCATTATTTGGAATGTCGCCGGTTGGTTTGGTGGCTATAAGGCGGTTGGGGTTATTGGATTTATTGCTTCTTATGTTTCAATGTTGTTTGACTTACTTCCTAGGATAGGACTTCAACTTACATTTATTATTGCAGCTTCATTTTATGCTTATCGCTATATCGCTAGAGAAATTAAAAGAACAAGAAGTGCTGAGAATAGAGGAATATTAACTGATGATGACATATTTAGAATTATTATTGCTGCCTTACTTGTACTTATTTTAATTGTTGGGTTATTTTTGCCTCTAGGCAACTCATTAATGGACTTTCTATTAGGAAATGAATTATTTTTTAAAGCTGATTGGGGAATACCACAATTTTTTGATGGGATTCAAAATAAGCTTAACTGGGAGTATTCTGGATCACCTTTTACATTTAGTTATCCTGAAGCAATCCAGGCAGGCTCTTCGAAGTTTACTAGGTATTCACCTGACGTAGGAAAAATTATGTCTGTAGGATACTTTGCTACATGGGTAGGTGTAATTTTATATACTTCAGTTTTTATATCTGAAGTTGTTAGATCTGGAATTATGGCTGTGGCTAAAGGCCAAAGCGAAGCTGGACTCTCACTAGGTTTAAGAAGAAGGACTCTCTTAAGACTTATTGTCCTCCCTCAAGCACTGAGAATTATGCTTCCACCAATGGGAAACCAATATTTAAATTTAGCCAAAAATACTTCGTTAGGAATAGCTGTCGCATATCCTGAAATAGTCGCGGTCGGCCAAACTCTTTATAACCAGGAAGGGCAGACTATTGCTGTATTTATTGTTTGGATGGCTTTTTACTCGACAATTAGTTTAACCCTTTCAACAATTGTTAATTATTACAATAGAAAAATGAAAATTGTGGAGAGATAATGGCAGATAATGTAAACATTCAGGAAAGCCCACCAGAAGTACAATTTGCTGGAGTTAACAGGTGGTTAAGAGAAAATCTTTTTTCTAGCACAGGTTCAGCAATTCTTACATTTGTTTCTATTGGTGCATTGATTGGATTATTTAGATCTATAATCGGATTTTTTATTTCACCTGAACGGGAATGGACAGCGATTACTTATAATCTCAGGCTTTATATGGTTCAAGCTTATCCTGAATCAGACTTCATAAGAGTATGGATAACAATTGGTTTGGTTATGGGATTACTTGGTTTAACTTGGGGATTTAATAGTGTAAATGAAAAATCAAGCTTAAAATCAACCGGCACAACTTTAATGAAAGTTTTCTCATCTCTATTCTTACTTGTCTTAATTGCTCCAACATCTGTAGTTATTGACAAGGTTGAAGGAACAGTTGTTGACGTATTCCAACAGGAGTTAAGGATTTATTTACTTGCAGTTTTGGCAGGATTAATTTTGGTGTCTTATTTCATAAGAACAAAACTTGCTAGTCAGGAAGTTTCAAAAGATTACTTAAATATTGGCTATGTTGGCCTTTTAGTAGTTTCAATTTGGTTAATTAAAGTACCTACTGTAACTTTTGATTCATCAAATGTCAGAATAGAGCCTGACCCTCTTTTGCCTCTCGCAGCTTCAACAAAAAATCCATGGACAGCTCTATACCTGCTACTAGTAGTTACATTTTTTATTGGTAGATATTTGAATTCAAAAAATTTAACTTCATTCAAGAGAATTCTGCCTGTTTCTTGGCTCTTAACACCATTAGTTGTTGTAACTTGGATTTACAGAAAACCTGACTTTACGCTTTCACAAATAACTACTCTTGACTTGCCAGTTATCCTAGGTTTTTCAGCAATAGGCTATTTAGTAATAAATTATTTAAATTCTGAAAAACTCATGCAGTATCAGAGATACTTTGTTTATGGTTCATTAATAATTGCAGTAGTTGTTTTTTCACTTCCAGTACTTAGACAATTGAAACTGCTTTTCTTTCTACTATGGATTTTAATTTCTGTTGCTCCTACAATTGCAAACTCTAAAGAATCTGCAAGAAGCTTATTTATTGTTTGGTCTGTAGCTATTACAATTTTAATCTTACTAATGAGAGGTGGAACTTCAGAAACTCTGATAGTTGTACCTGGTTCTTCAATCTATGGTGGCTTTGCTTTGACTTGGGTTTTAGCATTTTTTGGAATTGCAATATCTTTTCCTTTTGGAGTCATGCTTGCTTTAGGACGTACTTCAAGCTTGCCTATTATTAGAATAATTTGTACCGCCATAATTGAACTTGTTCGATCTGTACCTTTCATTACATGGCTTTTCTTTGGAAGCGTTATGTTAACTTTCTTTTTGCCAGCAGGAGTTGAGTTTGATGAAGTTGTAAGGGCAGTAGTTGTTACATCTATTTTCAGTGCTGCATATTTAGCTGAAAATGTTAGAGGTGGATTACAGTCTATAAGCAAAGGTCAGTTTGAAGCAGCTGATGCTGTTGGCCTAAGCACTTTACAAAGAATTTCCTTAATTGTGATGCCTCAAGCATTGAGAGCAGTTATTCCACCAATAGTGAGCCAAGTCATAAGTTTATTTAAAGACACGAGCTTAGTTGCAATCGTTGGACTGTTTGATTTGCTTTATATAGGTTCTAAAGTTATTCCAAACCAATCTCAAGGAGCTAACTTTCTTGGAACAATACAAGAGAATATTTTATTCTGTGCAATATTTTATTGGATTTTTACTTACAGCTTTGCAAGAAGAAGCATGAAAATTGAAAAACGATTAGGATTAGGAGAAAGATAATCAAATTATGAGCATAATACAATCAATTGACGTAAAAAAATGGTACGGCGACTTCCAAGCCTTAAAAGGCATAACAATGGATGTTGCTGAAGGAGAAGTACTAGTTATTTGCGGTCCATCAGGTTCAGGCAAATCAACTTTTATTAGATGCATTAATAGACTTGAGCAACATCAAGATGGTCAAATTATTGTGGACGGAATAGAGCTTACAAATGACTTAAAAAATATTGAAGCGATTAGATCCGAAGTTGGAATGGTGTTTCAAAGCTTCAATTTGTTTCCACATCTAACAGTTTTACAAAATATCACACTAGCTCCTATTTGGGTTAGAAAGAAAAGTAAATCTGAAGCAGAAGAGAAAGCCATGGAATTGCTTGAAAGGGTAGGTATACCTGAGCAGGCTGACAAATTTCCTGGGCAACTTTCTGGTGGTCAACAACAAAGAGTAGCTATTGCTAGAGCACTAGCTATGGAGCCAAAGATTATGCTTTTTGACGAACCTACTTCTGCATTAGATCCTGAAATGATTAAAGAAGTATTAGATGTTATGAAAGAATTAGCACAATCTGGTATGACAATGATTGTTGTTACTCATGAAATGGGCTTTGCAAAAGAAGTTGCAGATAGAGTCATGTTATTTGATGAAGGTCAACTTGTAGAGCAAAACACTCCTGAAGAATTCTTTAATAATCCTGAGAGTGACAGAACTAAGCTATTTTTGAGTCAAATTCTCTAGAGATTATCCCAAAGATTTTTTTCAGCTAAATCAATAATTGTTGCCCCCATTGCATAAGCACCATCATATATAGCTTTGTGACCACCTGGAGTGATAGTTGCAGCGGCATATTCTGGTTGATGATTTACGGCATTTTTAGCATCTATAGATAACATAGGATGAATTGACGGGAATACTTGAGAAATATTTCCCATATCTGTTGATCCTAAACCAGGGCTTGTAGCGTCTTTTTGCAGAATCATTTTTCGATCTATATCAGCAGAATTAGCAACATATAGTTCATACATTGTTTTATTATTATCAATTTCTTCATAGCGGTAATCAGGAAAAGTTATTTTTACTTCACACTTTGTAGACAATGCTGCTGCATTAGCAAAATTGTAAAAATCACTTTCAAGTTTGTCTAGCCCCTCTTTATTTAAAGATCTCAAATACCATTCAGACTTTGTGTAAGAAGGGATTATATTTGGCTTAAATCCTCCCTCTTTGATAACACCATGCATTCTGTTGCTCTGTACCATTTGCTGTCTATACGTTGAAGCATTTACAAAAAGTTGGATTTGTGCATCTAGAGCATTAATTCCTTCTTGTGGAGCTCCAGCAGCATGAGCATCTTTACCAAAAAACTCAACAGTGTATTGCTGTATGGTTGTAAAGGTAGGGTTAACTACATTTTCATATCCTGGATGAATCATCATTGAACATTTAGCATCCTCAAAAGCTCCATTATCAAGTAAAATAATTTTTCCTCCACCACCTTCTTCAGCTGGAGTTCCAAGAAGTTTAACTCTAATACCTAAATCATCCGCTAAATCTTGCAGGCCTAGACCAGCACCAATTGATGCAGTTGCAATGATATTGTGTCCACACGCATGTCCGATTTCTGGTAAAGCATCATATTCGACACACAACACGACAAGTGGACCAGAATCTCCAAAAGTTACATCGAAAGCCGTATCAAGACTATGTGAAGGATAATTAACTTTTGCATTCTTGCTCTCAATAAAATTTACTAAATATTTTGAAGTTTCATATTCCTCAAACCCTAGTTCTGGGTTGTGGTACATCCAATCACTTACATCACAAAGCTCTCTGTGTAGACTATCTAGCGTATCTTTGAACTTTTCTTTATTGGTCATGATTCGATTTTAGTAAAATAATCTGCATCATACATACTCGAATTATTCCAAATTATCCAATCAAGTCCCATATCCTCTGCAGCTTTTATATTTAATCTCACATCTTCTGTGGTATGCCAAAATCCTTGTAGATAAGGTCGTAACTGTTTTATTTCTATCCCTCTGCTTAAGCCATCATTAAGTGCTGCAGAAACAACTTCATAAGGATAATTGTTAGGATATTGATAACCAAAAGATCCATTTGAATAATGAGATGGATAAACCATTGGTGATATAAAATCTACTGACTTGACAATAGTTTCTAAATGTTGGCCAATCCCATTATCAGACCTAGTTTGCAATACATATCCAAATATATCTGCAGATACTAGACAGCCTTCTCCATGTAATATTTCTGTTGCCTCATCCAGGAATGAATTAATATTGCGCGTCCTGTTATTAAAAGTGCTTTCTTCTTCATAAACTAGATTTTTATGGATAGTATCTGGGTATCTAATATAATCAAATTGAATTTCGTCAAAACCTAATCTACAGGCTTCTATTGCAACATTTAATACATAATTTCTGCTTTTTTGATCACTTGGATCAAGAAAATATTGTCCGTTTTTTGAAAAAATAGAATTAGTTTTAGAGTTAAATACAGATGATTCTTGGTATGTTTTTGCAAACAAAGGATCCTGAAAAGCAACAACTCTTCCAATTAAATATATATTGTGATTGGTTTTAAGTTCTTTCAGAGATGCTTTATTAAACTTCACTCTTTCATTATTAATTTCATAACTTTCTTGAACATTGCTCTCATACATTAAATGACCGTGGTCTGTTTTAACATCAATAACTAGAGTGTTCACAACTGTTTCGTCAACTATTGTTTTAATAGATGACATTTTCTCTAAATTTAAAAAGTCATAGCTATTTAAATAAATTCCTTTTATTCCACCAAATTCATTTACAAATTCTCTGTATTCATAAATTGCTAAATTTTTATTCAAATCTTTGTTAATTCGAATAATTGAGTTTTCATAATTTTGTATTAAATTATTTTCAAATTTTAAATCAGTTACCTCTAGTTCATTTAATTTGATTTTAAGAAGAATCATTTGGTCGTTCGTAAAGTTTATATCTGAAGGATTTTTAACTTCGGCCTTAACTACAGTATGAATTAACTCACTGGTTATGTTTTTTACAAGCTCAAGATAGTCAATATTTTCATTTTCAAAATTCTCAAATGTAATTGGAAAAACAATTAATAAAATAGATAACAATAAAAAAACTACCCTGTTCATAATCTCATATTAAGGTTTTTTTTAAAAATATCCAAAAGTTAGACAATTAAAAAAAGAAATAAAAGATAGACTTAATAAGATAATTAATTTTTAAAACAAGAGGAGCTATCAATGTCAGATAATCAATTAGTCAGTCTTGCTGAAGATTTTTTTCAAAATTCCTTGGACTCATCTCCAACTTCTGCAATCATGCGAGGACATAAAAAATATTTTGATCAAATAGAAGAACTAACAGAAGATCAATTTCAAAAAGAAAAAGAAACCGTTGATAACTTTATTCAACGTTTAAATGCTATTGAGAAAGATAATCTAACAAGTAGAGAACAAGTAACTCATGGAATGTTAGAGTTTGCTCTTAGTTCAAACCAAGACTCTCTTCTTGATAGAAGTTGGGAATTTGGAGCTGGAGTATCTGGTTTTACTGGATTTTTAATTGATTACAATCAACAAATGTTTGTTCCTGATTCTGAATCGGCAGATATGATGTTAAAAAGACTTGAATTATACAAGAGACTTTACACCCAAATTGCCGAAGTTCAAAAAGAGGGTCTAAATAACAATAGAGTTGCAACAGAAAGAAACTTATTAAGAACTATTGATCAGCTAGAAAACTACCTAGCTTCTTCTTTGGATCAGGACCCATTGCTTTTAGTCAATTTCTCACCAGAGATTCCAGATTCAGAAATATCTGAATGGAAAGATAAAGCAAAAAATATTATTGAAGCAAATATTAGGCCAACCGTATCAGCTTATTTGGATCAATTAAAAACTGAGCATCTTCCTAAAGGGCGAGGAGATGACAAGTGTGGGATTATGTGGATTGATGGTGGAGAAGAGTCTTATTTAAGATCATTAAGAAAATATACAGGACACAAAGCAACAACGGTAAAAGAAGTGCATGAAATAGGCCTATCAGAAATAGAGAGATTAAAAAAAGAATTTTTTGAAATTGGAAAAAATGTATTTGATGGAGTTGATACTCCTGAAGATGTAATACACAAAATGCAAACAGAACCTTCAATGAGATATGAAAGCAAAGAGCAGATGTTACAGTTAGCAATTGATACCATAGAAAGATCTTATAAGCCATTAGGTGAGTGGTTCACAGTATTTCCAAAATCTCCATGTAAAGTCCTTCCGGTACCGGCTGAATCTGAGCAACATGCTCCTCCTGCTTATTACTATCCGCCTTTACCAGATGGTTCAAGAGATGGTACTTATTTTCTTAATACATATAAAGCAGAAACAAAGAGTATATTTGAGGCTGAATCGGTGGCTTTTCATGAGGCTATACCAGGCCATCACCTTGATAGAACTATTGCAGTTGAGCTTCAAGACGTTCCAGACTTTCAAAGGTATGTTGCTTCCACGGCATTTGTTGAGGGGTGGGGACTTTATTCAGAGCAATTAGCTAATGAAATGGGTCTATATTCCAATGATGTACAACAGCTAGGAAGGCTTGGAAATGATGCATGGAGAGCTTGTCGTCTTGTTCTTGATACAGGCATGCATGGCATGGGCTGGTCAAGAGACAAAGCAATTAATTTTTTCAAAGCAAATTCCCCAATTGAAGCTATAAATGCTGAAATCGAGACAGATCGATATATTGCTTGGCCGGGACAAGCATGTTCATATAAAATGGGTCAGTTAAAGATTGAAGCATTGCGAAGAAAAGCTGAAAACGAACTGGGAGATAAGTTCGACATTAGATACTTCCACGATGAAGTATTATGCGACGGGGGAATTACCCTTCCAATTTTAGAAAATAAGATTAACTCTTTTATTGCAAAATATAAAAGCTAAACAAAAAGATAAGTTAGTTTTCTCCAAAACCATTCTAGAGGTCCATAATTAAATCTATCTAAAATTGGTTTTGACCAAGATATTTGAATCATCCAAACTAAAAATACATAAACTATTAATTGTGATCTTGAAAACGTATCTAAACCAAATGCACCTAAGATAAAAACTCCAAAGATTGTCTGAGTAATATAATTTGTAAATGCCAACTTACCGCATGCTCGTAACCTGTTACTTATAGAATCTTTTAGTTTCAAATTGAGAATTGTCAAAAGTCCTGTATATCCTAAAACCATTGGTATGACTGATAAAGTGTTAAAAATATTGCTGATGAAAAGAACAGATGGATCATAGTTTGAACTAATAAGCAAATAGATACTGTAGATAGCCAAGGGTAAACCTATTGAAAATCCAAAAAGAGACATTCTTTTATAATATGAAATTTCTTTTTTACCTTGAATAATGTTTAATCTGTATAACAAAAAACCAAATAGCATTAAGGATATTGCTCTAAAAAATGCTCCGATATACCACCACATGGCAACAAGATTGCCCCAAGATTCCGAATCTGGAAACCAAAACTTACCATATGATAATGCACCGCCTTCACTTGCTAAAAGAACCCACTCTTCTTGTGAAATCAAGTTTCCACTTGTATCGTATAACGAAGAGAAATAGTTTGTTATTAAAATAAATGCTGTCATCAAAAAAACTATTGCAGCAAATATGAATTTCGGATTTTCAACCTTGGGAAATATGATTAGCAAAAAAGCACAAATTGCATATGGTGCAAGTATGTCACCTTCCCAAATTGATAGGTGAATAAGCCCAAAACAAAATAATAAAAAATTTCTCCAAATAGCTAGTGTTTTTGGTTTCGAAGTCTTTTTTTCTGCATTTTCTAAAAATATCATTATGCCAACACCAAAAAGCATTGAAAATAAACCCATCATTTTTTGCTCAAAAAATACTGATGAAATTACCAAGACTATCCAATCAAGAGTATTATCAATTCCGTATGTTGATGAATTTGTAGTTGCAGTAAGCGGAAGGCCAAATGCTATTACGTTTATTACAAGTATTCCGAGTAGAGCAAAACCTCTAATAAAATCTAAATTTGTAATTCTCTGAACAGAGTTCATTGAAAATTTATACTACTCTTCTTCTTCAGAGTAGCTTTTATTAAACATCCATAGTATTGTGTACGCCAGTGCAAGACCAAAAATATAGAAATTGAAGTTCTCAACTTCATTAATTTGTAACCCAAAAATACCATCAATAATTGCAATGAAAACTCTCAGAACTATTCCGGTTCCAACTAATCTAACAAAACTAAACTTTTTTAAAAAAAGAATTATGTTTCCTGTATCCATTTAGCTTATTTTAATTTGTTTTTTTGATTGATCTGTCAGTTTTTTTAACAATTTCATTTTTATAACTTTTGTGTATTTCTCGTTCTTTATTTCTGGAATCAACCTTTTGAGTTGACATTTCGTCTTCTAAAGAGATTATTTTACTCTGTAATTCTTCTATTTTGTCTTTCATTTCATATATGATTTTTATTCCATCTAAATTTATACCTCTCTGAGAAAGATTTTGAATCTGTATTAATTTATCTATGTCTTCTTGTGAATACCTTCTTGTTCCCCCACCTGTTCTAAAAGGTTTTATTAAACCTTTTTGTTCGTATGTTCTTATTGTTTGTTGATGGATTCCTGAAAGAGTTGATGCTACGGAAATAAAATATATTGCTTTTGAGTCTTCACTATTCATACAAATAATCCCTCGGAGAGTCCCCAGACTCAAATTGATCTCTAAAGTTTTCTAAATGTTTTTTTGCAGATCTTGATAAATTTGTTGGAGGGGTTATGTAAACTTTTATAAATAAATCTCCAGGCCTTCTGCCTTGCGGAGCAATTCCCTCACCTTTTATTTTGAAAGTTTTTCCGCTTGGAGTACCCGCAGGAATTTTTAGTGTTACAGATTTTTCAAGTGTTGGTATTTTTACACTTGCACCAAGGGCTGCCTCTGTAAATAGCAAAGGAACTTCAAGAATAAGATCGCTATTGTTTCTTTTAAAGAATTTGTGCGGTTCAACAGCAACTTGAACTAATAAATCTCCATCTGGTGCTCCTGCATCTCCAGGACCACCTCTTCCCCGTAATCTAATAATTGTTCCATTATCTACTCCGGCGGGAACTTTTACTTTTATTGATTCATTCTCTATTACAGAGCCAGAACTTCTACAGGTTTTACATGCTTTATCAATAATATTTCCCTGCCCTTTGCAAGCTGAACATGTTTGAGCAAAAGAAAAAAATCCTTGATTTGAAGCTGTTTGTCCACTTCCATTGCAAATGTTACACCTATGGAAAGCTTCACCTTTATCTGCTCCGGTTCCTTTACAGTAAGAACATGCTACTTCCTTTCTGAGAGGAACCACACTTTCTACTCCTGATGCAGCATCATTAAAAGAAATATTAATATTTGTTTGATAAGTCTGGCCTTTTCTTCTTCCCCCAGTACCTCCGAATCCAAATATATCACCGAGATTTCCAAATAAATCACCAAAATCTTCTACATTAAAACCTTGCCCGCCAAATCCTCCAAACCCTGAAGCACCCATTGCACGAACCTGGTCATACTCTTGTCTTTTCTTTTCATCACCAAGAACTGAGCTAGCTTCTGAAATTTCTTTGAATTTTTTTTCAGCTTCAGTATCTCCCGGGTTTAAGTCTGGATGATTTTCTCTTGCAAGTTTCTTATACGCTTTTTTTATTTCTTCAGAACTTGCCTCTTTTGTTACGCCCAGGGTGGCGTAAAAGTCTTTGTCTAACCAGTCTCTACTCACTTTTCACTTTTACCATTGCAGGGCGAATTAAACTACCCTGAAATAGATATCCTTTGCGGAGAACCGCATCGATTATTTGAGAATCACCTTCACCAGAATGTTCAACAGCTTCATGTAGAGATGGATCAAAATTTTCTCCAATTTTTCCTACTTCTTCAACTTGTAAGCTTTGGAGAACTGAGGTAAGTATACTGTTTAGCGCTTCTACTTCTTTAGCAACTTTTTCCTGTGCCATAGCCATTTCAAAATTATCAATGAGTGGAAAAATAGCATTAACAAAGTAAGCTATTGAAGCAGTTCCAATGTTTTCTTTTTCTTTTTCAGCTCTTTTTTTGTAATTATCAAAATCAGCAGCAAGTCTTAAATAGTCGTCTTTTATTTTTTCGTATTGTGAAAGAGAGACAGTTGATTCTTCAGCTTTTTCATCAACTGCTTCATCTGAGGTTTCCTCTACTTCATCAAAAGAGGGTTCTTCCTTATTCATCCTCTATAACTTCACCTTCGACTACATCTTCTGAACCATCATCAGGTGAGTCCGGTGCATCGTTTTGGGCTTCAGCATAAAGTTTTTCTGCAAAAGACTGACTTGCTTTAGCTAACTCATCAATTCCATTTTTTAGATCATCTACAGGCAAATCTTCGTTTTCAAGAAGTTTTTTTAATTTATCATTTGCATCAGTGATTGCTGCTACTTCTTCTTCGGTAGCTTTATCCTTATTTTCATCGAGCATTTTTTCAGTTGAAGTAACCATACCTTCAGCCATATTTCTTGTTTCAACAAGCTCTTTCTTTTTAGCATCTTCATTGGCATGTTGTTCAGCATCTTTAATCATTCTGTCGATTTCATCATCTTCAAGTGCAGTTCCGCCAGTAATAGTTATAGCTTGTTCCTTTCCAGTACCAAGATCTTTGGCATTAACATTGACGATTCCATTAGCATCAATATCAAAAGTTACTTCAATTTGTGGAGTCCCAGCCATCGCAGCAGGGATATCTGTAAGGGTAAATCTACCTAGGGATTTATTGCCAGCTGCCATTTCCCTTTCACCTTGTAAAATATGAATTTCAACTTGAGTTTGATTATTTTCTGCTGTGCTGAAAACCTCTGATCGTTTAGTAGGAATAGTTGTATTCCTCTCAATCATTTTTGTCATTATTCCACCTTTTGTTTCAACACCTAATGTAAGAGGTGTAACGTCTAACAAAAGAACATCTTTTACATCACCTTTAAGGACACCAGCTTGAATAGCTGCTCCTGAGGCTACAACTTCATCTGGGTTAACTCCCTTATGTGGATCTTTCCCTGTTAAAGTTTTTACAAGTTGTTGAACAGATGGCATACGTGTTGAGCCACCAACTAAAATAATGTGATCAATATCAGAATATTGCATACCTGCATCAGACAATGCGTTCTCTACGGGTGCTTTGGTTCGTTCAACTAAGTCAGCTGTTATTTTTTCAAATTCTGACCTACTTAGTTTTTCAAGCAAGTGTTGAGGCCCAGCATCATTGGCTGTAATAAAAGGTAAATTTATTTCAGTTTCGCTTGTTGAAGATAGTTCAATTTTGGCTTTTTCAGCACCTTCTTGAATTCTTTGAACTGCCATTTTATCTTTTGACAAGTCTATCCCGGTGGATGATTTGAATTTATCTATTAACCAGTCCATAACTCGTTGATCCCAATCATCTCCGCCTAGTTTTGAGTCACCAGAAGTTGATTTAACTTCGAATACACCTTCTGAGATTTCAAGTATTGAAACATCAAAAGTACCTCCACCTAAGTCAAATACTAAAATTTTCTGATCTTCATTATTTTCTAGACCATAAGCTAATGATGCAGCTGTTGGTTCATTAATTATTCTGAGGACATTCAGACCGGCAATTTGTCCAGCTTCTTTTGTTGCTTGCCTTTCTGCATCATTAAAATAGGCTGGTACTGTAATTACGGCCTCGGTAACATCATCCCCCAAGTAAGCTTCAGCGTCTCTTTTTAATTTCTGTAAAATTCGTGCAGAAATCTCTTGAGGAGTATATTCTTTATCTTCAAATTTTTCTTTCCAATTAGTCCCAATATGTCTTTTGATAGACCTTACTGTATTGTCGGGATTGGTGATGGCCTGTCTTTTCGCAAGCTCTCCTACAAGCACTTCCTCAGATTTAAATGCAACAATAGAAGGAGTTGTTCTATTTCCCTCTGCATTAGCTATAACAGAAGGCTCTCCACCTTCTAATACTGCTACAACACTGTTTGTTGTTCCCAAATCTATTCCTACAGCTTTACCCATTTTGTATATTTCCTTTCGTAAAAATTATTAAATTGGTTCTTGTTCTCTTGGTAAATGACCTCTTACCCTTGGATAGGAGATAGGAGCATGAAGAAAACAAAATTTCTTTTTGTTATAAACGCTAATTACGGTCTCACAAGTTTCAAATGCGCAAACTCTACCAGTGGTGTATTTTTTTGATCTTCTAACACCTGGCTTAACTTGTGATGCAGTTAATGTTCCACTCATTTTTAACCTTTCTAATCTAATTATATTTTAATATATAATCTAAGCATATTTACTTAGATTTGTATTTAATATATCATATTTGCCATTTAATGCAAAAAATTTAATAAAAAAGATAAAAAATAAGCAATTTTAGTAATTATTAAACCACCTGATATTATTGAATAATGAAAAAGATAGATATCAATATCTTAGGGCTTGGGAATTTAGGAACCGCTTTTTTTGAGGGTTTACAAAAAAATAAGAATCTTAATCTTCATTTATATGAAGAAAATGAAAAAATTAGAAATGATTACGCCGAATTACATGATGTAGTAACTTCTCCGCATATTGATACTCTTGATTCAGGAGTTTTAATACTTTGCATTAAGCCACAAAATATAAATAATTTCTTTGAATCATTTTCTAAAAACATTAACAAAGATGTCCTTATTTGCTCCCCTGTTGCTGGCTTAGAAATTGAAACGATAAACAAATATGTTAAAAATAGAGTTATTAGGATAATGCCTAATCTACTAATTAGTAAAAATAATGGATTTATTCCATTTGTTAAAAATTATGATGATGACCACTTAGGTTTTATAGAAATAGCATTATCTTCTTTGGGGCTAACTAGAGAATTTACTGAGCAATTGTTTCCACTTGTTACAGCATTATCAGGAAGTGGCCCAGCTTGGTACTATGAGCTTTCAAGGCAACTTACAAATTCCGCTACTCAATTAGGCATGAATGAAGATGAAGCTGAAGAACTAGTTAAAGAATTAATTAAAGCTTTACCAAATTTAATTAACACAGAGGATTCTTTTGCTGAGTTAGTTAATAAAGTGAAATCACCAAAAGGAACAACTGAAGCAGGTCTTGATTCGCTTAATGATGCTTCCTTTGATACAATAATTTTCAATGCAATTCAACAGGCAACAAACAGATCAATTGAGATATCAGCTGAATTAAATAATGAATAAATTAAAAAGCCTCAAGGGCAATGATTATGTTTTACTTTTGTCTGCAGGAGCTTCTCTTGGTACATTATTTCTTTGGGGTGCTAGCTATATTTTTCCTGAAGGAGAGATAATTGAAGGAAGACGTGTTTTTGAAAATATTCCTAAAGTACTGCAGTATATATTTTATGTTTTAAGTGCTTCTACAATTTTCTTATCTGGTTACCTATTTTCACTCAGAGTGAAAAACTGGACAAGAGGAAAAGAAGAAAAAAGGAATGTAAAATTTTCTGCCCGTCTTTGGAGTTTCTTTGATGGAATAACAATGAGAACAGTACTTAGATTTAAAGCTGCTGGACTGATGCATTCATTAATATACATAGGTTTTCTTGGTTTGTTTGCTGGAACTATTACGCTTGAGATCCACCATCTAATGCCACCAAGTCTCAAGTTTTTACAAGGAACAACATATATTGTCTATTCATTCCTTTTGGAGTTGGCAACTATTGCATATCTAGTTGGTCTTTTTTGGGCTTTAATCAGAAGATTAAGAGGGGCAGAATACCGGATACAAACAAAGACAACAGTTGATGATTATCTAACATTGTCTTTGTTAATTTTTATTGGCATATCAGGTATTACTACAGAAGCTGGAAGAATTGCACTTGAAAATTTTCCCAATTATGAGAAGTGGTCATTTATTGGATATTTTGTTGCTGATTTCTTAAATTTATCAAACCCTGAGTTATTTCACAGGGTTTCTTGGGTTTTACACGTTGTTTCTTTCTTCGTGTTTTTGATTGCATTACCTATTTCTAAGTTACGCCATATTATTACATCTCCAATAAACATGTTTATGTCACCTAAGGAGAGACATAAAGGCGCTATGAGAGATATTGGAAACCTACTTGAGGCAGAAGATATTGATAATGTTGGCACAGAAATAATTGACCATTTCACATGGAAACAACTTATGGACTTAGATGCTTGCACAGTTTGTGGAAGATGTACTTCAGTATGTCCAGCAAATCAAACAGGTAAATCTCTTGACCCAAGAGAGATAATCTTAAAAGTAGGGCAAGTAATGTCAGAGTCTGGAGATCCCTCTGTTCCGGCAACTATTAGCACTCCAGGACCCCTAAAAGTAAATTCATCAAATGTTTTTGAAAGAATAACTTCAGAAGAAGTCTGGGCCTGCACTTCGTGTAGAGCTTGTGATGAGATATGTCCTGTAAATATAGAAATTTTGGACAAGATACTTGATATGAGAAGACACCTAGCTTTGATGGAATCAGATTTTCCTTCAGAACTTGGTAAAGCTTATGTTGCAATGGAGAATTCATCTAACCCTTGGGGTGCATCACAAAACGATCGTTTGAAGTGGACGGAAGATCTCGATTTTGAGGTACCTGTCATTGATGAATCGAACTCTGAAGAATACGATTATTTATACTGGATCGGATGTGCCGGAGCTTTCGACGATAGAAATGTGCCTGTGACAAAAGCTGTTGCGACACTTTTAAAGCGAGCTGGAGTGTCTTACGCTGTTTTGGGGCCCAAGGAAGTTTGTACAGGAGATTCTGCACGAAGAACAGGTAATGAATTTGTTTTTCAACAACTTGCGATACAAAATATTGAAAACATGAACAATCTAAAAGTAGATAAGATCATTACGCAGTGTCCACACTGTTTTAATACTATTGCAAATGAATATCCTCAACTAGGCGGCGAGTATAAAGTTATTCATCACAGTCAATTACTAACAGAACTTGTTCAGTCTGGGAGAATAGAAGTTGGAACAAGTGACAAGCCTTACAAAATTACATATCACGACTCATGTTACTTAGGTAGACATAATGATATTTATACAGCGCCGAGAGAAATCGTTGGCTCAATTGGTGGAATAGAAATTAGAGAAATGAAGCGCCAAGGAACTCAGAGCTTTTGCTGTGGTGCTGGCGGTGGAAGAATGTGGATGGAAGAGTCTGTTGGCAAAAAAGTAAACATTGAAAGATCCCAAGAAGCAATTGAGACCGGTGCTGATGAAGTTGCAGTTGCTTGTCCATTTTGTTACATAATGATGGATGACGGTGTTAAAGAACTTGGCTATGGGGATAATGTAAGAGTTAGAGACGTTTCTTTAATACTTTTAGACAACCTTAAAAAAGACTAGGAATTTTTTCCCATAAAAAAATATGCAATATCCCCATTTGATTTATTAATGCTATAAATCACGTATATTGCGGTAGTAAGGTTGCCCAAAATTAAAACAAAAAATGACCATATAATTGTTGCAGACAACGACTCTTTATAGGCAATCCACAAGCAAACTAGAATAAATCCACCGTAGAGATCTACAAGGGAAACTATACCCCATGGTAAATCTGGAATAGGTGAGTCAAATAATGAAACTTGGTTTTGTGCCCAAATTATTACTCCTATCATTGAGACACTTATAACGTATGAAATTAATTTTGTTATAGTCATTAAGTAGATTTTAAATAAATCAAAAAAAAATGAATGATAAAAAAATAATATCCCGCATATTACGTCTTGATAAAGAGATTTATAACGAGCTTCTGGTTCAAGATGGAGCTTTTCAAAAATCCATTGCCATCTTTGTAAGCACGACAATTTTAGTAACTATGAGTGGATTTAGATTTATTTCAGGTTTGTTAGATTATTTACAAGAAAACTTAATTTTGTTTCAACAGGAGTTTCAACAAGAATTTTCTCCAGAAGAATTTAATTTGTTTCAATCATTGATAGAAGAGTTGCAAACTTTTATAAACTCTTCAGACACTACTACTTCATTATTTTCTTCGGCCTTCTCGTCTCTCGTTGCCACGGTTATAGGATTAGTGATAATTTACTTAATACTCAGATTTCTTTTCAGGAAAGAGCCAATTCCTAAAGATCTTCTAATGATTAATTTTTTTGCATCAACTCCATGCTTGCTTGTTGTACCCGCACTATTTGTCTCATCGCTTTTTCTTCAAGGTTTTTTAATTTTGATAGTCTCAATATATTCAATTGTTTCTTTCGGTTCAGGGCTTAAACAAGTTTATATGTTGAGAAATATTGAAGTCATACTACTGATCGTTTCATTAACGTTTGGGACAAGTATTTTAGGTGGTGCATAGAATGAATGCAGGAGTTATACTCGCAGCTGGTGACTCAACAAGAATGGGATTTCCAAAGCAGCTCGCTGAAGTTAAAGACAAACCATTACTAGAACTTGTGATTGAAAAAGTAAACTCCTACTTTGAGTCATCGACTGTAGTTCTGGGGTTCGAAAATGAAATTATTGAAGAAAAAATAAATTTTTATAATTCAAATATTTTAATAAATGAAAACTGGGAAGAAGGAATAGTTTCATCAATTAGAACAGCTCTATTTTTCTATCAAGAACAAAAGCAAATAGATAATCTTGTATTTTTTTTGGGAGACCAACCTGAAGTAAGGGATGAAGTCATCATTGCTCTACAAAATAATGAAATGGACAACTCAAAAATATTAATTCCTCAATATAGATACAAGTTGGGTTTTCCAGTTTTAGTCCCGCGTCCATTTTGGTCAAAGTTAGAATTGTTGACACAAGATGATCCTGGTGAATTTGAAATATCAGCATACAAAGATTTTGATCTAATTGATTATTTTGTTTCATCTGAGATAAAAATTGAAAAACTTAATTTTAATTTTCTTGGTCCAACGGATTATGACGAAGAAAAAGATTTTTGAGAGTGGGAAAATCTCTTAAAAAAAAGCATTTGTTTATAAAATAAATTTTGTAAAATCAAAAACATGAATTCAATTGATTCGATAAATGGCATGACTCATACTGAGGCAACAAAATTAAGAAGAGCAAGAGTCAGAACAACAACAACATTCCTTCAGATAGCTTCATCTAGATCTGGAAGGGCTTTATTGACAAAAGAGACAGGGATTAGCTCACCAAAGCTTCTTCACTGGGCAAGAAGAGCTGAACTTATGAAAATTAAAGACCTGGGTAGAGATTATGCTGACTTACTAGAAGCAGTTGGTGTTGAAAGCGTTTCTGAATTAAGAAGACGTAACCCTGAATCATTGCATGAATCAATGCAAAAAATAAATATTAAAGCCAAAATTGTTGAAAGAATGCCTTCAATTAAAAGAGTTAATAGATGGATAGAAGATTCTCAACATATAGAAATTAAGGTTTCTTCTTAATAACAACAAGAATCTATCATTAAAGTGTGGATAAAAAAACTATAAGAATAACAGGTGCTCAGTGTTCTTTTTCAGTGGGTGCTATTCAAGAAAACAAAGAAACTATACTCAATTGTTTTGAAGAAGCTGAATCAGTAGAATCAGACATCGTTATTTTTCCAGAGCTAGCAATTACAGGATACCCACCAGAAGATTTGTTACTTCGTGAAAGTTTTATTGGTAAAAATTTTGCAGTACTAGAGGAAATAGCAGCTTTTTCATCTCACACAAGTGGAGTTATTGGTTTTGTTGATAGAAAGAACGATTCTCATAATCAAGACAATAATAAACGGACGATAGCCAATGCTGCTGCAATTGTACAGAATGGAGACGTTAGAGGAATATATCATAAATCATTTTTACCAAATTATTCAGTTTTTGATGAAGCTAGATATTTTTCCAAAGGCACAGAACCGAATACTTTATTTTGGTATGACGACATTGCTATTGGGATTAATATTTGTGAAGATATTTGGATTGAAGACGGACCAGCAGAAGAGCAAGTGAAACAAGGTGCATCACTAATTATAAATATAAATGCATCACCTTATGATATTCATAAAAGCGAAACTCGAAAAGAAATAGTCATGAAAAAGGCATTAAAACTAAATGTACCAATAATATATTTGAACATGGTGGGAGGTCAGGATGAACTAGTTTTTGACGGAGGTTCGTTTGTTGTAAATGACCTTGGTGAAATTATCTACCAGGCCTCAAGTTTCAAAGAAGAAGTATTCCACTTAGATATTGATTTAAAAACTAATAAACATAATGACAAATCCCCGCTAATAATCAGGCCAAAAACAATTGAATTGAAAGATGTTGAAAGCAAGGCTTCATTGAGTAAGAATGAATCTATTTATTCTGCGTTAAAATTGGGACTTAAAGACTATGTAAGGAAGAATAAATTCACAAAAGTATTAATAGGAATTTCAGGTGGAATTGATTCAGCTTTAACTGCTGCAATTTGTGTTGATGCATTAGGCGCAGAAAATGTTATTGGAGTAGCTATGCCCTCTAAATACAATTCCAAAGACTCTTTAGACGATGCAATTAAACTATCAGATAATTTAGGAATAACTCTAAAAACAATTGAGATCGAAAAACTAGTAGATGATTTTAGAGAAACTCTTACGAGTTCTCTCAACGAAGATCTTGGTCAAATAACTGATGAAAATATTCAATCAAGAGTTAGAGGTAATATTTTAATGGGATTATCTAACCAAACCGGTGCAATGGTTGTTTCTACTGGTAATAAATCAGAAATGGCAGTTGGCTACTCTACCCTTTATGGCGATCTTGCCGGTGGATTCGCATTGATAAAGGATTTATATAAAACTAAAGTTTATGAATTATCAAACTACATAAATTCAATTTCTGACGCTATACCAAAAAACATTATCACTAAAGAGCCAAGTGCAGAACTTCGCCCTAATCAGTTTGATAGTGATTCGCTTCCGGATTATGAAGTACTTGATAAAATATTGAATCTTTATATTGAGGAAGATAGTTCATCTGAAAAAATTATCGCTTCAGGAGTTGATCCAAATTTAGTGTTTGATGTTCTTGAAAAAGTAGACAGAAATGAATACAAAAGAAAACAAGTTGCTCCTGGAGTAAAGCTAACTCAAAAAGCGTTTGGAAAAGACAGGAGAATGCCTATTACAAACACATACATAAGACAAAAGGAATAAAATGTATTTAATTGATGGGGTCCAAGTTGAAAAAGAAAATTTCATTCTTCCTGTAGAAAATATTGGAGTATGGAGAGGCGATGGAATTTTTGAAGCAATTAGAATTCACGAAGGTTATCCTTTTGGAATAGATTTACACATCGAAAGATTCAAAAAATCTGCTTCTAAGGTATTTTTTGACGATATAAATTTTGAAAATATAAAAAACGATATTTTACTGGTGGCAGAAAATTTTCAAAATGGATATGTAAGGACGTTAATTTTAAGAAATGAAAAAGATACATTTAATGTATTTTGCTTTTATCAGCCACCTATAGATGTACCAGCATATTTTACTTTACAAACTCAAAAAGCCTATTGGCAGAGTGGTGGAGACTTTATTGAACAAGATGTATTCAATATTGGTACAAAATCTACATCGTACGCAATGAACATAAGTCACACAAGACAAGCTGAATTAAATGGGTATACGGATGCTTTATTAGTTAATAGAGAAAACATCATTCTTGAAGGTCCTACTTGGACTTTCGGGTGGATATTGAATGATAAAATACATGTACCAGACCTAGATCTTGGAATCCTAGATTCAATAACTCGAAAATATTTAATTCGCTTTGGAGAAGAAAAAAAATTAGATGTATCTATTGGACGTTTAGCTGAAGATGAATTAGAAACTATACAATGTGGTTTTGTATTATCTACCGCAAAACATGCGATACCTGTTTCTAAAATAAATGAAATAGACTACTCTCACCACCCCTTAATTAATGAAATTCAAGAAACTTTTAAAAACGAAGTAAATATTGAGCGCCCTTAAAAGGAGGTGGAATGAGATTAACTGAGTACTCACATGGTGCTGGTTGAGCATGTAAACTCTCACAAAAAGAGCTTGCTCAGGTACTGACGCATTTTAAACAACAAAATAATTCTGATACTTCACAAATATTGGTAGGTCTTGATTCGCCTGATGACGGAGGTGTTATTGATATTGGTAATGGAATCAGAGTAGTTCAGACTGTAGACTTTTTTACTCCTATATTAGATAACCCGTTTGATTGGGGAAAAGTTGCAGCAGCTAACGCATTATCTGATATTTATGCAATGGGCGGAACCCCAATATCTTCCTTACAGCTTGTTTCATGGCCAAGAGAAGATTTAAGTTTTGAAATATTGTCTGAGGTTTTAAAAGGCGGTTTAGAGATCATGCAAAGTGCTGGTTGTAACATCATTGGAGGACACAGTATCGACGACAAAGAGCCAAAGTACGGTTTTGCTGTAACAGGAATAATTAATGATGCTATTTATAAAAAAAGAAATCTTCAAGTAGGCGATAAACTTTTTTTGACTAAACCTTTAGGTTCTGGAATCATCTCTTCTGCTATAAAAAAGAATATAGCAAGTGAAAAAGCGATATCTGAAGTAACTGAAGTAATGACAACATTGAATGACAAAGCATTAGAAGCTGCCAAAGAATTAAATGCAAATGCAATAACAGATGTCACAGGTTTTGGATTATTAGGGCACTTAATAGAAATGATTGGAGATTCTGAAGTGACAGTAAATATTTATTTAGACAATGTACCTGTTATTGAACATGCAAAAGAATATTTGAATAATGGAGTTTATCCTTCTGGGTCTAAAAGAAATTTTGATTCAGCTAAAGAAAATATAATTTATAGCGACGATCAAGAATCTTTTGTAAAAATTTTATCAGATGCTCAAACAAGTGGTGGTTTACTAATTTCAGCACCAAATGATAATTCAATTGATTTAGATGATATATCTGACAGACTTGGATTAAATATATGTGAAATTGGAGATATTGTTTCTAGATATAAAAATAAAGTCAATATCATTAATAGCAAATGATAAAAACAATTACTAAATTTTTTGCTTTTGCAACAATTTTGAAAAACTTGCTTGAAACAAAAAAAGGAGATATTTCTGGTAATACTCAAATTCATCCAAGTAAGTTTCCTGGCAGAACTATTTTTGTAAGGGAAAAAGAGTATTTTATTAGAGAATCATATGTAGATGGAACAACCCCTATTGTTTTTTTACATAGCTGGGGGTCTGATTCATTAGGTAGCTGGTTTAAAGTGTTGCCAAAAATTAAAAATAAAAATTCATTTATTGCAATTGATTTAAGAAATCATGGAAAGTCAGATTCAAGTTGGAAAAGATGGGATGTAGACGAAAATGCTGATCTGGTTATAAGCATTCTAGAAAAACTTGGAATAGAAGAGTGTGACATTGTTGGTTGGTCGATGGGAAGCGCTGTTGGGATGTCTGTTGCTAGAAAAAAACAATCCTTGATTAGAAAATTAGTTTTAATAACCCCATTTAGTTGGCTGGGGGGTGCTGTTTATAGTGACAAAATAGCATTTAAGGTATTTATAAGTTTTGTAAGAATTCGAGAAAGACTTTTTCCAAATTTTAATCCTCAATCAAAATTTTCTTTCTTAAGGAAAAGCCAATCTATTGAAGATGAGTACACAGAGTGGGCATGGAATAATTTACATAGGTCAAAAGATGACTTTATATATGGTGACGGAGGAAGGTTTGTTGTTCCTTATGACGCAAGACCTTGGATTCATGAAATACATTCTGACACATTGGTTATTACTGGTGGTAAAGACAAATTAGTCCCTGAAGAAACATCTAATGAAGTCATAAACCGTTTAAATACTGTTAAATCGAAAGTTATTAATGATGCCGGTCATTCTGTTCCGTGGACTCACGCAGATGAACTATTAGAAGAGATTAATAGCTTTTTAAACAATGAATAAAGTTTTATTTGTTTCTCCAACCGTCTACTCGAACCCCATATCAAAAGATATTCAAAAAAAATTTCAATCACTTTCAAAAGTGTGCAACCCTATAGTTTTTGCATTTAGTGAGGAAAAATCTAGTTCTTTTGTTGAGGGCGTTGGGACCATCCTTAATAAAAAAAATAAAAATAGGTTTTTAAATTATCTTCAAATTATTTTTTTATTCTTATTTAGAATCCCAAAAATTGTAAAAGATCAGAATATTGAGATTGTTTGTTTGCAAGATCCTATAACTGGTTTTTTTGCTGTCCTCTCATTAAAGATTAGAAAATTTCCTGTAAAAATCATAGTTGAAACGCACGGAGATTTTATTGACACTATTGGACTAGAGAAAAATTTACTATTACCAAAATTTTATATTTCAATATTTACTTACTTTGCGAAGTATTCAATTAATAATGCAGATTCGATAAGATCTATATCTGAATTTACTGAAAAACAAGTTAAAGAGTTTGGATACAGTGGTTTATTTGTTCGTTTTCCAGCTTGGATAAATATAGATACATACCTTAATGCGGATGAAAACAGGTCTTACAAAGATACTTTTAAAATAATTTTTGTCGGCAGTGTTACAGATAGAAAAAATCCAGATTTAATAGTTAAGGCATTAGAGCCAATTGATAAAAATTTATCGTTGGAAATTATCGGTTCAACCCCAAATAGTAAGTATTTAGAAAAATTACAAAACTCAATCAAGAACTCAAAACACTCTGAAAGAATTAAAATGACGCCATTTATAGATTCTCAAGAGCTAATTTCAAAGTATTCAACTGCAAACTTATTTATTCTTCCTTCAAAATCTGAAGGGCTGGGGAGAGTGATAATTGAAGCACAATCTACAGCTTGCCCAGTTTTAATTTCAAGCGACACAGGCATGACAGATTTAGTTATCGAAAATGAAACTGGATTCATATTCGAAAATAATAATGAAATCGACTTAACTGAAAAATTAAAATTTATAATTGAAAATTATGAACATGCAACTCAGACGGGTGTAAATGCAAGATTATTTGTAAAAGAAAATTTTAGTACAGAAAACTTTGAATTTGGTTATAAAAAGCTATTTGATACTGTATGGGCATAAATCTTATCAGTCATTTCAATACTGTCTTTATAAGTTGCTAATCTAATAATATGGAAATTACAATTTCTGTCATAATCTCTGGTTTAGTTGTATATATTTTCATGTCAAATTTAGCTAAAAAGAAAGATACGCAAATTGAAGTTTTGCAGGCTTTAGAAGAAAACAAAATCGATTTAAATGACGAAGAGTACCCTTTTAATCAAACCTTAGGAGAACTGAATTCACAAATAAAAAACATTGAAGAACGCTATTCAGAATACTTAACTACTAAAGAAGGAATAAACACAAAACTTCAAGATTTAACTTCTTTGACTTCAAAATTAAATTTAACTCTTTCCAGTAATCAAAAAAGAGGAAATTGGGGAGAAATACAAGCTGAAAAAATACTTGAGGACGGGGGATTAGTTAAAGGTCAGCATTTTAAAACTCAAGAAATTCTCGAAACAGGCGGTAAGCCAGACATAACACTCAATCTCCCTAATGAGAAAGTATTACATTTAGACGTAAAATTCCCTCTGCAAAACTATATTTCTTATTTGGGCGTTGTTGACAAGATAAATAATACGATTGAAGAAAATGAAATAAGTATTCTTGAAGATAAATCAAAAGAATTAAAAAATAGCTTTTTACAAGATGTAAGAGATAGGGTTGATGAAGTTACAAAAGAAGGTTATATAGACCCAGCTAATAACACAATTGATTATGCTCTTATGTTCGTTCCTGTTGAGGGAGTCTTTCAATTTATTGTTGAAAATGAACTTGAATTAAAAACAAAAAATGTTGATATCTATGATGAAGCCATGGAAAAAAAGGTTATTCTTGTTCCACCCTCTTTGCTACTTGTTTATTTGTCAACAATAAGAAGTGCCGTTGATACTTTTAATTTACAAGATCAAGCAAAGGACTTAATTGAATTGCATAAAAAGTTTATGGTTCAGTGGGAAAAATATCATAGTTCAGTTGACCAAGTCGGTGCATCAATTGAAAGCTTGCAGAAAAAATACAAAGATTTGAGTGAAACTAGAACTAATGAGTTAAGAAAAGTTGTTGATCAAATGGACAATTTAAAACTTGATTCTGAAGATTAATTAAGCTTTGTAACCACCATAATGCACTTATCATCTATAAAATTTTTCTTATTTTCATTTAAAAAATAAGAAATTTCTTCACTTTCCGCACCAGGTTGATACCAAAAATTGTCGAAGTTATTTTCAACTAATTCTTTAGTAATGCGAAAACCTATTGACGGAGGGACTACAAAGTTGATTATTGATGGAGATTCTTTGAGATCTAAAACATTTTTGTATGATTTAATACCAGCAATTGTTTTTTCTTTACTATTTACTGGTGCCACGTTGTACCCTTTTGAAACAAGGTCTAACAATATCTTGTTTCCATATTTTTTTGGATCATTGCTTGCACCAACTAAAGCTATGAGATTATTTTTATTTTCTAAAGTATCAAGCAATTAAAAGCTCTCAGCTTTTATATTGAATAAATCATCTTTACCTGCTGTCACAGAAGAAGCATAACCAGATGCTAAAGGCAAAAGCTGTTCTATATAAAACTTTGATAATGTGATTTTCTCTTTGTAGTATTCATCACCTGTTTCTTCAAGTTTTTTAGTAGCTAAAATCGCTGCTTTGCCCATATAGTAGCCTCCAAGAACTTGTCCAAACATCTTCAAATATGGGGTTGCGCCGGCACTTGCATCTACAAGTTCACCTTCAAGCATTTTTGAACCTAACCATAAAGTGACTTCTGAAAGTCGATCAACTTCAACCTTGAGTTTTTGTGCCAGATCTGATAAAACTTCTCCACCTTCATTCATTTCATCTATAACTTTATTTACATCAGCAAGCAATCTTTGCATTGCCTGTCCATTGTCAAGGGGAAGCTTTCTAAACATAAGGTCTAATGCTTGAATACCATTTGTTCCTTCATAAATCGGAGCAATACGAGAATCTCTTAAGTATTGAGCCACACCAGTCTCTTCTACATAGCCCATTCCTCCATAAACTTGAATGGCAATAGAAGACAATTCAACACCTAAATCTGATATCCAGGCTTTAGTAATAGGTGTAAGAATACCGCATCTCTCTTCACCAAACTCTTTTAGTTCTCCTTCCGCGAAGTACTCTAAGTCAAGCATTAATTGGTTGTCATACATAAGGTATCTCATAGCATCTACATAAGATTTGATTGTTATAAGCATTCTTCTTACGTCCGCATGATCAATAATTGTTGATTTTTTAGCATCCTCTTTAGACATTCCGACTGGTCTTCCCTGAACTCGGTCTCGAGCATACTGAGATGCGCCTTGTAGTGCACCAGATGCACAAGCTAAACCTTGACCACCTACCCAAACTCTTGCCTCATTCATCATGGTAAACATGTAGTTTAGCCCTCTATTTTCTTCACCAACTAAATAGCCTACTGAACCATCGTATTCCATTACACATGTAGGACTTGCATGTATACCAAGTTTTTCCTCTATGGATATACAGGACACATTATTATTGTCACCCAATGAGCCATCGTCGTTAACCATAACTTTTGGAACAATAAACATAGAAATGCCTTTAGTTCCTTCTGGAGAACCAGGTACTTTTGCAAGAACTAGGTGGATTATATTTTCAGTCATATTATGTTCACCAAAAGTAATCCAAACTTTTGTACCAGTGACCTTATATGTACCATCATCTTGTTTTTCTGCTTTTGTTGTTATAGTTCCCAAATCAGAACCTGATTGAGGTTCACTTAAGTTCATCGTTCCTGTCCATTGTCCTGAGACAAGCTTTGGAAGAAATTTATCTTTTTGTTCTTGATTTCCATGAAAATTGATCGCTGATATTGCACCGGCACTTAATCCAGGAGCCAATCCAAATGCTAAATTAGCAGTACTTAAAATCTCTAACGTACCACCAGAAAGAGTTATTGGCATCCCTCCTCCACCTATTTCTTCAGGTAGTGATATAGATGCCCATCCAGCTTCAATAAACTTTTTATATGCATCAACAAATTCCTCAGGCATTGTTACATTACCATTTTCAATAGATGCGCCTTGTTGATCGCCTATAGCATTAATAGGAGCCAGCACTTCTTCAGAAAATTTTGCACATTCCTCCATAGTTGGGATTACAATATCTTCAGAAAAATCACTAAACTCAGATATTTTATTTAAAACATTATAAGAATCTATAACTTCGTAGCCAAAAACAATGTCTTTAACGGGCGCTTTATAGGGAACTGCCATATTTATTTATAATAGTAGATTTTTTGAAAAAGTATAAATCGCTATCGTGGGTTTACCTCAACAAGCTCAGCGATTTCTTCTATTTTTTCAATTGTAGGTTCATCATTAGTTCCAGCCACAATTGCACCAGCTGCGCACGCTTTTTTGATGTTGGGAATAAGATCTTCAACACCAAACGCAGCAATATAGGCAGCTGTTGTATCACCAGCCCCATTTGCATTTATGGTTTTAAAATCAGGAGGAACAATCTCTATTGCTCCTTCAAGACTAATTAATCTTGCTGGTAGATTTGACGATGTTAATAAGATATATCTCACAGTTTTTGAATCTACTAAATCATTTGCCTCATTCACGCTAATTTCATCCTTACTTACAGTTAAAAAATCTAATTTGTAATCAATCTTGTGTTCATATCCCGCTTGGCTAACAAACAAATTTTTATTTTTTTGAATTTCAATAAGTTCCTCTTTTACAAATTCAATTGAATATCGATCTAACATTAGTGAGTCATATGAACCTATATCATCAAAGTTGTTCCAACTCGACTTTTGGTACCCTGAAGAAACAATAGTTCTCTCTCCCGTTTTGTCTACAAAGATCGAGCAAGTCGGTGTGGTACCTTTGTCGATTATTAAATCATGATGATTAATATTTTTTGACTTGAGATAGTTAACTAAATATTCTCCTAAAGGATCTTTACCAATGCTATTTCCTCTTACATGAACAGATTTGTTCCAAAGAACAATTTTTTCAGCACAATTAATTGCTGTACCACCCGCTCTGACAAGCGAGTCTGAACTTCTGATATCATCACCTTTTTTCGGTATTTCATCAACAAAGTAAATTAAATCAGGATTTAATGATCCAAAGCAGAGTATCTTTTCAAAAGACATAAATTAAATTTAAGTTTTACTTTAAACTAAGCCACTAATTACTGCGCCAGCAACAAGTATTGCAATATAGCTAAATAGACCACCAACTATAGCCGCTAGCTTCATGCTGCGTGATATAGCACTTGGTCCTACAAGATGGTAAACAAGAACACCAAAAAACGGTACTAGATAAACCACCCCCAACCACACATATTTCATACTTCCATTTACTTTGTCGTTAGAGTCAATATCTTTTATTGCTAAAGCAGCCCAAGCAGCGTACAACACAAACGGCATTAAGTATCCGTAAAGTTGAAATAATAGCTGCCATAATGTCGGGCTTGAAATTGGAACTCCGCTCATAATTATCTCCTTTTCAGCATTGTAGTAATTTTCTAAATCCTCATTAAGTAAGTTTGTAGGTACATTTATCTCTTCTAAGTTTGGTACATAAAATAAATTTATTGCTGGAGACGGCTTATTAATATCAGAAAACTCCATATTCATTTGTTCTTTTGGCCAAGGGTATTCTTTGTATCTATTTTTGTCTAAATCAGTAGTTTGTGCATCAGCAAAAAATCCAGCAAGCATCATAAGCCCCGAAGGATCACCTTGTAGTGGAAACCTAGCAAGTATATTAGTTGAATTTATAGAACTACAGTTATGTACTTGCTCAAGTAATGGAGGTGTGCTTGTTTGGTAAACATTATTTTCAAAACAGTTTCCAGGACCCCAAGGACCCGCTAAGGCCAAATCTGTATACCCAGAATCTAAAACAACATTATCAACAACACTTACATGTTGTGAAAAGTATAAATTTGCATCAAGCATCGGGCTTGCGACAATTCCATAACGATCATGATTAATTACTAGATTTTTTTCAATTACATCTCCAACCCTTCCCGGAACAACAATTCCCATACCTTTAGCTACAACGCCAAATCGGTTTGTAGGTGCTTCGTAGTTATTATTATTAATCACAAGATTTCCTACAATTGTTGTTTCCCTTCCAGGAGGATTGAGCTCAGAGTCAAGAGTATTTGGAACAATACCTGACATATTATCACGCCATATATTGTTATATAAATACAGGTGACCTCCTGCATTAGTTCCCGAATACCCTAATGCATTGCCCTCAACTACATTATCGTAGATTAAAGAATTACACGGATAACACTGTCCAATGTAAATTCCACTATCTGGGTGTCCAGATGCATATACATTATCAAATATGCCATCAGTTGAGTTAAATGCATAAACACCGTAATCTCCATTGTTGTAAACAGTTAAATAAGAGCCCTTAAACCCTTTTGCTGTATTCCAATATACCCCATTTAATGTAAAGTTTCTTACAGACAAATTCTCAACTGTTACTCCGTCTGTTTCGTAAATCTGTATTCCGTTTTCACTCATAAACTGACCATCTATTATCACTTTGTTTCTATCAGTGCCCCTCAGTGTTAAATACGAAGTAGTCACAGTTATGCTTTCGTTATAAACTCCTGGGTTAATTAGAATCAAATCTCCTTCTTGTGCAACATCAACAGCGTCTTGAATTTTTGTAAATTTTTCACCTTGACCAACACTCAAAACATTTTCACTTAAACTGACGATTACTTTTTCAGGCTCAACTGCATAATCAACATCTCCTACAATAACTGTCCCGACCATACCTTTGTTATTAGTTCCATGATATGGACAGTAATAATCGTAAACTCCTGGTTCATTAAATGTGTGTTCATACTGATCGCCTTTTGTAATAATTCCATATTCAAAATAGTCTGATGATATGGCTTGCCATGAACCGTCACTTGCAATTACATTATGATCATTTGCTCCACCAGATTCCCAAATTACTGTAGTACCAGGCTCAACTCTTATTACTTTTGGAGAAAACTCATCATCGACGACTCTTATAACTTGTGGATCTAAATTGGCAGACTCTTCACCTCCACACGCAAAAAGCATCATAAGAAAAGATAAAAAAAGTATGCGCAGAATATTATGCATACTAAATTTTACCTTTCTCTAATTACAGATTCCATCTAAAAAAATAATTAGTATAAAAATATGGAAGAAAGGTATCCAACACAACAAAAAATTTGGACATGTCCCAAATGTGAATCAACTGAATATTCTGAAGACACAGTGACAATGACTGGTAAAACTTGGTCAAGATTTATGAATATACAGAATAGAAAGTTTTTAGCAGTAACTTGCTCAAAATGTAACTATACAGAGTTCTATAAAGGTGTTTCTAAAGGCTGGGAAAGCGTAATAGACTTTTTAGGTAACTAAGCCTGAATCCAATCTTCAGGATTGTCATCGACAAAAAAGTCTGATACAAGCTTTGCCTCTGGATCTATTGCGTACTGATCAAAATCTGTAACGCCTTCTTCCTCAAGTACGTCTTGGTCTAAAAAGAAATTACCGGTGCATGATGAAGAGTCTCTTTTTAATACTGCATATGCGGCATCAGCATATATTGAAGGCTTCCTGGAACCTTTTACTAGCTCTTCTCCGATTACATTTCTTACAGCTGCGGTGTCAAGAGAGGTTCTTGGCCACAGACAATTAGATGCAACATTGTGCTTTCCAAGTTCTTCAGCCAGACCATGTGCAACAAGTGACATTCCATACTTTGCGGTTGTGTAAGCAAGAGTCATACCAAACCACTTTCGCGCTATGTCTAAAGGCGGTGAAAGCGTCAAAATGTGTGAGTTATCTCCTTTAATAAGATGAGGTATACATTTTTGGCTAAGCATAAAAGTGCCACGCACATTAATGTTATGCATCAAGTCGTATCTTTTCATAGGCGTATTGACAGTATCGGTTAAATGTATGGCACTTGCGTTATTAATACATATATCAATACCACCAAACTTATTTACAGTTTCCTCAACTGCTGCTTCAACTTGATCCTCGTACCTAATGTCACAAACTATCGGGAGTGCAGTTCCTCCAACCTCCTCAATCTCATCAGCTGCAGTAAAGATTGTGCCGGGAAGAGTTGGGTGTGGCTCTGTAGTTTTTGCTAGTATTGCAATATTTGCTCCGTCTTTGCCCAGTGCTTTTGCAATCTCGAGACCAACACCACGCGAGCCTCCGCTCATAATTACTGTTTTGTTTTTAAAATATGTCATTTTTATATTCTATTAAAATTGTGTATTCTCTGTAGAGTCTTTTTTCGAAAGTAGGTCTGATTCTTCACCAAGTAATGCTTCACCAATTTTTTCATAGTAGTCTCCACCAACTTCTTGTTGATGTTTAATGCCTGTGTAACCTTCCTTAGACAGATTTGTTTCAAATTTCTGAAGCTCAATTATTGCATTCATATTTCCACCCTTGTACTTATTCGCTAAATCATACATTGAGCTAGCCATTGAATGAAATCCTGCAAGAGATACAAATTGTAACTTATAACCATACTCATTTAAATTCTTTTGAAAATTTTCAATTTCTTCTTTACTAAACTTATCCAACCAATTGAAAGACGGAGAGCAATTATAAGCTAATATTTTATTTGGATATTGGTTTTTTATTTCGTCTGCAAACTCTTTTGCAAATCCTAAATCTGGTGAGTTGGTTTCGCACCAAATGATATCTGCATATTCTGCATAACTTAGGGACTTAGAAATTGCCATTTCCTGATTTTTATCAATTAAGAAATACCCATCATTTGTTCTATTTTTGTTTAAGTATTGACTATCTCTATCATCAAAGTCAGACGTCATTAGTTTGGCATTTAACGCATCTGTTCTTGCGATTAATATTATTGGTACTCCTGCAACATCACTAGCTAACCTTGCAGAATTTAATTTTTTAATATATTCATGCGTTGGGATTATAACCTTGCCACCAACGTGTCCACATTTTTTTTCTGACGCAAGTTGATCTTCAAAATGTACTCCTGAGACTCCGGCATCGATGAATTGATTAGTGAGTTCAAAAACATTATAAACTCCACCAAATCCAGATTCGCCATCTGCAACAATTGGAGGTATTTGTTTTTTATTAAGTTCAGACATTCTTCTAACCAGAGTGTTATTTATTTTTTTGACAAAATTTGGAGTACTGTTCGATGGATACAAAGATAAATCTGGATAAGTATTTACACCTAAGTTACTTTCTGCTGCTACTTGCCATCCACTTACATATATAATTTCATAATCAAGGTGAAACATTTGGAGTGCTTGTTGAGCTGTTGCTGCGCCAAGTCCAGAAACCCAAGAGTCTTCTCTGCAAAGTAAGTTAAAAAGCGAATTTGATCCAATCTCAGACAAGGTATGCTCGACTTTAATTGAAGGTCTCAAAGAACTTATATTTTCTGGAGAATAGTCTCTTTTAATATCAGACCACCTATCCAGCATCAAATATTCCTTTACAGTCTCTATTTGATTGAAAGCTTGATTCATAAACTTAGTGTTGGCTTGCCGCAACACTTGCAATGATGATTATTAAAGTTATTACACCTGCAGATGCAATCAATACTTCATTTCTAGTAATTTTAATTTTTGGCGCTGAACTCATTACGCTTGCAAACAGCAATATTGCAGCTGATATTATTAAGGCGAATAAAGGAGCATATTCATGAAAGTTAAGGAAAACCTGAGCAATTGCTACGGCAATGACTCCACCCACAACAATAGAACCAAGTGGGATGACTATTGAGCCAACGATTCTATTTCTAATTTTGTTTGCTTCAATATTTTCATCACTTTCTAACCCTTTTGGAACTCCTAAGATCATAGTAAGTACAGAAATTGTTGCCTGTATGATTGTTGCTAAAATTACTATTCTCCAAAATGCCCCTCCGACGCTTATAAGATTTGTAACTGGATCTTCCGGTAGAATTCCTTCTATTGACTGACCGATGCTATTTATTACGTAAAAAGCCGAAGAGGATCCAAACACGAGACCCAATCCAACACCAGTGTATATTGATTCTCTATCATTTGTCAGCACTCCAAAGCCTTCAAAGTTTGTATCAAGAAATTTTTTGATATTCAATGAATTTATAGCACCAATAAAAGCAGTTGTTAGTGACACTATAAGCACAAAAGAAACAGTATTGTATTCAGCGATTAGCTTTTGAGTCTCTGCCTCTAATATCAAACCATCATAAAGATATGAACTTGCTAGTAGTCCTTGAATAAATCCAGCTAAAACTCCAAAACCTAATCCGTATTTTAAGGACTTTAATATTTTTTGACTTATAGATACAGGAGGGGGAGCATCCTCAATCAAAAGAGTTGTCACAGCACTAACTTCTTCAACTTGAACTTCAGCAGGAGGATCCTCTATTACTTCTTCAATTTCACTGGTGGCAACTTGATCTTCAACGACTGTTTCTTTTTCTTCAGCAGTAGTTACCACTGCAGTAGGAGCTGGTATAGCATCTCCTCCGTTCCAACTATTCAGAATATCATCTGATGTGACACCAGAAGCTTCAGCTCTAGCTTGGATTGACCGAGAAAGTAAGTCCAGGGGTATACCGCTAGAGCTACTCAATTGTTCTAATTTTTGTCCATCCATAGTAAATCTATATAATTCTAGTCTGTTGAACTATTTCTAACTACGTCATCGAACGTTTTTTCATCTTGATACCACTTCATCCATATAACCAAGATGGATATCCAGAGTATTATTCCTCCTCCGAGTTTTAAAATCAACCCTGCAAGTGTTTGGTCGTTGATAACTGAAATATTAAAAATGCTATCAGTATTTAAGTAAGCGCTGTATAAGGGTTCAGTGCCAAATGCTAGAAAGCTTGCAGGTATTGTAGGAAGTAGTGACTGAAGGAATAAATAGCCTATTCTTGCAGCTGAATTTAACGGTTTGATCTCATCATTAAAACCAATTACCGGTATCCACATATTTAGTGAGACTAGGAGCATTACAGAATGTATCATGAAGTGAAACAATGTGTTGGTTACCATAAGATTTACAACTGAAGACCAGTGCATTCCAACCATTACAAAATTAAACAAAAAGAATGCCACAACTGGTTTTGAAGTTATTTTAAGAACCATTATTAGAGGCTTTACAGACACTAATTTTTTCATATCTTTATGCATGCCCATAAGTAGTAATGGAGGTGAGACCAAGGCTAAAACTAGGTGCTCAACAGAATGAACAGAAAACAAATATTTTTCACCAATGTCATGAATTGGATAGTCGGTAAAAACCCAAAGAATTAAAAGGCCTGAATACCACAGCCTTCTTTTTTCTTTTTTAATTATTTCATTTTTTGTTGATAGTTCAAAAAATATAACTAATGAAATGATTAGTGCCCATACATCATAATGAGGGTGCCAAGGTAAGTTTTCCATTATAAATTAAAAAAAGTTAGCTGATGCCCGCTCGATCATTACAATTGCAAATAAAAACAAAGCCAATATCATTCCACCAGCGAAGAATCTATTGACCATTTTATTTTCAAAACGAAGATGCATAAACCATCCGACTACAATTATGAATTTTCCTACAGCTAGAATTATCAATATAGGATCAGTAAACACTCCTACAATGTCTTCTGTGTAATATAAAGCTATTTCAATCGCCGTAAGTATTCCAAGTACTATTGCAATTTGTACATATCTTTTTGGAGTAGGGTGCTCTATATGATTTTCAGACATCTTAGATCAAATATACTACTGTAAACAATACTATCCAGACTATATCGACAAAGTGCCAGTAGAGGGCTACAAACTCAAGATTCATTCCACCTTCTAAGTTCAGTCCTCGCTGCCTTTGTCCAATACCCCAAAGCGCAAGAAGAAGGACTACACCAATAAATACATGAAGTCCATGAAAACCTGTTAATACATAGAAAGTTGAACTAAAGATATTTGTAGTAAGTTCAAAACCTTTATGATAAAACTCTGTGAATTCATAAATCTGGCCTGCTAAAAATACTGAACCCAACATCGCAGTTGCTAAAAGCCAAACCCTAGTCTTTTCTTGATCATTTGCTTCCAGAGCATTGTGAGCTAAAACCATTGTTAAAGAACTCATCAAGAGTATAAAAGAGCTAATTGATGTAAATGGTATGTCATAAACATCTGTTAATTTGATACCCGGAAAGTCTCTTCCTTTAAAAATCATAAAAGTGGTTATTAAAGTGCCAAAAAATAATATTTCAGTTGAAAGGAACACCCACATTCCAAGTTTTCTGGTTTCTACTCCTGTAGGTTCGTGTGGATATGAATGAGAACTACTCATGCTCTAAATTTTCTTCAACCTCTTCTTCTAATGGTTCTGTTCCCCAGCCAAAACCTCCAATTAAAAGAAGCAAAGCACCAACCAAAGCAAGTGGGATAGACTTATAAATAACTGCGTAGCCCAAAAATGGTAAGCCTGCAGCAAGTACAATTGGAAAATACGAAGGGTTAGGCAATACTATATTTTCTGTTGGATTAAGACCCTCTTCTTCAAGATCTAATAGCATTTGATCAGCTGACTCTTTTCTTACAGCTCTTCCTTCTTCATCTTCTTCATATTTCGCATGCCAAAAATCATCTAATGATTTCACTTCTGGAGCTTTTGAAAAGTTCCATACAGGAGTTGGTGATGGGATAGTCCACTCAATTGTCCTAGCATCCCAAGGGTCAAATGGAGCTTTCTCTCCATTTCTCTTTGAGAAAATCCAATTAATCATAAAAACAATTATTGAGACAGCAATTATAAATGCACCAATGGTCACAATAATATTCCAAAATTGAAGATTAGTTTCTTCAGCATAGACCCAGGTTCTTCTGACTTGGCCTTGCAGCCCTAACCAATGCATAGGACCAAAAGTAAGATTAAAGCCGATTAACATTAGCCAAAAATGAATTTTTCCTAAAGTCTCATTGTACATTTTGCCCCAAACCTTTGGAAACCAGTAGTAAAGTCCTGAAAAGATGCCAAACAATGCTCCTCCAAAAAGTACATAATGAAAATGAGCAACAATGTAATAAGTATCAGTTTGTTGAGTGTCCGCAGGCACTACAGAATGTGTTACACCACTTAATCCACCAATAACAAACATCCCAATAAAACCTAAAGAAAACAACATAGGGGTGTTAAGTTTAATTTTTCCGCCCCAAATAGTACCCAGCCAATTAAAGATTTTAACACCCGTGGGTACAGCTATGACCATTGTTGATAGCCCAAAGCCCGCTTGAGCTACAGGACTAATTGCAGACGCAAACATATGGTGTGCCCATACTCCGAAACCTATAAATGCAATTCCAAAACCAGCAAAAACAATTGCTGCATAACCAAACAATGGCTTCCTAGCAAAAGTAGGAAGAACCTCAGAGACTATACCAAATGCTGGAAGAATTAGAATATATACTTCTGGATGACCAAAAAGCCAAAATAAATGCTGCCAGAGAACCGGATCTCCACCTCCTTCAGTAAGAAAGAAAGTAGTTCCAAATTTTCTATCAAATGTTACGTAAAAAAGCGCGATTGCAATGATAGGTAGAGAAAATGCAAGTAAGAATGAAACAGCAAAAGTCATCCATGTAAATACTGGCATCCTCATAAATCTCATACCTTTTGTACGCATGTTGATAATTGTCGTAATGAAATTAAATGCAGATATAAGTGATGCTATTCCTAAAATCTGAAGACCAATTGCCCAATAATCCATCGCTGTGCCAGGCGAATATTTCATTCCAGCATTTGGTTGATATCCAAACCAGCCACCGTTAGGAGCAGAACCTAGCCAACCAACTTCTTCAGCAAGGTATCCACCTTCCGGAGCACCTGCAGTTCCAAAAATAAAAGTAGAGTAAAGGAAAGCTCCTCCAAATATAAATATCCAGAAAGACAAAGCATTGAGTCTTGGAAAAGCAACATCTCTAGCCCCAATTTGTAGTGGAAGTAAATAATTAAAGAATGCAGCGCTGATAGGCATTATTGCCAAAAAGATCATTGTTGTTCCGTGCATGGTAAACATCGCATTGTACTCTGCAGCCGTTAAGAAATTATTATCTGGTTGTGAAAGCTGAATTCTCAAGATTAATGCTTCAAGTCCACCAATCAATAAAAAGAAGAATGCGGCATAGCCATACATGATTCCGATTCTTTTGTGATCTACAGTTGTTATCCAACTCCATATACCTGTCTCGGAAGAAGGCCTTTTAAAGATATTACTTTGTTTATTTGGCTCAATTATTTTTGTCATTTAAGTGTCTCCAGATACGCAATTAAAGCATTAATTTCTGATTCAGTCAATTCTAGGTTAGGCATAAATGTACCAGGTTTTATCTCTGCTGGATTAGCAAGCCATTTTGTGAGATTTTCCGGATTATTTTTTAATGCCGCACCAGCAAAAACATTTCGATTGGCAAAATGAGTAAGATTTGGTGCGATTCTATCTCCCTGAACATCCCAAACACCATTTATTACATGGCATTGTGTACAACCAGCATTTAAGTAAACTTGTTGTCCTTCTGCCGCTAAAGATAAATCATCAGTACTAAATGCAGTAGCATCTCTCTGTTCATTTTTTACCCACGCATCAAAATCACTTTGGGATAATGATAAAACTCTACCACGCATTTTCGAATGGCTTAATCCACAATACTCTCCGCACTGTGCCCAAAACTCATTAGGCGAATCCGCATGAAGATTAAGATAAGTTGTCTGTCCAGGTACAAGGTATCTTTTTCCATTTAATTTTGGTACCCAGTAATTGTGAAGAACATCGTTAGACCACATTTCAAGTCGGACAGGTCTGTCTGCAGGAATCACTAGAACATTTGCAGTAGTTATTCCATAATCAGGATATTTATATTCAAACCACCATTGATGACCAATCACTTCAATTTTAAGGGCATTCTCTGGTTCTCTTGCTAAATCAAAGATTGTTCTTACTGTTGGGACTGCGATTGCAGCCAAAATTAATACAGGTATAACTGTCCATAATATCTCGAGTTTTGTATTTCCATGAATTTGTTTTGGCTCTGGAGAGTCTGGTTTTTCTTTATACACAAAAACTGATAGAAGTAGCGCACCTTGAACTATTACAAAGATTACAACAGCAATCCAAAAAGTTATCCAGAATAATTCATCGATTGATCTTGCATAAGGACCCTCAGGGCTAAGGGAATCGAGAGGAGCGTCTTCGATACATGCAGAGAGAAAAACAAGCAGCACGTATCTTAAATTCTTTAACTTAAAAATTTTTTTCACAAGCATATTTATATTATCAACAATATTTAAGAATAGCGTTCAAACAATATATAGTGTAATTAAAGTACTATGTCACTATGAAGGTTCAAACAAAAAAAGTTGCTTCTAATTATTTAAAACTTTCTAAATTAAGAATTGTTGAGCTGTTACTTATTACAACTGTACCATCAATGGTTGTCTCTATATATGGCTTTCCACCTGTTGAGTTGGTTTTGTTTACATTATTTGGCGGTACAGCATTAGCAGTAAGCGCTAATGTTCTAAATCAAATTTTTGAAATAGAAACTGATAAATTAATGGCAAGAACATCTGACAGGCCCCTTGTCACTGGAACTATTTCCGTAAAAAATGCTTATATGTATTCAATTTTGTTGGCACTAATAGGATTTATAATTTTATACACACAAACAACTCCGCTAGCAGCATATATTGCATTAACGGCAAACATTTTTTACTCTTTTATATATACATTGATTTTAAAACCTAGAACAAATCAAAATATTGTTATTGGGGGTGCAGCTGGAGCTGCGCCTGTTCTTATAGGGTGGGCTGCAACAGGAACTGAACTTGATACGGGATCATGGCTTTTATTTTTACTTGTTTTTCTTTGGACTCCTGCTCATTTTTGGGCATTATCAATTGAAAATGTAGAAGACTATAGGGGCGCAGAATTTCCAATGTTGCCAACCCAAGAATCAAAAAAAAGAACATCAATTTTTATTGGTGTTTATTCATGTGCCACCGTAATAACATCTCTTTTAATAGCACCGGTATTACAGCTTGGTTTGATTTATTTATTTTTGGCATTAATTTTTGGAATCTATTTAATGATTAAATCTTATGGTTTGTACTCAGATAAAATCAAACCAATATCGTACTTTGTGTTTTCTAATACTTATCTAGCAGTAATATTTTTGTCTATGATTGCTGACATTCTTTTTACAATAAGGAATACTTAATCATGGAAGAAATATTTTTTTCAATAACTTATCCTCCAATACCAATTACCAAAGTTGGGCCAGTATTTCTTTCGTTACATGGAGTTTTTGCAGCAATTGGATTTTATTTTGGGGCTAGTCATGCTTTAAAACTCTCAGAACAAGACGGTGCGAACTCAATTTTATTCTCTGAAGCGCTAACCTGGGCAATCTTTGGAGCCATTCTTGGTGCAAGATTTTTTACCATACCTGCACAATGGTATGCAAATCCAGGGTATGGATTAAGTGATGTTTTTACATTAGCTGGTAGCTATTCAATTATGGGTGGTATGGCAGGGGGAATTATTGCTGCATATCTAAAAATTAGCATTTTTAATAAAGAAGACTTTAAACAATATGGAGATTACGCTGCCACAGGATTAATACTTGGAACTGTTATTGGAAGAATTGGCGATCTTGCTATCGTTGAACATCTAGGAAGAGAAACAAGCTTCTTTTTAGGTTATGAAATTAAGCCGGGATATGACGTTGCCCCACAACACAATTCTTTAGAATGTATGGAGCCACTGCTAACTTGTGGAACATACCATCACGTTGCACTGTATGACTTAATTCTTGCGTTAATTGTTTTCTTTATTTTTAGATCATTACAAAATCGTTATGAATTTGGCAAAGGATCGTGGATTGGTTTATGGGCAGTATGGTATGGAACTCAAAGAGCATTTTTAGACACTTTAAGATTTGGAATGGGAGATTCTACGATTGGTGTATTTACCTGGAATCAAATTGGAGGAGCCCTTCTCGCATTTTTAGGATTAATCTTTTTTTTAAAAAATAAAAATATTAAAAAAGACTAATAATAAATAGAAGATAAAAAGCTATAAAAGAATACCCAACAACAAAGTTTCTTTTTATGACATTTCTTGATAAAAATATTACAAGAAAAGAAACAAAATACATCATAAATAGCTGGTAATCAATTCTTGAGAGAATATTTCCAGGGCTTATTGAAATTGCTACACCACCAACTAATCCAATATTAAAAAGATTTGAACCAAAAATATTTCCAAAAACAATGTCAGGCTTTCTCATCCTTGCTGCTGCTATTGTTCCAGCAACTTCCGGAAGACTGGTACCAATTGCAATAATCGTTGAACCTATTACCAAAGATGAAACGCCAAATGTTTCTGCTAGCTTAACTGCATTATCAACCACTAATTGACTTCCATAAAGAGTTGCGGCTAATGAAAGTAATCCCCTGAGCCATACGTAGTTTTTTTCTTCAGGTTTGAAATCTTCTTCTTCAACACTGTCAGTACTTACCATTTTGTAAACTACATAAATTGTCAAAACTAACAGGACAATTCCTAAGTAAAGCGGAAAGCTACTAAAGAGAACATAAGTTGATACAAATACAGTGGTGAGGATTGCCATCCAAACCGGACTAAGTTGATTGAGCTTAATTTTCTTATCAAAGTCCTTTGGAATTGTGAGATACAAAACGGCTACTACAAGTAGTGAATTAGCTATATTTGAACCTACTATATTTCCAATTCCCAGATCCAAATCTCCATTTAATGCTGCTCCCGTACTTGCAAATAATTCTGGTGCAGATGTACCAAATCCAATAAATGTTGCACCTATTATAGAACTGGGAATTTTGAATTTTAGGGCGATCTGGATGGCAGAATCAACCATTTCATCTGCACCCTTCACTAAAAAAATTAATCCTACTACAAATCCAAATATGAGAATTAATATATCCATGTCTTGCTGTCTATTCTTTTGAATCTCTCCATGCAATCCACTCTTTGACTAAAGATAAATCATATCCTGGTCCATTAACGGCTAAAGTTACTTCAGTAGCTCCAGCTTCCAACAGATCATCGGCAAGATCAATTCTTTTAATATCTATTCCAATTGATCTTTGTATTTCATTTGGATCTCTTCCTACTTCAGAACACCAATTGTTTAATACTGAATTTTTGTGTGCTACAGTTTCAATGCCACTTCGTTCTTCTGTTTTCGTTGCAAATCCATGCCAAATGTCTGCATACTGTGCGACTAGCCTAAGAGTCACTTTTTCTCCACCACCTCCGATTAGTATGGGTATCTTTCTTTTAGGCTGCGGATCTAATTTACCCATCCTTTTTACAATTCTTTCCAATGATTTTTCTAGTTCTTTGAGTCTCCATATTGCTGTGCCAAACTCATAACCATACTCTTCATAATCTTGTTCAAACCAACCTGAGCCGATTCCAAGAATTACTCGCCCATCAGATATGTGGTCAACTGTTCTAGCCATATCAGCTAGTAGTTCAGGATTTCTATATGAATTACAAGTAACTAAGGGACCTATATCAATGTTATCTGTCACTTCAGCCCAGCTAGCTAGCATAGTCCAACATTCAAAATGCTTTCCCTCTCTTCTTTCACCTTGTTCCCATTGTGTACCATCTTCTTTGTATAGTGGATAGAAATGGTCCCAGTTGTAAATAACATCTGCACCAATTTCTTCTGATTCCTTAGCAGCTTTTCTTATCTGGTCATACTCTGCATGTTGAGGTTGTAAAAATACAGCAATTCTTGGTTTCATTTCATCTCCTTTTATACAAATTTAGCCTTTTTTAAAACACTATTTATTGAATTTTTAAATTTAATATTTGCATTTAATCTTTCAAACTTTTGCTTCATTAGTTTTTCTGCAGATGGAAGTGGGTTTAATTTTATGAAATCTTGGATGTCTTTTCCTATATTTTCATCATAAACAGAGGGTAGCCCGTCAAGAATTCGTGATGAAGTCCATTCAGGCATTACTTTCAGTAAATCTTCCCAGTTTGACTTTATAATTTCCCAAGCATCTTTACCATTTTCAGGATGTGATATCAGGCCAGCAAGCAAGTATGGGGCATCAGCACCTCTTATAGTCTCATTAAGTATTGCTTCAATAACTACTTTTGGAGTCTCTGGATCATTAACTCCTGGAAGGCTTGATCTAAACCTAGCTTCAATTTGTGGAGAATCTGAATTAATGAAGTTGTTTAAATAATTATTAATTGAAATTGATTTGTCTAATCCTGATACAGAGAGGACTAAGTTATAGTAATTTCCATCAGAATAGTCTTTATATTTTTCTGAATTAAATTGATCTGTGAAGTGTGAAATAAATTTATCATCTTTTGAGTATTTTGCATACAAAAAACAAATCAATGATTTCAATTGGGACATTTCTTGATCTATACCTTCTTTATACTCGCTTCCCAATTTGTCCAATAATGGTTTACAGAATTGTGCTATATAATTTTCTAGTTCATTACTTGAATCTATCTTATGAAGAGTGGCAAATATCCCTGAAACTAAAGACCATATATTTTTATCGGATTCATTTTTATATAAATCAATTAGTTTAAGGAAACTTTCTAAAGTCAGCTTCTCTGTCCTTAATGACATCCATGAATCTTCAAGTAGTCGGTATTTTTCATTAATATCCAAATCATCAAAGTAGCGAATAATTTCATTTAGATGTTCAGCTTCATATGTTGAGTGGAAAAAGGACCAACCTCCGTTATTGATGAATGGTACATTGCCAATAAGCTCAAAAGAGTCAGACTTGTTTTCTAAAAGAACTTTTTGACTTTTACCATTATCTAGAAAACGGATATTTATAGGAACTTTCCACAATGAATCATCAGTCTCGCCATCAATTAAAAACTTTGATTGCGAAAAAGTAAAATTTGTATTTTCATTATGTTCAATACTAATTATTGGATAGCCTTCTTGTTTTATCCAAGTGGGCAAGATATCTTCTAAATCATATTCTGTTTCTCCAGAAAGCTCTGTCCACAAATCAGATGAGTGGGTATTTTTATATTTGTGTTTGTTCAAATAATTTCTGACACCTTTTTTAAAATTTTCTTCACCAATAAAAGTTTCAAACATTCTTAAAACAGTAGAACCTTTTTGATATGTTAGAACATCAAACATTTCTTCCGCTTCTTCTGGTGTTGCAACTTCAAACTCAACTGGTCTTGAAGATTTAAGCGAATCTACATTAAAACCCTGGCTTCTTGCTAGGTTTAATTCATTCCACAACTTAAATTCCGGATAGGTAGCTTCTGAGGCAATCACTTCCATTAAACTTGCGAATGCTTCATTTAACCAAATTCCATCCCACCATTTCATTGTTACTAAATCTCCAAACCACATATGTGCAAGTTCATGCGCAACAACTTCAACAGACCTAGACAACTCTGCTCTTGTAGCCTTTTCAACATCAATTAACAGCAAAGTTTCTCTAAAAGTTACAGCACCGACATTTTCCATGGCGCCCATAGCAAAATCTGGGATAGCTATTAAATCTAATTTCGTTCCTGGGTAATTGATATCATAATAATTTTCAAAAAAGTCCAAAATTTTTATGGCTGCTTCTCCTGCAAATTTTGTTTGGTGCCCAAATCCAGGCCTGTGAACAACTCTAACATCTGTTGTTTTAGATTTTCCTATTTCAGTAATTTCTAGAGGACCAACCACAAAAGCAACAAGATAGGTAGACATTCTCATTGAGTCTTCAAACTTACTTGTAGTTTTCTCGTTCAAGGTTGTTTCACTAATAACTTTTTCATTGCTAACTCTTATATCTGATTTATCAGATGTAAGAGTTATTGAAAAAACCGACTTATATTCTGGTTCATCCCAACAGGGAAAAGCCATTCTTGCAGAAGTGGGTTCAAATTGGGTTGTAGCTATCCAGTGTTGTTCATTATTTTCATCTACAAACTTGCTTCTATAAAAACCTCTTAAATCATCAACAATTTCACCTTCGAAATCAATATATAATTTCCAGTCACCAGAGGTAACTTTTTCTTCAAAGTTTATTATTATTTTTTCATCTTCATTTAGATAATTTACAGATCCGTCAATATGTGCTCCATTATCGTCTTCTATAAAAGAAGAATTGATTGTTAAACCGACTGCATGTAAATGTATTTCGTCAGTGTCCTCTACAACCTCTATGAATACGATTTCTTTTCCAAGATATTTAAAATTTTTAAGGTCGATATCAAGACTTATTTCATATCTGTTAGGTATTGCTAATTTTGGAAGTAAAATATTTTGATTCATTAACAAATTGTAGTTTATATGAGAATCAAACCCAGTCTAAGTGTATAAATTCATCTTCATTTAAAAGTTGGACCATGTGTGCACCAAAGAAATCTCGCTGAGCTTGGATTAATGATGAAGGGTTGAAATTATTCGAGGAATTGATATACCAATTATATGAGGAATAAATTACCGGTAGAGCAATCTGACTTTCAACAGCTTTATTAATTGTTGTTTTAATGTCATCTAATTTTTCTTCTAATTGGTTTTGTATTTCCTCTATTTCAACAATGGATGAATCTGTTGAAATTTCTTCATAAATTTCTTTAATATCTTTAAGTAAGTCAGATCGAATTATGCAACCTGCTAGCCAATTTTGTAATACTTCTGGAATTTTAATTTCAAGGCTTTCCTTGTTGCTGAAATGCTCAATAAATAAAATTCCTTGAATCAAAGTTGAAAGACGTGCAAAATATATTGTATTTTCAATTTTATTTAAATCGACATTTAAATTTTTTGAATGTGTAACTTTGGGCCAAATTTTTTGAAAATGACTTTCTACTCTTGCGTTAAAAGCTTCATAGATACTAGGCAAAGGAAAGTTGGATTCTAGAGACGTTTCTACTGTTAATTTACCAGTACCTTTGTTATTGGCAACAGGCTTAATAGTATCAATTAGATATTCGTTATTTGTTTTCTTTTTTATAATTTCTGAAGATATTTCAATTAAGTAAGAAGATTGATTTTTTTCTTTAAGACTTTCAAAAAAATTACTAATTTCTATATTACTAAGGTTAGAACTCTTTAAAATACTATAAATTTCTGCAAGTATTTGCATTTCAGCATACTCAATTCCATTATGTAGCATTTTTATAAAGTGTCCAGTGCCATAACCTTTGTAAACGCCAACGCAGTCCCCATAACTGCTTTTTGCTGATATAGATTTGATCATTGATAATAAATTTTCTGGAATGTTGTCACCAGTGCCAAGCATTAATGCAGGTCCGTGCCTTGCTCCTGTTTCTCCACCTGAAACACCCATACCTACAAAGCGTATTTTTTTCTTTTTACATTTATTTCCAAGTTCAAGGCTATCTTTATAAAAAGAATTTCCACCATCAATTAAAACATCGTCATGATCGAGCAAATCTAATAGTTCTTCCGCTACACTATTAGTAGCCTCACCAGATGGAACCATTAAAAGAATGTTTCTCGGACTTTCAATATTTTTTACAAATTCATTGAGGCTAGTAAATCCAGATATATTTTTTTTAGAACCCTCATGAATAAGGTCATCAATCTTATCTTTGGACTTGTTAAATACAACTACATTTATGTCATTATCAGAAAAATTTAATGCGATATTTCTCCCCATTACTCCGATGCCAACAATACCTATTGTTTCACTCATGAGAGAATTTTAACAACTTCCTTTTTAACTAAATTATTTAGATAATAATTTCTTATTGATACCTCAACTTCTAATTGATCTTCTTTATTGACTACATTTTTGATTGTTGAAAACTTATGTAGTGTATCTAAATGCTTAGGGCTTGTTAAAAGTTTAACTTCAATTAAATTTCCAAAAATTTTATAAGTAATTGCTGAAATCAATTGATCAAGATTTGTTTGTTTTATCGAAGAAACAAAAATTGCACTTTCATATTTTTCCTGTAAAAAATTTAGAGATGCTTTATCTATTTTATCTATCTTGTTGAAGACTAAAAGCTCTTCTACATTTGATTCAATTTGTTTCAGAATTTCATGTACTGTAGAAATATGCATTTCTGGAATAGCAGATGCAGCGTCAACAACATGTATAAGCAGGTTAGCTTCTTTCACTACTGTGAGTGTTGATTTAAATGAATCGATCAATGTTGTAGGAAGGTTTTGTATGAAACCAACTGTATCAGAAATAATAATTGGTTCGCTTAAATCATCTACTTTTAATTCTCGTTGAAGGGAATCTACAGTTGCAAACAACTCATTAGCGACATAGGTTTTAGACTCTGTTATTTTTTCAAGTAAAGTAGATTTACCAGCATTTGTATATCCAACTATTGAAACTAATGGAGTATTGTTTTTTTTCCTAAAACTTGATTGAACTTCTCTTTGTTTACCTACTTTTTTTATTTCTTTTTTTAATTTGTTAATTCTGTTGTCAATTAATCGATTATCTGTTTCTAGCTTAGTCTCACCAGGACCTCTAGTGCCTATGCCACCACCTTGCTGATTTAAAGTTTTTCCCAAGCCAGCCAATCTTGGTTTTAAATAAATTGATAATGCAAGTTCGACCTGTAAAGTTGCTTCCTTTGATTGAGCATGTAAGGCAAATATATCTAAGATTAAACCAGTTCTATCAACAACGTCACATTTAAATAATGCACGAAGTTCTTTTTGTTGATTTGGAGTAAGTTCACAATCAAATATGACAACATCTATATCATTTGCATCAGAAATGTCTACTAATTCTGCAATAGAACCTTTTCCTATGTAAGTTTTAGGGTCTACTCTTTCAACTCTTTTTGTTTGTATAATTGTGGGATTTGAGCCAGCCGTTTTTACTAGGTTAATAAGTTCTTTGAGAGATTCTTCTTTATCTGCTCTGATTTCATTTTTTAGGATTATTCCGACTAGTAAAGCTTTTTGAGTAGTTACAAATATATCTCTGTCTGATACAGTTAGAAGTTTTCTATCGGATTGGTTAGGGTTATTTCTTTGATTCAATTATTTCATTATAGGTAGTTGTCCACTATCAGATTTATTAGAGATTTCTTCTTCAGCAATAATTTGAGACTCTCTTACTGCTAATACGACCTTACCTGTTGGTGGCCATATAAATTTCCATGCACCACTTGCAACTGCCCAAAATTGATTTCCAGAATCAACATCGATTAAAGGAAGTGCTTCAGAAGTTTTTTCGCTACCTGCTGGAACTAATAATCCAGATTTAGTAAAAGTCTCTTCTCTCAAATGACCCACTCTCCAACCTGGTGAAACTTTAAATCCAGGTGGTGCAAAATCAATGTTGTCTAAGGTATTTTCTTCTGTCATTTTCTTATATTAAACACAAAAAAAGTATAAATTAGCGGAGGTGGACAGGAATCGAACCTGCCAAAGACTTTTACACCTTTCAACAGTTTTGAAGACTGTGGAGCCCACCAGGCGCTCATTCACCTCCATTATTAAGACTAGTTATATAAAAAAATATTATTTGAATAGAATTAAATGTAATGAAAAGTTTTCACCAAATATTTAATGAACTTAAGAAAGATAGAGGATTAAGCAATAAACAGATTGCTTCATTTACTGGTGTAAAACTAAAAGAAGTTAAACAATGGGAAGCAGGAACTAGTTTTCCAATTGAAACCAAGGTAATTGATGCACTAGAAGGATTACTAGGTACTGAAATTAGCGAATCATTAGAAGGATACAGTTCGCAAAGTAAAATAAATAGCCAAGTCAAAACTGCTGAGGATGATATTTTCAAAGTAAAAAATGAAAAAATAGATGTTACAAATACAAAAATTGATAAGTTACGAAACTTGTTTCAAAAACAACCGCAAAATACTACAGAGTATGAATTTGATAATGAAATTGAACACATTACAGATGATTACTATTTTGAAGAAGACACAGCTGCACCTGCACAGAATGTTTTAGAAAAACCATATATATATGATGAAAATCAAATAGGTTTTTATTTTTCGAGAAATTTAAAAACTCTTGGTCTGCTTTCTATTTTAGGTGTAATTATTTTTAGTTTTTTTCAGCTATTTTGGGACTCCTTCAACTTATTTATAGATAACTTATTGTGAGATTACTTTTTTACACAAAACTAGGTTTAGTCCTTTCAGTGCTATCTATTCTTGCTGGTGCATTTGTAAGAGCAACAGGATCTGGGGATGGTTGTGGTGCAACTTGGCCAACATGCAAAGGAAAAATAATTCCAACGCTTTCAGATACATCAGAAATTATTGAGTTTTCACATCGAAGCGTTAGTGGAGTCTTGTTAATTGTTACTATGTATATTTTTATTAATTCAAGAAAATTAGAAAAAGACAATATTGCACGAACCGCAGTAAACTATCTCACATTTTTTGTACTATTTGAGGCATTAATAGGTGCTGTAATAGTGGTATTTGAATGGGTAGGATTAAATAGTTCACTACCTAGAATCATTGCTGTACCAATCCACCTAGTTAATACTTTCGGCCTTTTAGCTAGCTATGTAATTCTCTATAAAATACTTGAAAACAAATTAGACAGTATAAAAAATCTTTGGGATAGAAATTTTATTATTATATCTATTTTCTTTCTTCTTACTGGGGCTACTGGATCAATAACTGCCCTTGCTGATGTACTATATCCAAGCGCGTCTTTTTATGAAGGTTTTCTGGATGATTTTGATAAAACTTCTGAGTTATTGACCAGATTGAGAATTTTTCATCCTATAGTTTCAACAATTTTATCAATAGGTTTATATATTGAATCCAAGCAACTTCAAGAAAGATTCAATATAAACACAAATTTTCTTAAATTTTTGATTTTTGCAGCAATTTTTCTTGGTGTTACTAATGTTTTATCAAACATTGTTCTATTTCTTAGTATTTTTCATCTAGCAATGGCTGATTTATTATGGATTACCTATATATATGTGAGTTTGGATAAGGTAAAAAATAATCTACCTACAAATTAGCTTTAAATTAAACATGGTTATAGACTTCATCTTTGTAACTAGATGAGAAAAGGAAAAGTCAAAATATACGATGGTAACTAAAACAATTCCTTCAAAACCAAAACCTGAGGCTAAAGAGGTCGATTTTTCAAATGAAGACACGACTTTAACACCTGAACAGGAAAAAGCTGCTCGTGAAAAAGCTAAATCTCTTACAAAAAAATTAGCTGACGACAAAGGAAAACTTACTACTGATCTCGTAAGTCAATACCTTACAGCTATTGGTAACTTTGACTTATTGACTGCTGAGCAAGAAGTAGAATTAGCCCAAAAAATTGAATCAGGTGAAAAAGCTGCTGTCAAACTTCATAAAAAACAATTTAAAGATAAAAAAGGTGAGATAAGACTCAAAAGAGATAGAAAGAAAGGCGCAGAAGCGAAAGATGCGTTTTTGACAGCTAACTTAAGACTTGTTGTTGCAAATGCTAGGAGATATGCAAACACATCTGGAATTGACTTTTTAGACTTGATTCAAGAAGGTAACTTAGGCTTAATTAGAGCAGTTGAAAAATTTGATTGGAGAAAAGGTTTTAAATTCTCAACCTATGCTACTTGGTGGATTAGACAGGCAATTACAAGAGCAATAGCAGATAAATCTCGTACTGTGAGAATTCCTGTTCACTTACATGACACAATGGCAGCTGTTAGAGCAGCGCAAGCACAATTAAAAGCTGAGTTAGGTAGAGATCCAAAACCTCAGGAAATTGCAAAAGAAGCAGGTGTAGGCGTAGACAAAGTTGAACTTGCTTTAAGTGTTGCTGATACTGTTTCTCTAGAACAGCCAGTTGGTGAAGACGGTGCTCAACTTGGAGATTTTATTCAAGATGAAGACGCAAGCGATCCTTCGTTGATAGTTCAAGATCTTGATGTTGCTGAAAGTTTACGAGACAGCATAAGCAGATTGCCTGAGAGAGAGGGAAGAATTCTTGCACTGAGATATGGTTTTTATGATGGCGTTCCTAGAACTCTTGAAGAAATTGGTGAAGAATTTGATTTAACAAGAGAAAGAATTAGACAATTAGAAAAACTTGCTCTTTGTAGATTAAGACATCCGTCATTTGGAATTAGAGAACAAGATTTAGTTTAATTTTTTCATAAGAAATTCGCTTAACTCTATTCATCGTTGTTAAGCTAAATACATGTTTGAATACCTTGAATTAGCTATTGATTCTGCCGTAAATAGTGGTGCAAAATATTCTGATGCAAGAATTTTAATTTCAAAATCAAGAAATATAGCAGCTAAAAATGGTGAAGTAGAAAACTACAATGAATCGGAAAAAATAGGTATAGGAATTAGGGCTTTAGTAGGTTCATCTTGGGGCTTTTACTCAACTTATGATCTATCAAAACCTTCATTAATTAATGCGGGTATTAAAGCTTTTCAAATTGCAAAAGCTTCATCTATGGTTTCGGGTGATGATCTACCCTTTGCAGATGTACCAGTAGTTGAAGATAGTTATACAACTCCTCATGACGAAAATCCATTTTCTACTTCAAGCACAGATCAAGTTGATTTGCTCCTTAGATCTACCGAACAAATGAAAAAACTTGGGAGTTCTAGAGCTTCAGGCAGATTAGATTTTTGGGATACTGAAAAATGGTTTGCATCAAGCCAGGGCCATAAAATTTATCAAAATATTATTGAGTCCGGAGGAGGGATTTCATCATTAGCAGTTGGAGATGGAGAAACTCAAATTCGTTCATATCCACAATCTTTTGGTGAATACAGAACAGGCGGATGGGAAGTAATAAAAAGTTTTGAATTTGAAAATCACACTGAAAGATTAGCCGAAGAATCTCAGAGATTATTAGTAGCCCCACAATGTCCTGAAGGAACAATGGATTTGATTTTAGAAGGAAGTCAACTTGCTCTGCAAATTCATGAATCTGTGGGTCATGCAATAGAACTAGACAGAATCCTGGGGTGGGAAGCGGCATATGCAGGTACATCACACTTAGAATTAAAAAAATTAAACCAACATAAATATGGTTCAGAACTAATGAATATTGTTGCTGATGCAACTTTGCCTGGTGCACTTGCAACTTTTAAGTATGATGACGAGGGTACTCCTGCACAAAGAGTAGACATCGTAAAAGAAGGAATTTGGACTGGAGTTCTTTCAGGGAGAGATAGTGCAGCAGTCGCAGGAGTCAAACCTGGTGGAATGGTTCGAGCAGATGGATTTGGCAGACTCCCTATGGTAAGAATGACTAATGTTGGGCTGTTGCCTGGTACATCTTCATTAGATGAAATAATCCAGTCAACTGAAAATGGTGTATACATGGAGACAAACAGGTCTTGGTCGATAGACGATCTTAGATTAAATTTTCAATTTGGATGTGAAGTTGGCTGGCTTGTCAAAAACGGAAAAATTATAGATATGGTAAAAAACCCAACTTATACAGGAATTACACCTCAATTTTGGGGAAATATGGATATGTTAGCTGGTGAAGAAGAGTGGGTTTTTTGGGGAACTCCAAACTGTGGAAAAGGTCAACCAAGCCAAGTAGGACATACTGGTCATCCAGCATCCCCCGCAAGATTTAAAGATACAAGAATTGGAGTTAGAGGATGAAAATTTGGGATGACTTACTCGAGGAGGTTAAAAAAAATCTTCCAGACGAAATAGAGTGTGAACTAAAGTTAATGCATTCAAAAAGTGCACTTACAAGATTTGCTAATTCCCAAATTCATCAAAATGTAGATGAAGAATCAGCAGAAATTTATTTAACAATTCACAAAGATTCAAAAACCACAACAATCTCTAATAATCTGACAGCTATCAAGGATGTAGGAGAATTTGTTAACAAAGCTCTAGTCTCTTTAGAGGACAGTCCTATAGACAAGGGATGGTCAGGACTTCCAGATAAATCTAATTCTTATGAAGGATTCAAAGACCTTGAAGAGTCAACTCCTGACGACAGAGCAAAAGTTGTTAAAGAGTTTATTGACGAGGGGAAAAGTATGAATGCAGCTGGATATTGTTCAACTTATATTAACAATTATTTTGTTTGGAACTCTAATGGTTTAAATTCTTGTGACTCATCAAGTAGTGCATTTATAGATGGCATCTTTAGAACAGATACATCTGCTGGATCTTCACACAGAGGTGGTCAAACTCTTGCCTCTCTTGAAGGTACAGCTGCTGGGTTTGAAGCAGCCAAACTTGCTACTGACTCACAAAATCCAATCGATATTGATCCGGGAAATTATGAGGTTGTTTTAGGACATGAAGCAGTAAGTACAATATTGGTCTTTTTAGAAGTCTACGGTTTTAACGCAAAAAGTAAAATCGACGGCATGAGTCCAATTATTGTTGGAGAACAACAATTTGATGAAAAAATTAGTTTGGTTGATACTCCTGAAGATCAAGATTCAATTGGTTTTAAAATTGATGCATCGGGTTCCAAAAAGTTAAACTTAGATGTTGTTAATAATGGTGTTCCCCAATCTTATTTCCACACAAGAAGAACTGCTAACGAGCTTGGAATGAAAAATACATTTCATGAACTTTTTGGTTGGGGTGAAAACTTTGGGGGAATTGGAACAAACGTAAAGCTATTGAATGGTGATAAAAGTTTTGAGGATATGATATCTGATGTAAAAAAAGGAATTTACATCAATGAATTTTGGTATTGCAGAGTATTAGATCCAATAACACAAGTAGTCACAGGTTTGAATAGAAATGGCTCATTTTTAGTAGAAAATGGAAAAATAACCAAACCAGTTGGAAGACTACGCTTTACTCAAAGCTTTATCTCAGCATTAGCAAATGGAAATGTCGAATCAGTAGGAAATCATTCAAGGTATGCAGACTCAGAATTTGGAGAAGGCATTCTTTCAGTACCTAAACTCCATTTAAAAGAATTTAATTTCACCGGCGGTGTTTCTGGATAACTTAAGCTACTTTGATGGTCAAAAGCCATTAATTATTCCTCACAGAGGTGGTTCAAATATAGTTCCTGAAAATACACTTCACGGTCTTCAAATGGTTATATCTGAAGGCTTTACCCATTTTGAAACTGATTTGAGAATGTCGAAGGATGGCGAAATATTTTTACATCATGACGATTCATTTAATAGAACCACTGACGTAGAAGGAAAAGTAAGAGATTTCAATTGGTCTGAAATAAAAACTATTAATGCTGGGTACGAATTTTACAATAGGAACAATTTACCGGGCAATACAACAAGTTTTGTAAGACTGGAGGATGCTTTATTGATGAGCCATGTTCTAAAATTTAATCTTGATTTGAAAGAGACAGGTCTCGCAAAAAAAGTTGTAGAAATTGTCTTGTCATTAAACGCACAAAACAGAGTTTTAGTTTCTTCATTTAGCCCATCAAGGCTTGATAAATTTTTACTTGAAAGTAAAGGTCAAATTGCTACATCAGGAACTTTTAGAGAAAACGCAATTGCTAGATTCCTGCCGATAAAAAAAAGAAATTTTCAAGTACAGGCTTTGCAAGCTCCATTCAAGTGGAAAGGTATGCAGATTTATTCAAAAAAATTAGTTGATTTTTGTAAATTAAACGATTTACAACTTCACATTTGGACTGTGAATTCTTTAGATAATTTAAAAATATGTTTGGATTTAGGATGTGACGGAATTATTACTGATGAACCGATATTGTTTAGAAAATATTTAAATTCACAAACTTAATTTGTATTTTTTTCTATAAACATTTCTGCTTGACTAAAAATATGCTGTTTTCTTTCCGGATTCATTTTGTCAAGCGTACGAGTTAATAGTGCAAGTCGTGGGTTATTTTCATAAAAAGTTCTATTTTCTTCCGTAAATTTCCAATAAAGTCCATCTAGAACATCACACCAATCACCCTTTTTATAATTGGACATTTTTAAAATATAATTCGATCCACAAGTGTAAGGCTTTGTTGACATAAGACCTCCATCAGCATATGTTGCCATTCCGAATACATTTGGTACCATCACCCAGTCTGAAGAGTCTATATACATTTCCATAAACCATTTATAAATTTCTTTAGGAGCGATTCCAGCAAGATTCATGATATTGCTGATCACCATCAACCTTGGTATGTGATGAATGTATCCATCATTTAAAGTAGTTTTGATACAATCATCAAGAGGGTCTATGCCAGTTGTTCCCTCGTACCAAGACTTCGTCAACTTTTTTTCGTGGTTCCAATAATTTTGTTTAATTTGGAACTTGCCTTCTTCATGATAAATACCTCTTATAAATTCACGCCAGCCAATTATCTGCCTAATAAAACCTTCAAGTGAATTAATGGGAATATTATTATCTGATGCGAACTTCATGGTTTTCTTAATGACAGTTTCTGGATCAAGTAAACCAATATTCAACAATGCACTTATACAACTATGAAATAGGAAATTTTTTCCCTCCAACATCGCATCTTCATAAATACCAAAATTTGTAAATTTGTTTTTTAAAAAATCTTCGAGTTGTTTTTCAGCTCCTTTCCTGTTGACTGGAAACCAGATATTTTCTAAGTTTCCTGGGTGTTTATTAAAGTATTTGTTAATCAAATTAATTATGTCGTTGTGATGTTTAGACGCTTTAAATTTCAAGTTTTTTGGTGGTTCTACTCCTTTAGGAATTTTTTTTCTGTTCTCTTCATCAAAAGACCACTTACCTCCAATGGGTTTCTGATTTTCATCAACCAATATATTTAAACTTTTTCTAGCCTTTTGATAAAAAGAAGACATTCTGTAAACTTTTTTACCTTTAGCCATAGGTACAAAATCTTCTCTTTTAAATAAAAACATTGGCGATTTAACAAATGTTATTTCAATATCTTCTTTTTTTAAGTGTGAAACTAATTCAAGTTCAAATTCTTTATCTTCTATTTCAAACATATGAATATGGTTTATTTTTTTTGATTTTAAGAATTTAGCCAAAAATATGGAATATTTATCGTTGTCATCTCTTTCATCTAATTTAAAGTAATTGACTTTAATTGAATTTTTCGTTAGTTCATCTCTGTACTCTCTCATTGCTGTTAAAAATAAATATAGCTTCGCTTTGTGGTGTTTGAAATAAGTACACAATCCAAGGTCCTCGGCCATGAAAACTTCATTACAATTATTTTTATTAAGTATTTTTGGATTAAAGAGCTGATTTCCAAGTATTATAAAAAAATTGCTTTCCATGTTAATCGAACATAGTTTACCATTGTAATGTAGAAGTAATAAATCTATAGCCATGGGGGAAATATGAATCAAGATATCTTAAATAGTGGATTTATTCCAGAAGTTATTTGTGAACAACTACCTGGGGGTTTCGAAGATATAGAATTGCTCGCAGAAGAGTTACCAAAAGTTTTGGCTAACGAACAAATAACAGATAGGGTATCAAAGCTTGAAATAGAAAAAGATATCTCAAAACTATCTTTAAGCGAACTTGAGAGAGCAATGCTTCTTTATTCATATATTGGCCATGCTTACATGTGGGGAAAAAGTAAAGTCGAAAACGTAATACCTATTCAAATCTCAAAAACCTGGTATGAGATTTCACAAAAACTAGATAGACCTCCAATACTTTCTTATGCTTCATATGCTTTAAATAACTGGAAGATAGCAGACCCAGACAAACCTTTTGATGTTGAAAATATATTAATTATGCAAAATTTTCTAGGTGGAGTAGATGAAGACTGGTTTATCATGATTCATGTTGCCATTGAATATGAAGCGAAAGAAATATTATCAAATTTGAAATCTTATTTTCTTGAAAAAAATTTAGATCAATCATATTTACAAAAAGCTTTAGATAGTATCAGAAAAATAAATTCGATTATGAATAGGATGCCAGAAAAATGTGATCCATTTATTTATTACAATCGAGTTAGGCCCTACATATTTGGCTGGAAAAATAATCCTGCAACACCTGATGGTGTAATTTACGAAGGTGTTGATGCATACAATGGAAAACCACAGCTTTTCAGGGGAGAAACAGGTGCCCAAAGTTCAATTGTTCCTGCATTAGATGCTCTTCTCGGAGTTACTCATTCCAATGATCCTTTAAGAGAGTATCTTGATGAGATGAGACTTTATATGCCAAAAGAACATAGGGAGCTATTAAATGGCTTAGATGAATGGTCAAATAATGAAAGAACAAAATTAAATATAAATGAAGAATCAGTTGAGATTATCAACGAATTAATAAAAGAGGTCCATACTTTTAGGGACAAGCATCTAGAGTATGCGAGAGTTTATATTTACGAACAGTCATTAACAAACAATTCGAACTCTAACATTGTTGGTACAGGCGGAACTCCATTCATGAAGTATTTAGATAAACATTTACAGGAGACAGTTCCAGCAAATGATTAAAAAGCTTGGAATTCCAAAAGAAGTAAAACAGGATGAAGGAAGAATTGCACTAATACCAGAGCACATTACCCAATTTACTGGTTTAGCAGATATTTTTGTTGAAACACAAGCAGGATTAGGGTCTGGATTCACTGATAAAGATTATGAGGATGCCGGAGCAAAAATAATACATTCTGCAGAAGAGCTTTATGAAATTTCTGAAATTATATGCAAAGTTAAGGAGCCTCAACCTCAAGAACTGGAATTGTTGAATTCATCTCATGTATTGTTTGGATACCTTCATTTGTCATCAAATATATCATTAACAAAGGCATTGCTTGATAAGAAATTAACCGGTATTGCAACTGAAATGATTATGGATGGAAAAGAATACCCCTTGCTGATTCCAATGTCAAGGATTGCAGGTAACCTAGCAATTCAAAAAGGTATGCAATTTTTAGAGTATTCATCTCAAGGTAAAGGGGTACTTTTATCTGCAATTTCACGAGAGAAAAATTCAAAAGTCACAATTATAGGTTGTGGTGAAGTTGGTAGATCTTCAATACACAAATCTGTTCAAATTGGAGCTTCGGTAACTGCTATTGATGTAAATGAGAACACTTTAGAGGATTTAAAAAATAAATACGGCGAAAATATTTCGACAATAATTAGCGGGACTGATGAAGCTGTAAATGCAATTAGATCAGCTGACTTAGTAATCGGTGCTGTTTTACTTCCAGGCAGGAAGCCGCCAGTAGTAGTAACAGAAGAAGACATTAGCGCAATGGAGAAAGGAACAGTCATTGTTGATGTTGCTATTGATCAAGGTGGTTGCGTTGAAGGTGTCACACCTAATACTCACAGTGACCCTTTTGAAATAAGAAACGGTGTAATCATTTCTGCAATTGCAAACTTACCAGGAGCAGTTCCTAGAACCTCTTCCATTGAGCTATCTACAAATTTACAAAAATATATTGATAATCTTTTAATTGAAAACTGGTTTGATGAATATAAAAATAATGAAAGCTTAAGACCTTCACTGCAAATACACAATGGACTTTTGTTATCAGAAGAGGTCGCAGATAGCTTAAGTTTGACTTTGTCTAAGCTAGTTTAGGCATCCATTTCTTTCTAGATTTACTAAAGCTATCTATTTGATCTGTGTACCCCAATGTTATATCAATTTTGTCTAAACCTTCAAGGATTCGTTTTTGAGAAAAATCATCTAATTCAAATGAAAATGCTATTTCCTCACATTGAACTGTTTTATTTTCTATAGAAATTTCTATGTTGGTACTTGGAGTAGCTTCAATTTTCTCAAAAAGTGCATCTACATTTTCTTGACTTGTTTCTATAGGTACAAGACCGATATTGATTGAATTTAATCTGAAAATATCAGCAAATTTAGTTGAAATTATTGCATCAAATCCCCAATCTTGTAAGCCCCAAGGTGCATGCTCCCTAGAAGAACCAGTTCCAAAATTATCTCCTGCAACTAAAACTTTCGACCCTTGATATGCTTTATTATTTAAAGGAAATTCAGGCTCTTTCTTCCAATCATAAAACAAGAACTCACCATAACCTGAGCGTTCAACACGCTTAAGAAATTGTTTTGGCATTATTTGATCAGTGTCAACATTAGACATATTAAGTGGAAGCATTGTTGAATTAATAGTGCTTAGTTTCTTCATTTACAGGTTCCTTATATCAACAAATTTTCCATATAAAGCTGCAGCAGCTGCCATTTTTGGACTCACTAAATGGGTTCGTCCTCCAGCACCTTGTCTACCTTCATAATTTCTATTTGATGTAGAGGCACATCTTTCACCGGGACTTAAAATGTCTGGATTCATTCCTAAACACATTGAGCAACCTGCTTCTCTCCAGTCAAAACCGGCTTCAATAAAGATTTTGTCTAATCCTTCTTCTTCCGCTTGTTTTTTAACAAGTGTTGATCCAGGAACAATCATCGCGCCTATTGTCGATGAGACTTTTTTTCCTTTTACTACTTCTGCAGCTTCTCTTAAATCTTCGATTCTTCCATTGGTGCAGCTACCAATAAAAACTCTATCCAATTGGATTTCATTAATTTTTTCTCCAGGCTTTAAATCCATATATTCCAGAGCTCTTGATGCCGCTTCTTTTTCAGATTCTTCATTAAAATCTTCTGGATGAGGAATGGTATCGTTAACAAAAATTACCTGTGAAGGATTTGTTCCCCATGATATAGATGGTTCAAGTTCATCAGCGTTTATTGTTACAACTTTATCAAACTCAGCATCTTCGTCAGAGTATAAATTTCCCCATTCAGCAATTGCATCATCCCAGTCAGAACCCTTAGGAGCATAATTTTTCTCTTTTAGATAATTGAAAGTTACCTCATCTGGAGCGATCATTCCTGCTCTAGCTCCTCCTTCAATTGACATATTGCAGATAGTCATTCTGTTTTCCATAGTCATATTTTGAATAACATTACCTACATATTCAATAACATGACCGGCTCCACCACCAGTTCCAATTTTTCTGATTATTCCTAGAATTATATCTTTTGGTCCTACACCTTCAGATACATCTCCAATTACTTCAACTTTCATTGTTTTGGGTTTTTCCATTGCCAATGTTTGTGTAGCTAAAACATGTTCTACTTCTGAAGTTCCTATGCCAAAAGCTAGTGCACCGAATGCTCCATGAGTTGCTGTGTGGCTATCACCACAAACAATTGTCATTCCTGGTTGGGTTATTCCTTGTTCTGGTCCTATAACATGTACGATTCCTTGACGCGGATCATTAATACCAAATAATGTAACTCCAAATTCTTCACAATTATTTTCAAGTGCTTCAATCTGGATTTTAGATAAAGGGTCTTTTATTCCCAGTAGTCTATTTGAAGTTGGGACACCATGATCGACAGTTGCAAGGGTCATTTCAGGATGCTTAACTTTTCTACCAGCTAGCCTTAAACTATCAAACGCCTGAGGTGATGTTACTTCATGTACAAGATGTAAATCTATAAATACTAAATTTGTACTCTCATCTATAGACGCAACTAAGTGTCTATCCCAGATTTTTTCAAATAATGTTTTTCCCATTTCAGGTATAAATTATATATTTTTTTTCGAATTTAATCTAGAGGGATGTTTTTTGTTTTATTTTTCCAATTTCTAATTTCTTATCATTTAATCTGTGCTGATTTAGAATGAAGCATCATGGAAACAATAATAGAAAAGTTTTTGGAAATAGCGATTATATTAGTAGCTGCTAAGTTCGGTGCAGAATTAATGAGAAGAATTAATCAGCCTGCAGTAATAGGCGAGCTAGTTATCGGAATCATCATTGGGTATTACGGATTAGGACTTCTTCCACATTTTGAATCAGGAGATGTTGTATCAACTTTAGCTGAAATTGGCGTGGTCCTTTTGCTGTTTGAAGTAGGACTAGAAACTAATTTAGACGAGTTTATTGAATTAGGCTCAACTTCTCTTCTCGTAGCATTAATTGGTGTTGTGGCACCATTTGCTCTTGGCTTTGGCTCAATTTATGCACTCAATTTAGGAGGAGAAGATCAGTTCGGAATAGCTTTATTTGTAGGTGCAGCAATGACAGCAACTTCAGTAGGCATTACCGCCAGAGTTTTTGGAGACTTAGGTGCTTTAAAATCAAGAGAAGCAAAAACAATTATAGGCGCAGCAGTTGTAGATGATATTTTAGGTTTATTAATTCTTACTGTTGTTGCAGGGGTTTTAGGAAGTTCAGGTGATTTCTCAATAGTTGATCTTGGAGTAATCAGTGCAAAGGCAGTCGGTTTTTTAGTTGCAGTAGTAATTGTTGGAAGAAAACTTTCAAAACCAATATTTAACTTCTTTGTAAAAATTCCATCACCAGGAACATTTGTAACAGGAAGCTTTATTTTTGCAATGCTTCTCGGTGCTGCAGCGCACTTTGTTGGACTTCATCCTATTGTAGGAGCTTTTGCAGGGGGTGTAGTTGCTGGTGAATCAGGCATGACTCATAGAATTAGAGATGAGATGAAGCCTCTAAACTTTTTACTCGTTCCAATATTTTTTGTTTATATTGGTTCGGAAGTGAACATTCAAACTCTAGCTTCTCTTGATGTATTTTTATATGGAATGTTGGTAAGTCTTTTAGCGTTTGTTGGTAAATATGTATCAGCTCTAGGAGCTATGGGCAAAGGATTAAATACTTCTTTAATTGGAATTGGAATGTCTCCAAGAGGAGAGGTTGGGCTGATATTTGTTGCTGTAGCTACAACCACATTATCAGACATAATTACAGGTGATATTATCTCAATAATTATCTGGATGGTCATAGTAACAACAGTTATTGCGCCTATATTACTTAATAGAATATTACAAAAAGTGCCTTTATCTGAGAGAGATGATGATGAAAGGTTCGAAACTCCAGTAGTAGAGTAATTTTTTACTACAAAATAATTTAACTTTATTATTATTAATTTGTTCAAAAAAGGGGAAAATTAAATGTTATTAAACTACCAAGGTTCAATTATTGCAGCCTTGCTCGGACTTGGTCTTGCAGCATATTTTGCTAACAGAATACTTTCAATAGAGGTAACAGACAGTAAAGTTCAAAGCCTATCCGATGCGATAAGAAAAGGCTCAATGGCATTTCTTAAAAGACAATATTCCTGGGTAAGTATTTTTGTTGTAATTCTTGCAGTTTTAATTTCAACCTTAACTGATTGGGGCTATCCATACGGAGCTATAGCATTTGTAGGAGGCGCTCTATTTTCATCACTAGCAGGATTTATCGGAATGAGAATTGCAACAGCTGCCAACGGCAGAACTACTGAAGCTGCAAGAGACGGAGGTACACTTAAAGCTTTACCTGTTGCGTTCAGGGGAGGAGCAGTAATGGGATTTTCAGTTGCTGGATTAGGCCTTCTTGGTGTTGCATTGGGTTATTGGGTATTTATTGACATAATGAATTTAGAAAATGGTTATGATATTTTAGCTGCAATCGGCTTAGGGGGGTCTTCTATTGCTCTTTTTGCTAGAGTCGGTGGGGGTATCTATACAAAAGCAGCAGATGTTGGTGCTGATTTGGTTGGAAAAGTAGAAGCAGGAATACCCGAAGATGATCCTAGAAACCCAGCAACAATTGCAGATAACGTTGGAGACAATGTTGGTGATGTTGCAGGAATGGGTGCAGATCTTTTTGAAAGCTACGTTGGGTCTCTAGTAGCGCCATTAGCTTATGCAGCTATTGTATTTGCTGGAACTGATGTTTTGCCTTCGCTACTATTTTTCCCACTAGCAGTAGGAACCATAGGCATGTTGGCATCTATCGTTTCTTCTTTTCTTGTAGTACCTAAGGAAGGCAAATTAGCTCAAGCACTTCACAGAGGAACCTACTCAGCTGCAGGAATAACTGCTATTGGTGTGTATTTTCTATCAGATACGATGTTTGCTGATTTTTCAGAAAACCCAATAGGATTATTTATATCAGTTATCATCGGTTTGCTCGTTGGTATTACTGTTGGTCAAATATCAGAATGGTTTACCTCTGACCACTATTCAATTGTAAAAAACATTGCAGATCAAGCTAAAACTGGACCAGCGACAGTAGTTTTATCTGGAATTTCTGAAGGAATGCGATCTGCTGCATTTTCAGTAGTGGTAGTTGTCATTGGTGTTGGTGGAGCTTATACATCTGGAGCATGGGCTTTAGGAGAGTCTGGCGGAATCTATGGTGTTGCCGTTGCAGCAATTGGTGTTTTGGCAACACTCGGAATAACTGTTGCAGTCGATGCTTATGGTCCTATTGCAGATAACGCAGGTGGTATTGCAGAAATGGCACATCTTGATCCTGAAGTTAGAAAAGCTACAGATGAACTCGATTCATTAGGAAACACAACAGCTGCAATTGCAAAGGGATTTGCAATTGGGTCTGCTGCTGTAACAGCATTAGCTTTATTCTCTGCATTTGTGCAAAGCGCAGGTCTGACTGAACTCGATATTACGCAAGTAGAAGTTACAGCAGGATTGTTTTTAGGTGGAATGTTTCCTTTCTTATTTGCTGCAATGACAATTAATGCAGTAGGAAGAGCTGCATTTAAAATGATTGAAGAAGTCAGGCGTCAATTTAGAGAAATACCTGGATTGCGTGAAGGAAAAGAAGGTGTAACTCCTGAATATGAAGAATGTGTTGATATTGCAACTTCAGCAGCTTTAAAAGAAATGCTTCTTCCAGGCGGTCTTGCAATTGTATCGCCTTTAATTATTGGTTTCTGGAACAAAGAAGCTCTTGGTGGCTTTTTAGCTGGTGCTTTAGTAACAGGGTTCTTACTTGCAATATTTATGGCTAACTCAGGTGGCGCATGGGACAATGCAAAAAAATATATTGAAGCTGGTGGCGGCGCTGGTAAAGGATCTGAAGAACATAAAGCTGCAGTAATTGGAGATACTATAGGGGATCCATTTAAAGACACATCTGGTCCGGCAATGAATATTGTTATCAAAGTTATGACTATAGTAAGTCTGATATTTGCTTCTGCGTTTTAAAATTTAATTGAAAACAGTTCATTTTGTTCGCCATGGAGAAACAGAGCAAAATAAAGATGGAATTTGGCAGGGTCATACAAATACAAAATTAAGTAAAATTGGAAAAGCTCAAGCCAAGCTTTTGTCAGATAGGTTAAATTTAAAAAATCAAACAGTTTTCACCTCAGATCTGGCTAGAGCAAAAGAAACTGCTTATTTCTTATCAGATTCACCAACGGTAAGAGAAAATTTAAGAGAAATAAATGTTGGAGACTTCACAGGAAAGTCTGTAAAAGAAACATATTCAGATAATTTAGACATATTTGATGCTTTACAAGATGACACATATGTTTTTCCAAATGGAGAATCTGTTCAGGAGTTTAAACAAAGAGTCCAACAAGAGGTTGATTATATTTTTGAAAATATTGATGAAGACTCTGAATGCATAGTAGTTACACATGGTTTCTTTATTGGTACAGCTATAGGGTTAGTTCTAGGGTTTAATCAGTATCCATATCCAATTGGCAATATTCAAAATACATCCGTTTCTACAGTTATAAAAAGAGACTCTGTAATGCAAGTTAATAAATTCAACGATGCTATTCACCTACCTAATTCATATATTGATTATCCAGCTAAAGATAAAAGTAGGATTGTAACTTTTATTAGACACGGTCAGACCGATTCTAACACTCAAGGCGTATGGCAGGGTCATGTTGACAATCCTTTAAATACATATGGTGTTGAAACTGCAAAAGAACTCAAAGGTAAATTTTCAAATTATGATTTATATTTATCTTCATCATTTAAAAGAGCTTTTGAAACTATCTCATTAATAGTTGATGATAAAGATATTATCGCAACTGAACTTTTAGCTGAAATGGACTTAGGTCAGTGGGAAGGTTTAAGCACATCAGAAATAATGGAAAATTATAGAGAAAATTTTATTCAGTCCTTGTTCATTAACTTTAGAGTTAAATACGGAATAGATGGAGAGTCAATGAATGATGCCGGCATTAGAGTAAGAGATTTACTAAACGATTATGATAAAGCCAAAATGTTAGTTGCTAGCCATGGCGGTACTATTAAAGCTGCAATTACAACTTTTTTAAACTGTCCAGAACTAAAAGCTGCTTCATCATTTACGATTCCGAATAATTTAGGAGTATCTTGTCTGGAGGTCAAGGACAACAAATATTCTTTATGGTCTTATAATGTAGGAAAAATAGGATATGAAAACATTAGTTATAACGAATGATTATTTTCCAAAAAAAGGTGGAATTTCTACTTACATAAAATCTTTTGAAGACCATCTTGAATTTGAAAAAATAATATATGCCCCAAATTGGGCAGAAGGACCTAATGTTGTTAACTCTAAATCAAGGTTTATCTTTGGTAGTAGAACTCATTTAAGAGAAATTAATCAAATAATTAATCAGCACAACATCGAAATAATTTTACACGCATCAAGCAATCCACAGTTCTACTTGGTTAATAAATTAAAAAATTTTGGATTGAAGCAGTATATGATTATTCATGGAGCGGAATTCAATGTGATTGATTCGATTCCAATTGTCAAAAAAATATTTAGAAGATCACTTGAATCCTTAGAAAAAATATTTACTGTTAGCTACTTTACAGGTAGAAAATTACAAGAAATTACTTCAACTGAGATTGTACTTATTGGTGCAGGTGTAGAAAAAAATGAATATCAAAAAGAATTTAATGAAAATGAAAAATTAATTGTAGGAGTAAGTAGTCGATTTGTATCCAGAAAAAAAATTGATTGGGTTATTGATTCTTTAAATGATTTACAAATGGATGGATATGACGTTACATTAAATATTTTCGGTTATGGAAAACTAGAAAAGTATTTAAAAAAACTTTCCGATATTTCATCTCAAGAGGTAAATTTTTACTCAGATGATGATGAAAATGCGTTGGATAGTTTTTACAAAGACTTAGATTTATTTGTCATGCCTGCAAAATCTAGATTTTTTGGAAGAGAATATGAAGGTCTAGGGTTAGTTTATTTAGAAGCTGCAAGCTATGGATTACCAGTTCTTGTTGGAAGTTCTGGAGGGGCTTTCGAAACTATTATTCCTGGAAAAACTGGTTTTATTGTTGGTTCAAGAAACGAAATATATGATGCTATTAAATATTTCTATGAAAACAAGGACATGATTAAAGATTTTGGAAGTAATTCAAAGTTATTTGTTGAAGAAAATTTTTCATGGGAATCTGTAGTTGAAAAATTCAAAATAAACACTAACTAGATTCAGTATCTCCAAACAGTTCAAGAACTTCTGAAGGGGAAACAGTTAGAGCTTTTCTTGGACTTTCAAGTGGTTTGTTTTTTTTCTCAAAAAGAATTTTGTTAATAAGATTATCTTTAGTTGCATCCTCAGGCTTCATTCTGAATCTTCCTCTATAAAATACAATCTCTAATGATTTGGCAAGTTCAACTAAATTTTCTTTCGATAATGTCTTTATATCTTTTTCATTAAGTTCAAAATGTTTAGAAATTTTATCAATCATACTTTCTTTGCTTGCACTTTTTGGAAGTTTCAATATTTCACCACCAAGAAAATTAGATATTTTTCTTGATTTTTCATTTTCTATCAACTCTCTTATTTCATCCTTCTTCATTTTCGCTAATTCCGAATTTTCAAATACCGTTCTGTCTCGTTGTTTCATTGCATAACCTCCATAGGGTCCAACTGCTGCAGAATAAGTCCATTCATTTAACGATGTGACATATCTAGGATTTTTAGCTGATAGTGAAAATCTTTTAATACATTCTTCTTCTGTTAATTTATCTGGATCTTCATCTTCAAAAATAGGTCCAATTAAATTTTTATAAACGCATTTTTCTTGCCTTACACCTTTTTCTTTTATTCCATGTTGTATATAAAAACTTCCATTTGGTCCAAGTTTTATAAATATAGATGAAGAACATTCAGGGCATTTTGCAACTATTCTCTCTTTTTTTAAGCTTTTCTCTTGTTGGGCTTCAATTTCACTTATATATTCAGCTTCTATTTCTTCTATGGTTATCTCGGGGGGTAATCCAACCTTAAAATCATCATCTCTCAATAAATATGGATATGGTATTTTTCCCTGTATTCTTCCTGTTTTTACGACATACCGTGATTCAAATGGTAATTTTACAGTAGTCAAAGCCAGTGGGTCTTGGATACCATAATCTTCAACGTGGCTTTTGATTGTCTCATGAGATTTCACGAGAAATTCAATTTTTGATTCCTCTGGATTTTTACTTTCAAGAATTAAATCTAAATCATCTTCCATAGTTTTTGAGAACTCATAATCAATATATTGATTGAAATAAGGTTTCATGAAATTATTGATTAAAGCTATAGCTAAAATTCTTGGTTTAAGACTAGATTCAGAATTAATAAATACGGAAGTAATGCTTTCAATAATTGAAACGTATGTTGATGGCCTACCTATACCTAATTCCTCCAATTTATTAATAAGTGAAGTTGAAGAATACCTATTGGGAGGATTTGTATATTTTTCTTCGCTCTCTGTTTCAATAATTTTTATTTCATCATTTTCTCTCAAGTCTGGAAGCTCTTGAGACTTCTCTGACAAATCTTTAATTAAATCCCTATATCCACCAAATGTCCAAGTTGTCCCTGAGATTCCCAAAATTAAAGGAGAGAAAGTATTTTCTTTCGCTTCTATTTCAATAGTTTTTGTAATTCCTTGAGCATCAGTCATCTGAGATGCGACTGTTGTGTTAAAAATTAAACTGTAAAGCTTGTACTCATCGCTGTCTTCTTTATGTGTTTTTAGTAATTCTTGAGGAGTAGTGAAGCTTTCACCAGAAGGCCTAATTGCTTCGTGGGCTGCTTGTGCATTTTTGCTGTCACCATATAGATTTGGAGAATCGGGTAAGTGTTTTTCAGAAAAATTTTCCTTAATGTAAGCTCTTGAGGCTTTAATTGCGACATCTGATAACCTGATTGAATCAGTTCTCATATATGTAATTAAACCTTCTTGGTAAAGCCGCTGGGCCACACTCATGGTTTTTCTTGGCTGAAAACCCAAATTACTTCTAGCGGAAGATTGTAAACTTGTTGTTTTAAATGGCTTTGGAGGCTTACCACTCCGAGAGGACTCTTTAATGGATGAGATTGATGCAGTTTGATTTTTTAATATACTAACTATTTCGTTAGCTTCATTTTCATCTAGGTATTTTTTATCCTTACTAGTCTTATTTCCTTTTTCATTAAAATCCGAAGATGAAGCCAACCTCTTTCCACTAACTCTTTTAAGATTTGCTGTAAATTCATAATCATTACTTTTACATAATGCATTGATTTCAAAATATTTTGATTTTACAAATTTTAGTCTTTCTTCTTCTCTCTCAACAATTAACCTGATAGCAGGACCCTGGACTCTTCCTGTAGAGATGAATGCTCCTCCAAGATCCCTAACTTTTGGTGAAATTTCATATCCAATCATCCGATCAAGAGTTCTCCTGGCCTCATAAGATTTAAATTTGCCAATATCAATAGTTTCAGGATTATTGATTGCGTTTGTTACTGCTGCTTCTGTAATTTCATTGAACTTAATTCTCTTTGGTTCACTTTTGAGTTCAAGTGATTCCATCAAATGATATGCAATAGCTTCACCTTCTCTATCATCATCAGTCGCTAGATATACATCCGACGCTTCATCTGCTATGTCTTTTAGTTCTTTAACAATTGCTTTTCTGTCTTCAGGTATTACATATATATTCTCAAAATTCTTAGGCTTAACAGCACCCCACAAGATTTCCTTATTGGAATAGCTAGCAGGTATAGCTTTAGCATTACGTGGAAGGTCCCTTATGTGGCCAACACTTGATTTAACGATATATTCAGAACCTAGAATCTTAGAAATAGTTTTTACTTTTGTTGGCGACTCAACAATAACTAAAGGTTTTGACATGTCCTTATTGATAACACTATTTTTGTCATATGTACAGGATTTAAGAAAAAAAGTATTCTAAACATAAACTAGGATGGGTATAAGGCAATGAAATCAATAAAAATATTTTCAAAATCTCAGTTCTCAGTTCTATGGTGGTCGGGCACTTTGTCAAGCTTTGGAGACTGGGCAACATTATTTGCTTCTGTCGCATTAGCAAGTTATTTAGGATCTGAAGGTGGCAATTCTGAGCTTACCGCCGTTATTCCAATAGTTGCAAGGATAATCCCTGCGCTCATGTCATCTTTCGCAGGAATATTGGCTGATAGGTTTAATAAAAAAAATGTGATGATCATATGTGATCTATCAAGAATGGTTATAGTTCTAGGACTTTTTTTTACAACTACCTTAATTCAACTTTTTCTTATAAATTTTTTATCTGAAATTTTTTCCCTTATCAGACAACCTTCAAGAGAATCAGTAGTTCCTGAAGTAGTTGACAATGAATATTTAGTTAAAGCAAATTCTTTGTTTACAGTAGGCACATATGCGTCACTTCCACTAGCTTCATTAGCTTTTGGTGTAATTTCTGATAATTCTTTAATTGAAGGAATTGTTTCTTATGGAAATGGTTGGAACGGATCTGTAATATTTGTAATTGATTCGGTCACTTTTTTAATTTCATCATTTTTACTTTTGTATCTTAAAACAGATTCTCCAAATAAAAATATAGAAAAGCAATCGAATGTTCTTGGTGATCTTAAGGAAGGCTTAAATTATTTTCTTTCTGTTCAAGAACTCAGAACAGTGACAACATCGATATCGTTAAGTCTTGTTGGGGCAGGAGCTCTTTTTGTTTTAGGAAACACATACTTGACTGAGTCACTTAAGTTTACTCAGAGCTCTTTTGGTTTTATGATTGCTTCGTTTGGGTTTGGGATTATTTTTACAATGGTAATTTTAAGTTACTTTGTAACTTCGTTCAGTAGAATCCCATTTTTTATTGGTATAAGTATGGTAATAACTGGCCTCTCACTTTTATTTGCATTTAACTCATCAGAATTTTCCACAATCTTATTTTTTATTTTTATTTCAGGAATAGGATCAGGATCTGTTTACTTGTTAACTATAAGTTATCTTCAAAGCACAACAGATAAAAATTTAAGAGGAAGAGTATTTGGTAATTTTTATACAATTGGGAGATTGTCAATTCTACTTTCACTATTTATTTCTGGATTTGCCGCAAATTTTATAAATCAATATTTTGAGTTTGATGGAGTACTTTTTGTTTTAAGAATAAGCTCTGGGTTTATATTGCTTTCTGGTTTAATTACTTTTGTTAAAGGGTACAGAACGATAATTAAAGATTTTGGATTTGAAAATTCCAATTTTAACAAGTTAAGATTAAACCTTGATACTGATGAAGATGAACCATTATGAATTGTGACTATGTAGCTTTTGAAGGGATTGATGGATCTGGAAAGTCAAGCATCATTGAACAGCTTTCAAAAATTCTAAATGAGAACAAAATAGAAAATAAGATAGTCAGAGAACCAGGCGGAACTAAAGTCGGTGAAGGTATTAGGGAGTTATTATTAAGCCATGACTACAAAGTTGACCCTCTCACAGAAGCCTTATTGTTTTGTGCTCAAAGATCTCAATTAGTAAACGAGCTTATAAAACCATCAATTCAAAATGAAATAAAAATTTTGTCAGATAGAAGTGCATATTCCTCTGTTGCTTACCAGGGTGTTGGAAGAGAATTAGGCTATGAAAAAATTTATCAGTTAAACGATATTGCTATTGGAGGTTTCTGGCCAGAAAAAGTTGTTTTACTTGATATTGATCCATTAGTTTCCTTAGATCGTCAAAAAGTTGCAGACAGAATTGGTAGTGACAAAATAGAGTTTTTTCAAAATATAAGAGAAGGATATTTGAGGCTTTCAGAAGAATTTTCGGAAAGCTTCTTAGTATTAGACGCTGAAAAAAATTTAGAAGAAAATTTGATGAAGATATGTAACTGGTTAGGAATTGACAAAGCTTAATAAATCACTTGAAAAAGAATTAGATGGCGTATTCCATGCCTATCTTCTGTTTTCAAACTCGTCAAGAGAACTTATCAAACAAGCAAAAAAATTTGCAGGCCTTATTGCATTTAACGATGAATCTATAGATGCCCATCCAGATATAAAAATAGTTGAATCTGACAATCTTCGTACATTAGGTGTTGAAGATATTAGGACAGTTATAACACAAGATAATCTTTCTCCAATTGAGGGAAGATATAAGGTCGTCATATTTCCACCACTAAAATCTTTGACCGAGGAAGCATCAAATGCACTATTAAAGACTATAGAAGAGCCATCAAAAACAAGTGTATTTTTGATACTGTCTACTGGGAATTTTTGGTCTCACAGTAGAGATGATTCAAACAACATGATTCTCTCAACTATAAAAAGTAGATGTAGAACTATTTTTGTTGATACTGATAAAGATATAAAGTTTAATTATTCAGATGAAGACTTTATTGATTTTTTAGATTTTGAAATAGTTGATGGAAATCAGTCTTTTAAAAAAATTTTAGATATTTTAACTATCCAAAAAAAAGAGTTAAGTAATTTGATCCACTCATTTGCATTAGTAAACGAATGTAAGAAAGTCATTGATAATCTTGATGATGTATCTTTAACTCTTAATTCACTTATTGTTAGTTGCCTTGAGTATTTAACTAACTCAATAATCATTCAACAGAACATATCAAGAGAGATGTACGAATTTGCGGTCAAAGTTGAAATAGCTATGGCAGACATAAGTTCTGGTATGAGGCCGCAAGTAGTATTAAGCAACTTGTCACTAGAGGTTTAATAAAATGAACAAATTGACCCTTTTAGGTACAGGTTGTCCAAGTCCAAGTCATTTAAGATATGGACCAAGTAGTTTAGTGTCCTATGAAGGAAAAAATTATTTAATTGATGCTGGTTCGGGAGTCACTCAAAGGCTTAGTGAAGCAGGAATAAAGCCAGGAGAAATAGACTATTTTTTTATTACCCATTTACACTCAGATCATATTGTTGACTTATATCAATTATTCATATCTGGGTGGCACACTGGGCGAGAAAGTAAATTTAAAGTATTTGGCCCGAAAGGTCTAAAAAGCCATTTCGATAAAATCTTTGAAGCTTATAAAGAAGAATTAGATTTACGCAAAGAATGGGAGAAAAGACCTAACGTAGAGGGATTAGCATATGAAATTACCGAAATTAATAATGAATTAAAAATCGAGCTTGATAACGCAACCATAGAAAGTGTAAAAGTGGACCATCATCCTGTTGATCCTGCATTTGGGTATAAATTTATTCTTGGACCAAAAAATATAATTTTTTCTGGGGACACTCGATACTGTAAGGTTCTAGAAAAATCTTCAAAAGATGCCGATATTTTAGTACATGAAGTGTTTGTGGGTTTGGATTATGATCCAGTACGAATGTCATCGGACACGATTGAAAATATAAGTGATTATCATACAACACCAGAAGAAGTTGGGTTATTAGCCAGTAATGCAAGTGTTAAAAAATTAATCTTAAACCATTTTGTACCTCCTGTTTTTGATGAAGATGTCTTAGTAGAAAGAATTGCTAAACATTTTGATGGAGAAATTGTAGTTGGTAAAGATTTGATGCAGTTTGATATCTAATAGAAATATGCTTTTTTCTTTTTAAACTTTAATTTTAAATTGTAAAATATTTACATGACAGTTCCAGTAATTCCAAGCCTTCCAATCATTGGTCATTCTTTGCCTTTTCAACGTAATGCGCTTAAATTTACTTCTGAAATGCAAGAAAAATATGGAGATGTATTTCAGATTTCGTTGTTAAATGAAAAGTTTATTGCACTTTTAACCCCAGAGGCTACAAAAGATATTTTTTTAGATAAAGACGATCTATTTTCTTCCAAGGAAGGTTGGGCTGTATCACTAGGACCAACTTTTGAAAATGGATTAATGTTAAGAGATTTTGATGATCACAAATATCATAGAACTTTACTGCAAGATTCTTTTCGACACGATGCAATTCATGGATATTTAGAAATCATTCAACCAATTATTAATCAATGGGTAGAAAACTTAAAGAAAGCTGGGAGCTTTAATTTGTATCAATCTGTTAAACAGCTTATGTTTGATATTTCTCTGAGTCTTTTTTTTCTTGATGTAAAACAAGACGAATCTGAAAAGTTAAACAAACTTTTTATGGATTCAATTGCTTCTGCAACTTCTGCAATAAGATGGCCACTGCCATTTACCAAAATGAAAAAAGGACTCAAAGCACGCGAGTTTTTACTTGATTATTTTGAATCAAAAGCAGGACTTATTAATGATGACAGCAAAAAAACTTTATTTGCTGAATTAGTAAATACAAATAAAGGGGATGCGGGATTAACAAATTTTGAGATAGCTGAACACATGATTTTTTTACTGTTGGCAGCTCATGACACTACAACTATCACTCTCACAAATTCAATTTATAGTTTGTCTCAAAATGTAGATTTCAGGAATGACTTAATTAAAGAAGCAAATGAAGTTAATCATTCTGACATCTCCTCATTGAAGAATGGATTAGTAGGGGAGTCAATATTTAAAGAAGCTATGAGATATTATCCACCTGTGCCATTTTCAATCAGATATGTTGTAAGGGATACCGAAATTCAGAGCTACCCACTTAAAGCAGGTACTTATGTGACGATAAGTCCATTACTTTTACATCACGATGACAGGTACTGGGACAACCCAGATGTTTTTGATCCATATAGATTTATTGATCCAAACTATCATAACAAAGCTTATTTTCCATTTGCTGGAGGGGCTCATACATGTTTAGGTAAGTTCTTTGCAAGCTATATTTACAAAAACGTAATCTACAAATTTGTACAAAATATTGACAATTTTGAAATAGATGAATCCCTTGAGATAAGGCCAACCCCGATACCACATCCAGTTAAGGATGTGCTTGTTTCAGCCTAAGATTCAATAAAATGCCAAAGATGTAAGCACGCAATAGTTTTATAAGGGTCCCACTTTTTTGCATATTTATCATATTTTTCAAAATCGCTAGTTTTTTTGACCATTCTAAGTTCTTCCATTGCGACCCTAATAGCAGCATCTCCGCTAGAAAAAATATTTTTGTTTCTAACACAAAACATCTCAAACATCTCAATACTCCATTTACCGATTCCAAAAATTTTAATTAATTTATCGTATCGTTCTTCCTCGGACAGCCTATATAGATTTTTAGAATTTGGATTTTGACTAAAGAACAACACTAACGATTTAATAGACTTAGCCTTGTTTTTACTTAATCCGAGGCTTTTTATTTGATTGACAGTAAGGTTTTTGAAACTTAAAATTTTAAAACTTTCTTCATTGAGTTGCTTCAACATTTTTTCTTTGATGCCTTTGGCAGCTTTTGTGGAAATGAACTGTGAAATAACAATATTTACTAATTCATTAAACGGGTCTATTTTTTTGATTGAAAATTGTAAATGGCCGTTATTTTCAATAACTTTTCCTAATTTTGGATCACTTTCTATCAAACTTTTTTCAGCTTTTGAGAAATTTTTATTCATTCAATATTTAACTTATTTAGATTTTTTAAATTGTAAAATAAAAAAACACTTACAGCAATTCCTACAAAAGATAACCCTTTAAATCCAATTAGCAAGTAGCTTAAGCCTAAAGATGTATGAGCTACAAAACTTCCTAAGAAAACAAAAGAGTCACTTTTTATGTTTAGAGGAGTTCTGTACTTGATTGAAAATTTTGAAATAGCTGCACTAATTGCAACATAATTAAAATTCCATCCAAGTCCTAATAGGTATAAACCTATTTTTAACGCAGTAGGTCCAGAATTAATTAAAGTAATTAAGCAACTTATAAATAAAATTACTGTTCCTACATATGTAAATTTCTTGTATCCATATTTATCTACATAATTTCCGAGAATGGGTGAAAATAGAAACATCCCTAAAGTGTGATAGCTAATAATAATTCCAACAAGCTGAACGGTTTCACCTATATCTTGTATATGCAATGGTGTAGCAGACATTATTACAACCATTGTGAAATGATTTAAAACTAAGAGAAGCGATAATAAGTTACCATTTTTTCTTTCAGAACTTTGATCACTTGATTCATTTTCTAAATCACTTGGGCTCCTTAAAATACTTTTTTTTGAAGTAAATGTGAACAGAGAGGCCGCTGCAAATAGCATTCCAACGAACGCAATTACATAACCAACGATTAGGTCAGAGTTAAATATATTTTCAAAAAAATTTGAATAGCTTCCAACCATACGTGGTCCAAATACAGAACCAAAAACTGAAAACCAAACTGCTAGAGACAATGCAGTAGCTTTAAATTTCGTACCTGCCACAAATGAAGCTGCGTACCTGGTTTGAAGTGTTGCTGATTGTCCAATTCCTAAGATGAAAGCTCCAAGCAACAGAAGCAAAAAAGAATCAATTATAAGACTATAAAACATAATTGCTCCCCCAAAGGCACCTATTAAAAAGGTAAAAGCCAGTGCATTAAGTTGAGAATTAGTTTTTGATATTAAATATATCATTCGAGTTCCTAAGACTGCACCCCCTACCCCTACTGCATTTGGAAAACCAACAAAAAGTGGATTGCTAGAAACTTCTCTTGCAGCAAGTACGGTTACAGTAATAGAAGCTATAAAACCTATCGAAGAAAAAGCTACAGACAAAAGTAGGCTTGAAATTTTTTTTATTTCGGTAAGCATATAAGAAGGTTAGCTAACTTAGTAACTTAAACTTTTACATATGTTCTTTGAAAAAAACATAAATTTTATTACTATGAGTTTTGCATAAAGAGAGGGAAGCCTCAGCAACCTAGATTGCCAACTAAGGTGCTTTTTGATGTGGTTATTACAACAAAAAATGGCTTTTTTCCTTTTGTTTAATAAGGAGTTTTAATTGTTTAAATATGTCACAGCAGAAACTGTATCACCTGGACATCCAGATAAAATAGCAGATTTAATTTCAGATTATGTTTTAACCAAAGCTTTAGAAAACAATCCTTCATCAAGAGTGGCTGTAGAAACAGTTTTAACTGGAACCAAAGATGGTGGTTTAGTAATGGTTGGTGGAGAAATAAGTGAAATTGCAAATATTTCTACAGAAGACATTAAAACAATTGTTCATGAAGCACTAAACAAAACTATAAAAACTAGTTTTGAAGATTTTGATCTTGATAGATTATCTATTTACAACGAACTAACACCACAGTCAGAAGAAATTAGGGCAGCAGTAGAAGAAGACGAAGACCAAGGAGCAGGAGACCAAGGAATAATGATTGGATTTGCAACTAATAAAACAGAGTCATTTATGCCTCCGACATTTGATATTTCTAGAAATATACAAAAGACATTGTGGGATTTACAGAATTCAGACCCAATGCTTGACCTTGATTCAAAAGTTCAAGTAACCACTGGAGGAGATAAAGCAAAAGTAGTTGTGTCAACTCAACATAAAAAAGAGATTAATATTCAAAAACTTCACGATCAGGTGTCAGAAATTGTAGCAAATCACGTAAATCAGAATTTTCAATTGGATTTAAATCCTTCAGGGTCTTTTATCAAAGGAGGCCCAGCAGGTGATACTGGTTTAACAGGTAGAAAAATTGTAGTAGATGCATATGGTCCATCTGTACCTGTAGGCGGTGGAGCATTTTCGGGTAAAGACCCTAGCAAGGTTGATAGATCAGCTGCCTATGCAGCAAGACACTTAGCAAAAAATATTGTTTTTCATAAACTTGCTGATGAATGTCTTGTAAGAGTTTCTTATGCTATAGGGAAAGCAGAACCGTATGAATTGACAGTTAATACTTTCGATACTTCAAATGTTAAAGAAAATGTCATTAAAGACTTTGTCAATAAGTTTGATATGAAACCTGGAGCAATAATTGAAAGACTCAACCTAATAAATGTCAATTATCGAATAGATACACTTTTTTCCCATTTTGGTCACGATGATAGAAATTGGGAAAAAATAGAAAATATTTAGAAGTCTTAAAAATTTTTGATATAATTTTTAAGAACATAAAGAGAAGGTTAAGACCTCGGCAACCTGGAAGACTATCCAAGGTGCTTGAAGATGTGGCAGAAATGCAACTAAGTAGTCAAATCCTTCTCCTATAAAAGGAGAAAATTAATGAAATTTAATTCAAAACTCATTCATGCTGGATGGGATTCAGATGCTGATGCAGAAGGCGCTATAACTGTTCCAATTTATAGAACAACTGCTTATCAATTCAACAATACGGAACACGCTGCTAGTTTGTTTGCTTTAAAAGAGTTTGGAAACATTTATTCTCGAATTGGGAATCCAACTGTTGGTGCTCTAGAAGCAAGGCTTACTGCTTTAGAAGATGGTGCTATGTGTGTTGCTTTATCTTCTGGTACATCTGCAGTTTTGTATTCTCTAATAAATATCATGAGCCAAGGGGATAACTTTATTTCTGCAAGCCAACTTTATGGGGGAACCTACACAATGTTTGATAACATACTTCCCGAATACGGAATAAATGCAAAAAAAGTAGATATAACTGATTTCAAAGCAGTGGAAGAAAGTATTGATGAAAAAACTAGAGCTATATATTGTGAGACAATTACCAATCCAGGACTTGTTGTTGCAGACATCACAGCCTTATCTGAAATCGCTCACGCCAACGGCATCCCCCTAATTGTTGATGCGACTTTTACAACATCTGCAATTCAAAAGTCTTTTGATTTTGGAGCAGATATTGTTGTCTACTCATTAACTAAATGGATGTCTGGTCATGGCAGGGTAATTGCAGGAGCGGTTATTGAAAAAGGCGGGTTTAACTGGGGCAATGGAAATTTTCCTCTTTATGACAAACCAGACACTAGCTATGGGGGAATGAGATGGGGTCATGACTTAGGAGATTTAAGCAATGTTGCTTACTCTCTAAGATTAAGAACTGTTCCATTACGAAATTTGGGTGCAAATATGTCACCAGATACAGCCTTTGAAGTAATGAGTGGTCTTGAAACTCTTGGATTGAGAATGGAGAGACATTGTGAAAATGCAATTAAAGTTGCTGAATTTTTATTAGATCACAAGCTCGTTGAGTGGGTACGTTTTCCTGGATTAAAGGACGATCCTGCATATGATCTTTCTCAAAAATACCTGAAGGGTACAGGCGGAACTATGGTTGTGTTCGGGATTAAAGGAGGTAAAGATTCTGGTCAAAAGTTTATAGATAATTTAAAAATGTTTAGACATGTGGCTAACGTTGGAGACACAAGATCTCTTGCAATTCATCCTGCAACAACTACACATTCACAATTAGATGATGATCAGTTGATAGCTGCTGGTTCTCCTCCTGAGCTTATAAGACTTTCAATAGGCATAGAAGACATTGAAGACATTCTTGAGGATCTTTCGCAGGCTTTAGATAGCACAAAATAAAATTTGAACTAAAAACTTCGCGAAAAATAGATTAGTAAATATCTTGCGTAAGAATAAAAACTAACGTATATTTATAGAACACTATCGGAAAAGAAATCGAAAGATAGAAAAGAAGATAGAACAGAAAATCCCGAAGGGTCGCAAGATCAATCGGGATTTTTGCTTTCAAGGGTTTATTTTCATGAAGTAAAATCAAAGTATGGAGATATATATTGTTGATGGTACATATGAATTATTTAGGTCGCATTTTGGTTACCCAAGTAGAATTTCACCAGGTGGAGCTGAAGTTGGAGCATTAAAGGGATACATAACTCACCTCAACTCCTTAAAAAAACAATATAAATATTTGTGTGTATCTTTTGATTCAACAGTTGAGTCATTTCGTAACGAGCTTTATGACGGTTATAAATCCAGTAACGATATTGATCCGGATATCCTTAATCAATTTCCTCTAGCTGAGGAAGTAACAAAATTACTTGGAATAACCCTTTTGTCTATGAAGAAATATGAAGCTGATGATGGAATTGCATCGGTATGCGAACAATTTAGTGACAAAAATATAAAAATCATAATTGGTTCATTAGATAAAGATTTAATGCAATGTGTAAAAGGAGATGAGATTGTAATGTATTCGACTAGGTATAAAACTTTTACAAACGATAAAGGAGTAAAAGAAAAATTTGGTATCTTGCCAAATCAAATACCGGATTTTCTTGCTCTTACAGGAGATAGCTCTGATGGAATTCCAGGAATGAAGGGAATAGGTCAAAAGACTGCAGCTTTGCTTCTTCAAAAATATGAAAATATTGATTTAATTTTAAATAATGTAGACAATTGGAAAAATACAATTAGAGGCGGTAAGAGGCATGCTGAAACTATAGCTAACAATTTTGAACTTTTAAAACTATTTAAAGAACTAACAACACTAAAAAAATCTGTGAATGTTCCAAAAGACATTGAAGACTATAAAGTAAAAGAAATAAATCAAACTAAGTTGATTAAATTTTCTGAAAAATACAGATTAAATATTTAGCAATCGGTAAATAAAAATCATTAAATTCTTCTTATTTCTAATTTCTTTTAGTAGTCTCATATTGTGAAAAAGTTTCTTTTAATTTTGGGTTTATTAATTCTGTTCTCTCCTGCAGGAATTGTAATTGCAGACGATCATACTGAAGGAGAAGTACCAACTCCAGCGATCGTGGTTGAAGAGCCACCAGAGCAAATTGAAGATGTAGCATGGACCTACAGATTCTTAATTCCAACAACTGTTGCTATAGCAACATTAGTAATTCTTGGAAACGTTATTCAATATTTCAGACAAGTAACTCGAAAAAGATATAAGGTTATAGAGAAATAAAAAAACTTTTTCTTTATGACAGATATTAAAAATAAGATACTCAAATTAGTTAATAAAAACAATGAATATGTTTTAGCACTTAGCGGAGGTGTTGATAGTGCGGTATTAGCTTCAATCTTTAATGAACTAAATCTGTCTTATAGAACAATTTTTGTTAATCATAATCAGAAAGACTCTAGTTTATTACAAAAATCTGCTGAAGAAATTGCAAAAAATCTTGAAACAAGCCATGAAAATATAATTACAGATTTAGAAGAAAACGCCTCCGAAACAAAAATGAGAGAAAAAAGGTACAGTTTATTATTTGATAATCTTAAAAAAAATGAAATATTAGTAACAGGTCATCATAAAGATGATAAAGTTGAAACTTTTTTGATTAATCTATTTAGAGGCACCAGGCTAAAAGGGCTAACATCAATCAAAGCTGAAAATGAAAATTTATTAAGACCACTTATAAATACAAAGAAGTCTGAGATCCAAGATTATGCAATAAAAAACAATATTGCATTTACTGAAGACACTACAAACCAAAATAATGAAATTTCTAGAAATTGGATTAGAAACCAATTAATACCAGAAGTAGATGAAAGATTTCAAGGAGAGATAAATAATAAAATTTTCAATTTAATTTTGGAAATAGAGGTGCTGCTTGAAAATAAAGTAGAAGTAAGAAAATTTATTAAGTTTGCAAAAGGATATTTTGAAGTACCGCTTTTACTTATTCAGGAAAATGATTCAAGATCAAATTACTTAATTTCTTTAATCTCTTCATCTATTGGACAAAGTGGTCTCCAAGGAGATGATTTGAAAAAAATATTTTCATCAATTACTAGTGGAAGCCATGTAAGTTATCACAAAAACTGGGTGGTTTCTAATCAATCTGGTTTAGTTGTATTTATTGAAAAAGAAATGTGGAAATTAAATTCTGATGAAGACATGACTTTTGGTTATTTTAATTTTCAACATGCTACAAAATGTAATTATTCAAACAATTGGAAACTTGGAATACCGCAAAATTTCGTGGAAAATTTCAATCTATCCTCAATCTTTAGTGGTGACAAGATTTCAATTAATGGTTCATCACAGAAAGTATCTGAGGTATTGAGGTCTTTTGGAGTTAAAGAACCTCTCAGAGAAGTTTGGCCTATTGCAAAAATTGATAATGAAGTCATATGGATTCCAGGGGTTAGAAAAAGTGATTTAGTAAAAGATTTTGATTCAGAAAACAACAAACATATAATTACAACTTCAATAGAAAAGAGCAATTTTGAAAGTATCTAAAGTCCTAATTGAACAAGATGAAATTGAACAAAAAGTTAAAGAACTAGCTGAAAGAATCAACAAAGACTACTCGGGAGAAGAACTTGTAATAGTTGGAATCCTAAAAGGTGCGTTTATTGTGATCAGCGACTTAGCAAAGCAGCTCAATGTAGATGTAACATTCGAATTTATGAGCATCCAATCTTATGAAGGAACAAAATCTACTGGTCAAATAAAAATTGATAAGGATTTAGATATAGATATAACTGGAAAAAATATATTAATTGTTGAAGATATTTTTGACACAGGTTTGACTATATCTCACTTAAAAAATTTGCTTGAATCTAGAAACCCAAAAAGCATTGAAATATTGTGTATGTTTATTAAAAAAGATGTTGCAACTGAACCAGTAGACATAAAATATTCAGGATTTGAGATAGGACCAGAATTTGTTGTTGGATATGGTCTCGATTATGAAGGAAAATATAGAGAACTCCCTTTCCTTGGCGTTTTGTCATAAATCTCACTATTGCTTTTAAACTCAACAGTATTAAATTAAGAAGATGGAAAATAAAAAAGAAAACAAAAACAATAACAGGTCTTTTCTTCTTTATGTTGGGCTTGGTCTTTTAATATTTTTTGGAGTACAGCAATATAATTCAACTGTAAACTCACCAGAAAGTAAATCTTTCACAATATTTAAAAATGACATACAGTCTGGAAATGTATCTGAAGCAACTATAAAAGAACAGTCCAATCTTGTTGAATTTAAATTAAATAATGATGACACAATTTATCAAACAGAGTATCCAGAAGGTTTTGAAGGAGAAGTCTTTCAACTCCTTGTAGATCAAGATATTATTTTGAATACAGACACAGAACCTGCAGGATTTCAGGACTACTTTTTTGCATTTTTACCTTGGCTATTCTTAGCTGCTTTCATGTTTTATATGTTTTCTCAGGTTAGATCAAACGGAAATCAAATAATGCAATTTGGAAAATCAAAGGCAAAAGAACTAGATGAAGAATCTCCAAAAGTAACTTTTAAAGATGTCGCTGGTGTAGAAGAAGCTAAAGAAGAACTTGAAGAGATTAAAGAATTCCTAAAGTCTCCAGAAAAATTTAATAAGTTAGGAGCAAAGATTCCAAAAGGGGTTCTTCTTGTTGGACCACCGGGAACCGGAAAAACTCTTTTAGCAAAAGCAGTAGCAGGAGAGGCAGGAGTTCCATTCTTTAGTATTTCAGGATCCGATTTTGTTGAAATGTTTGTCGGAGTTGGAGCAAGTAGAGTTAGAGATCTATTTAAAAAAGCTAAAGAAGCATCTCCAGCAATAATTTTTATCGATGAAATTGACGCGGTTGGAAGAATGAGAGGGGCTGGTTTAGGCGGAGGTCATGATGAGCGGGAGCAAACATTAAACCAACTCTTAGTTGAGATGGATGGGTTTGAAGCAAATCAGGGCGTAATCCTTATGGCTGCGACTAATAGACCAGATGTCTTAGACCCAGCACTTCTAAGGCCTGGTAGATTTGATAGACAAGTCATTGTTGGTAGGCCAGATTTATCTGGAAGGACACAAATACTTAAAGTTCATGCAAAAGATAAGCCATTAGCAAAAAATGTTAATTTTGAAACATTAGCAAAACAAACACCAGGTTTTACTGGGGCCGATTTAGCAAATTTATTAAATGAAGCAGCTTTATTAGCAGCAAGAAAAAATAAAAAAACGATTGGCATTGCAGATATTGAAAATTCTATAGATAGGGTAATGGCTGGTCCAGAAAAGAAAAGCCAAGTAATGACCGAAGAAGAAAAATTAATTATCGCTTATCATGAAACAGGCCATGCCCTAGTTGGATGGGCCCTTCCTAATGCTGACCCTATCCACAAAGTTACCATTATTCCTCGTGGTCGAGCTTTAGGTTATACTCAAGCACTTCCTGATAGTGAAAAGTATCTTTCATCCAAAGCTGAGCTTAAAGATAGGCTTGCAATGTTGATGGGAGGTCGAGTAGCAGAAGAATTAATTTTTGCTGATCCTACAACAGGTGCTTCAAACGACATAGAAAAAGCTACAGACATTGCTAGAAGAATGGTTATGGAATTTGGGATGAGTGAAAAGCTAGGGCCAATGCTTTACGGAAAAGGATCTAATGAAGTATTTTTAGGAAGAGATTACGGAAGACAACAAGATTACTCCGATGAAATAGCTTCTTCTATTGACGACGAAGTAAGAAATTTGTTAAACGATGCACATGTAATTGCTGGAAAGATTCTGAAGAAATTTAAGAAACAAATGGATGCTATGGTCAAACAGTTAATGGAAAAAGAGACATTAAACAAAGAAGAAGTAGCAGATATTTTTAAAACTATTGCAAAAGTTAAAATAACCGGTTCTGGAAAAAGCCTAAGGCTTGCTTAATGAGTTCTATAAATGAAACTAAGAGCAATATTGAGATTGCTCTTTTCGAATTTTTAAAAACAAAGACTGACAAATCAGAAGAGGAAATAATGAAACTTTCCAAAAAGTTTCTTGAGCAAATAGAGTTAAAATTATACAAATCACACTTACCATCTGAAATTTTAACTAATCTTGACAACGTAGAACATAATCAACCTATCTACTTAAAAGGAATAAATTTTGTTAGCTTATGTGAGCATCACCTACTTCCTTTTACAGGCTTGGTCAATATAGCTGTTTATCCAAATAGCAAAATAGCGGGAGTTTCTAAATTTAGTGAACTCGTAAATATACTTTCAAATAATTTAACTTTGCAGGAAACTCTAACAAAAAATATAGCAATTGAAATCCAAAATGCACTTGATCCTAAAGGTGTAATGGTAAAAATAAGTGCAAATCACATGTGTTCAAGTTTGTTAAATATTGAAAATTCCCAAACTGAATTTGAAACAACTTACAGTACCGGAATCTACGAAATCGACCACACGCTTCGTAATGAAGCCATATTAAATTTTTAGAAATTGTCCAATTGGAATCGTGCATTATCTTTAGATAATTCAAAAATATTAGGAATTATAAATTTATCTAATGATTCATTTTCAGGTGATGGCGTATTTAATAAGGACGCTAAATTAAATAAGTTATTGAATTCAGCAAAACAAAAAAATATCAATTTTATTGATGTTGGTTGTGCTTCAACTAAACCAGGATTTGATAGTGTCACAACTGAAGAGGAGATTAAAAGGTTAAATTATTTTATAAATATAAATCAAAATAAATTTTCATTTTCAATTGATTCATTTAATCCAATTGTGACAAAACATGCAGTTGAAAATAATTTTGAAATAATCAATGATGTAAGTGGCTTCATGAAAGAAGAAATGATTCGATTAGCCGTTGATTCAAAATCAAAAATCATCTTAGTTCATAGACATCCTAAATCAGAATCTTTGCATCATAAAATGATTTATAAAGATGTAGTTAAGGAAGTAAAGGAACACCTAAATTCAAAAATAAAATCACTAATAAGTTTGGGAGTTAGGGAAGAACAAATCGCAATTGATCCAGGTTTAGGGTTTGGTAAAAATTTATCTGACTCTGTTGATTTATTGCTGAACATCAAAGAACTTAAAGACAACTTTCCCTTGATTGTTGGGTATTCAAAAAAGAAATTTATTAAAAATATTCCAATGTCAAATTCTGATTTATTTAAACACTGCGTTGATTCTGGGGTTTCACTAGTGAGAATGCATCTAACAAATTAGTAATTAGTGTAAGCTATTATTGTGTTTACAGAAAGGAAATATGGCTGGTTTAAAACCAAATGACTTTAACTGGATTATTGAAGGAAAACTAGCAGTTTCCGAATGTATTGGTGGTGGTGGATTAACACCAAGGAAAATTAGAAGAGAAGAAGAAATCCAGTGGATTAAGAGTCAAGGAATAAATGCAATTTTCTCTTTGTTAGACTCAGATTTTAATTTAAAGAACTACCAAGAGGTAGGATTCAGGACTTACCATTATCCTCTTGCAGATGATGTCCCAAAGGAGTCGTTAAATATAATATTTGAGGCAATAAAAGAAGCACTATCAGACAAAGAAAGAAAGCTTCTAATACACAGAGAGTACTTAGATGAAGAGGTGCCAGGTATACTTGCTGGATATTTAATTTATTCTGAACTTTTAGACGATCCAATTCTAGCTAGAACAATATTAGAAAAGATATTAGAGAAGCCACTATCTCCAAAGGCTATTGCCCTTATTCCAAATACTTAAAAAATGTCATATGACATAAATATTCTTGGGATCAAAACATCAGGAAAACACGGAATCTACGAAATTGAAAAGTCAAATGATCAAAAATTCCTTGTAGATGTAAAAATTACTATAGATAATTTTCAAGGTGATGAAATATATGACACAATTAACTATGAAAACGTAGTGGATGATGTAATTGGAATTGTAAAAACTGAAAGCTTTAACCTCATCGAGACATTATCAAAAAAAATTACCCAAGAAATTTATAAAAAATATAATTCCGAAAGTAATGTAAAAATATTTGAAATTATTGTGACAGTTCATAAACCGGATACTATTTTGAAAGAAAAAACAAATAATTTATCAGTTACTTACAGTGAAAAATTTAAATAGTATTTATCTTTCTTTAGGTTCAAATATCGGAGATAGAGCTGACAACCTTACTAAAGCCATATTGAAACTTTCTAA
>CACJUH010000005.1 GCA_902596545.1 uncultured Candidatus Actinomarina sp. | reverse complement strand
TATTCCTAAATAACTCAGTAATAGAATTTAGGATGTCTAAAGGCTGAAGGCCTTTGCTGTAGTTAGCTTTAAGAATATTTAGAATCTTCGATGTGTCTTGTGTATTTATAGACTCAATAATTTGTTGCAAATCAGCGATAGAAACTTTGCCAAGAATACTGTACAAGTCATCGATAGTTGCTTTATTTCCAAATGTATTATGGGTTTGTTCAAAAAGATTTATTGCATCACGCAATGAACCATCGCTTTGGTTAGCAATATAGCTTAAGACATCGTCATTAATTTTTATTTTTTCATTTTTACCAATCTCATTAAGTGTGCTTATAATTTCATTATTCCCAATTCTTTTAAAAGCTATGTGAGTTGTTCTGCTTTTAATAGTTTCTAATACTCTTTCAGGTTCTGTGGTTGCAAGTATGAATATCACGTGCTCTGGTGGTTCCTCTAAAGTTTTTAAAAATGCATTTGAAGCTGCGTTAGATAACATATGTACCTCATCTAAAATAAATACTCTCTTTTTACCTGGGCTACTTGCTATAAAGTTGATACTGTCGTTTAATTCTCTAATGTCATCAACTTTATTGTGGGAAGCTGCATCTATTTCAGTTATATCAAAGACCGGATCACAGCCCAAAGTAGTAGCAATTATTCTTGCCAGTGAGGTTTTGCCAACACCCCTTGGTCCAGAAAATAAATATGCATGACTTAAATTATTATTCTTTACTTGCTTTTCAATTAACGCAACAGCATCAGGTTGTCCGACTAGCTTTTTTAAGCTATCAGGTCTGTATTTTCTATATAAGGCTTCTTGCATATCTATAAATGGTAATATCTTTACTTTCTATAATGCACTATACAATTAAACTAAGTCAAATGAGAATAGGAGTTGACTTAGATGGGGTTGTTGCAAATTTTACCAAAGGCTGGACAGAGCAGTACAAAATAGAATTTGGCAAAGAAATACCTGAATCAGACATTACTAATTGGGGATTATCTAAACCTTTGACTCATTTCGATACAGAACTAGATTTCTGGAATTGGGCAAAAGACATTAATGGAAGCTCGATCTTTAGAAACTTGGAAACCTATGAAAATTCTGTGAAAGTTTTGACAGAGCTTTCCAAAGAAGGACATGAAGTTGTTATTTTATCTTCGAAACCATGGTGGTCAATACACGATACCTTAATGTGGTTAGGTGAAAATAAAATTCCTTCAAGAGAAATACATTTTATTGAAGATAAGTGGAAAGTTGAGTGTGATGCTTATATAGATGATGCACCACACCAAATAGAAAATTACGTAAGAGAGGTTCCTGATAAATTAATTTTACGATTTGTACGAGAATACAACAGACCTGTAAAAGGCGCTGTAGATATAAATAACTGGATGGAATTAACTTCTTTACTTGAAGAACACAACTTGTAAAGTAATTGTATGAACGATTCTTTTATCTTAAGAGATAGAAAATGGAGAGAACAAAATGAACGCGTAACATTATCAAGTTACGCCACCTTCTCTGGAGATTCACTCGGAAGAAATCAAGAAGAACCTCATGATACTTTTAGAACTTGCTTTGAAAGAGATCGAGATAGAATCATTCACTCAAAAACTTTTCGTAGATTAAAACACAAAACACAGGTATTTATCAATCCGGATGGAGATCATTTTATTACAAGAATGACACACACGCTGAATGTCACTCAAATTGGAAGATCTATTGCGAAAACACTGGGTTTTAATCCAGACCTTACTGAAGCAATATGTTTAGGACACGATGTAGGACACTCTCCTTTTGGCCATACAGGTGAAGACGTTTTAAATGAAATACTTGACGGAGGCTGGAGCCATTCGGAAAATTCTGTAAAAATGCTTTCTGTTATTGAGCCTCTGAATCTAACTAAAGAAACAATAGATGGTATAAAGAAACATCCGTGGAGATACGAGGAACCTCCATTTGCGCCTGAAGGTATGATATGTAGGTTTTCTGATAGAATTGCCTATTTATCTCATGATGTAGAAGACGCAATCAGGGCTGGTGTTTTGACTGAGAAAGACATACCAAGAAAAATAATTTCTTCACTGGGTCCTCCAGGAAAAGCTTGGATAAATTCATTGATTTCTGGGGTGTTCAAAGGTTCCAATGGTGGAAATCTAGGAATGGACCAAGAGATACTAGACATAATGAATGAATTAAGAGAGTTCATGTTTGAAAATGTATATCTAAGAAAAGAATCAATGCAACAAAGATCAGATGCAAAAAAAATTGTAGAAGTTCTGGTTGAGTATTTTAAAAATAATCCCGATAAGCTCCCTAATTCTTATTCACAAGAACAATCAGAGATTCAGAATTCTGTTGATTATGTTGCAGGAATGACTGATAGGTTTGCTATTTCAACCTATAATTCTATTCATTAAATTTAGGATCTCTTTTTTCAAGAAATGCCATCACGCCCTCTCTGAGGTCTTCTGAAACTAAAAATGAAGTACTCCAGAGTTTTGCGTATTCAAGTCCTTGGTCAACTGTTAAATTTGAGCTTTTTTCTAATGCTTCTTTGGTTGCCTGAACAATTCTTTTAGAGTTAGATGAAATTTCATTGGCAAGCTTCTCTCCAGCTTCAAATAAATCATCTGAGTTTTCATATACCTTGCTGACAAATCTAATTTTTTCTGCGTGTTCACCGTCAAAAATTCGACCTGTAAGTGCAAGTTCATTCATATCTCCACTTGATACAATTTTTGGCATTCTCTGAATAACTCCTACATCTGCGACTAAGCCTAGTTTTGTTTCACCAATGGAGAATTTTGCATCTTTGGTGGCTAGTCTAATGTCGCATGCGGAAACTAAGCTAGTAGCGCCGCCTATACAAAACCCATGAGCAAGTGCAATCGTTGGTATTTTAGATTTAGCTATAGTTGTAAATGCACCTTGCATCCTTTCGACAAGGTCCATTAATTCACGCCTGTCCTGAGGTGTCGAAGATAAATTCTCATTAAGGCTCATATCAGACATAAACATTGTTATGTCTATACCAGCGGAAAAGCTATCTCCTTTACCAGATATAACAATACAACTAGCTTCATCTTTGTCGTTTATTTCTTCAATAATTTTTGGTAGCCCAAACCAAACATCAGAATCAAGGGCATTTTTTTTATCTGGTCTGTTTATCCAAATATAAGCAACATTACCTTTAATTTCTTTAATTAATTTATCATCCATTTAATTAATTTTAGTATGATTGTGTGATGGATGTATTCGAAGCTTTATATACAACACGGGCAATGCGAAGAGTTAGTGAAGATCCAATTCCTGATGATGTTTTAAAACAAATGGTTGATGCTGGTATTCGGGCACCTAGTGGTTCTAATCGTCAAGGTTGGAAATTTATTGTAGTAACTGATCCAGAAATAAAAAATCAACTTGGAGATTCGTATAGAGAGGCTTGGGATTTTTATGTTAAAGAATTTTATGGAGGTACTGCAGACATGGGAGCATCTAATGTCCTTGATGATGAACAGGCTCAGCAAGTAGTTCGAATTAGTAAATCAGCAGCATGGCTTTCTGAAAATTTTCACAAGGTTCCTGCAATGTTTGTCGTGTTATCAAGAAATGATCCAACTGGTTCTTCTATATATCCTGCAATTTGGAGCATAATGCTTGCTGGAAGAGCGCACGGTGTAGGTACTTGCTTGACAACCGTTTTAGGTATGTTTAAGCCTGAAAAAGCTTTTGAAATCTTAAATATTCCTAACGACAAAGGATGGAAGATAGATGCTGTCGTAACTGCAGGCTATCCATTAGGTAAATGGGGTGTTGCAAAAAGAAATCCTGTGGATGAAGTTACCTACTTAAACACTTGGGGCAATGAAACTAATTGGAATTTAGAAGAACCACTTTGGAACTATTAATTTAAAAGCAATTAGTAAAGCTATCTTCGCGCTATTAGGCTCTGATTATGAAGGTATTGAATATATCTATTTTGGTTTTCTTTTTAATATTCTTTACTAGCTGTAGCAACTCAAATGAAGACACTAGCATAAACACGACAAATGACACAGTATTAGTAGAAGTCGAAGAAACAGTTAAGGAACCTTCGAATAGTATATGGGTTTCTGCAAAAAAAGGTGATATTGAGTCTATAAAGCAACATATAGCTTTTGGCACAGATCTCAATTCAAAAGGTTCTAATAGAGACGAAACTGCATTGATTATTGCATCTTGCCAAGGACATTATGAAGTTGTTAAATTATTGATAGATGAAGGCGCTGAATTGGATATTCAAAATGATGAAGGTGTCACTGCCCAATTCTGTGCTGTATTTTTTGGACAAGTAGAAATAGTTCAGCTGCTAAATGATGCGGGAGCAGATCCAGAAATTGTAAATAGTCTGGATTTAACTGCAATGGACCTTGTATCAGTTGAATGGGATGGCACAAGAGAGTCAGCAGTAAAATTTTATAAATTAAAATATCAAGTTGATTTTGATATAGAAGATATTAAATCCGCTCATCCATTGATAATGGAGATTTTAAATAAATAATAAGAAACTTATCCTATTTATTTTGTAATAACTAGAGCACGCCCGGAGGGAGTCGAACCCCCAACCTTCTGATCCGTAGTCAGATGCTCTATCCAGTTAAGCTACGGGCGCTTTGCGGAGAGGGAGGGATTCGAACCCTCGAGGGAATTTCTTCCCCACTCGCTTAGCAGGCGAGCACTTTAGGCCACTCAGTCACCTCTCCAAGTCAGCGGAGGGAGTGGGATTCGAACCCACGGTATGGAATACATACAATAGTTTTCAAGACTATCGCCTTCGTCCGCTCGGCCATCCCTCCAGATGGTTTTTACGCGGAGGGAGAGGGATTCGAACCCTCGAAGGGGATAAACCCTTACACGCTTTCCAAGCGTGCGCACTAGGCCAGACTATGCGATCCCTCCGAATAAACCTGAGATTCTATTTTAGTTATCTCTTAGTTTCAAAGAAAGAGGATAATATATCTTTAGATTCATGCGAAAGAATATTATCTTTTATCTCAACAAAGTGATTTAACCTGGGGTCTTGAGGTATGTTATACAATGAAAAAGCTGCACCGGCTTTTTCATTTTGAGCTCCATATATTAATTTTTTAACTCTAGATAAAGAAATGGCACCAGCACACATAGCGTCAGGTTCTAAAGTTACAGCTATTGTTGTCTCTTCAAGTCTCCAAGTACCTAAAATTTGTGAAGCTTCTTCTAAAACTAAAATTTCCGCATGGGACATTGGGTTTTGGTCTAATTCTCTTCTATTGTGATTTGCACATATTAAGTTATCATCTTTATCAAATATTGCTGCACCTACAGGAACTTCATCAATATCAAGAGCTTTTCTTGCTTCATCAAGAGCTACTCTCATCTTGTCTTCATCTGATATATATTTCATCTTATTTAATTATCTCAACTGTTGATGTTAATATAACAAAATGTTTGAGTTTTTCATATTTGCATTTATAACTGCAATAACTCCTGGGCCAAACAATTCTTTGCTAATGGCCTCTGGAATAAAATTTGGTAGAAAAGCTTCAATACCTCATTTTCTTGGAATTTGGCTAGGGTTCACTTTTTTATTTTTTGTAGGTGGTTTTTTACTTACCTATGTGCCAGCTGAAATTTTTAATTATCTTCAATATGTTGGTTACGCGGTTATTACATATATTGCATACAGGGTTGCCACTACTTCGCTAGATACAAATGTAAAAGGTTCTACCGTTGAGAAGCCTTTTACCTTTATACAGGCTTGTCTTTTCCAATGGATAAACCCTAAAGGTGTTGTTATGGCTGTGTCTGGTCTTACGGCATTTAATATTACAAATAACCAGGGTGCTCTGATATATTTTTTAGTTTTACCTTTTTGTGTAGGAATATGGTTAATACTTGGAGAACAGCTTCAAAATAGTTTGAAAAAAAATAAGACAGTGGCTCGTGCAGCTTATGTAATGCTTGGCATAAGCATGATTGCTAGCTTGTTATTAGCCTAAGTTTTTAACACCGATAATTTCAGCAACTGCATCAGAGAACTCGACTTTACCGTCTTCAGTTTGGTTATTTTCAATTAAGGCAATTAAAATTCTTCCCACTGCAATTGCGGTTCCATTTAGAGTATGTAATATATTTGTTTCTCCATCTGATTTTGCTCTTATATTAAGCCTTCTTGCTTGAAAGCTTGTTGTGTTGGAACAAGAAGTAACCTCTCTGTATGTGTTTTGACTTGGTATCCATGCCTCAATATCATATTTTTTAGCAGCAGAAGCGCCTAAGTCTCCTGCGCAAACATCTACAACCCTATATGGAATCTCTAAAGCCTGTAAGAGTTCTTCTTCAATTGAGAGAATAAATTCATGTTCCTCTTCAGATTTTTCAGGATTGCAAAAGGAAAACATCTCAACTTTGTCGAATTGATGTACTCTAAATATTCCTGTTGTATCTTTTCCATATGTTCCAGCTTCGCGTCTAAAGCATGTAGAAAATCCTGCATATCTAATTGGTAAATTTTCTATGTCTAAAATCTCATCGCTATGCAAAGCTGCCAATGGTACTTCTGAAGTTCCAACTAAATATAAATCATCATTTGGAATTTCATACACTTGCTCAGCATCATCGGGGAAAAATCCGGTTCCATATAATGCATTCTCTCTAACTAGCACTGGTGGCACAGTAGGTATGAAACCTTTGCTTGAGAGAATATCTAAAGCCCAAGAAACAAGATTGAATTCAATTTTTACTAAATCACCAAACAAGTAAGAAAAACGTGAACCAGATACTTCAGATGCTTTTTGAACATCAATTAGGCCTAATTTTTCTGCAATCTCTAAGTGGTCTTTTGGATTATCTATATTTTTTATATCACCAACTTGTTTTATTTCCGCATTGTCTTCATCGGTTTTACCATCAGGAGATGTCGACGAAATTAAATTTGGAATTTTTACCCATAAATCATAAAAAACTTTGTCTTTTTCTTCTACTTCATCAAACAGTTTTTTTACATTTTCACTAATTTGAGAAGCTTTTTCCAGTAGTGCATCCTTTTCTTTTGGTTCTGCATTCGCTATATCTTTGCCCAGTGATTTCTGATCTGCTCTTAATTTTTCTGCTTCAAACCGAAGTTTTCTTCTGGATTCATCAAGTTCGATTAATTTTTCTAAGTCAACATCAAGATTCCTTCTTTTAAGATTGTCTTTCAAAGAATCTAAATCATTTTTAAGCAATAAAGGATCTAACATAAATTAGCTTTCTGGTGGTATGAAACCATAAACTGACAACAAGTTGTCTGTAAGTTCCTCTTCGTCTTCAATTTCTTCAATTTTTATAAACCATTCGTGTTGGATACCTTTTTCTATATTAATGGGGTCAGTAAGAAAAATTTTGCTTTCTTTGGGTCCTATTGAGCTGATTTTATTCTGAGATTCATATACAGTTTCACCGAACTCGTCTGTCACTAAAATTAGTACCACTATATCGTAAGAATCAATATTTCCCTCATTTGATATGACAACTTGAAGAGCAGCAGGTTCGTCAAGGAGAACAGCTACATTGTCTTCCGTAAAAGCGATTGGCATTGGAACAAATTCAGTTCCTGCAACAGCGAGATTTTTCTGTAAGAATAAACCACCTGTACTTCTTTTTGCTTTATCGACGAGTAGGTCTGCAAATTGATATGAATTATCTTCAATTCCTATATATTCAATTTGGTAAAAATTTGGTAAAAAAGTTCCATCAATTGAAGCATTCTGTCTTAAAAGAAATAGAAATTCAGAATACGCTTCATCACCAATAGAGAGATCGATGATGCTTTGCGCTATTGATTCCTCAATATTGATAGAGTTTGGATTATCAATAAGTGTAATTATTGAAACTTCGAATAACTCTATTCCCTCTAACCAACTATTAACAGCTATTTCTAATAATTGCTTTTCCTTGGAAGTGTATCCAGTGTTGCTTGAGTTTAAAAGTTGATATGCTTCTTGGGAGTTTGTACGAATATTATTGATGTTATTTTCAAATCTTTCTCTGCTAACTTCTGAAAAGTCGAGAAGGTCCTTAAAGTTTGCTGAATTTGAATTATGTATTTCAGAGATTGTTGCTGCGTCTGATAGGAATTGATTAAACTCTTCAGCTTGGTTTAATTCATCAAAGTAAGTGATTAAAACATATGAGAGCAAAGCGATTGCTATTGTTAATCCTGTTATTTTAAATATGTTATTTCTCATTTGTGCTGATCTGTTTGTCTTTACGAACAATATTGTACATCTTTACTAAGTCTAAGAAAACAAATACATTTCACAACTATCATTATTACTAAATGAAAAACAGCAAAGCGATATGGACAGTAAAAACTGAATGCGGTCCGATTAGAGAGAAAAACGAGGATGCTATATACCCCGATAAGTCAGGCTCTTCAAACTTACCAATAAAAGCTGGAATATTTGATGGAATGGGTGGTCATAAAAAAGGTGAAGTTGCTAGCCTCATAGCTTCTGAAGTAATGGATGATAGTCTCGCGGATATTTCTGATTATGTAAATTTGGCCAATAAAAATATTCTGGATTATCAAAAAAAACATTCTGATGCAACTGGTATGGGCACAACAATGACTATTGTGAAAGTTGATCAAGAAAAAGTTCTCCACCTTGCTCATGTTGGAGACAGTAGGTGTTATGTACTAAATAATAGAAATTTAATACAGCTCACTAAAGATGAAAATGTTCCTGGTTATCAAAATGTACTTACGCAGGCTTTGGGCAGTAAAGAAAAATTAAAGATTCAAACTAAAGATTTTCAACTTACAAGTGGTGATGTTGTGTTTTTATGTACAGATGGGGTTTATAACGAAATAGGTGATGAATACCTTAAGAATAAATTAATGGATGGAGTTACTGCTGAATCACTCATCAGTGAAGTTCTTTTACAAAACCCAAAAGATAATATATCGGCAATAATAATAAATGTGATTTGATTATGAAAATTGGACAAATTATTAAAGAGCGATATGAGATTGTGGAAATCCTAGGTGAGGGTGGAATGGCGTTTGTCTATAAAGCAAGAGACAAACAACTTCAAAGGGATGTAGCAATCAAGACGCTGAAACCAAATTATGTTAATCAGGAAAAGTTTGTTGATCGTTTCAGACGTGAAGCCCAAACAGCTGCTAATTTAAACCACCCAAATATAGTCCAGATATTTGATTGGGGAATTGAAGATGAGCCCTATTTTGTAATGGAATACATAGAAGGCAACACTTTAACTTCTATAATCTCTGGCAACAGAACAGTCGGATTAAATGATATTTTGTATATCGGATCGCAAGTTGCTAATGGTCTTAAAGAAGCACATAAGCGTGGTTTGGTTCATAGAGATATTAAACCAGGAAATATAATGATCACTCCAGACGGTAAAGTTAAAGTTACAGATTTTGGCATAGTTTCATTGCAAAATGAAGAGAGTGATATCACTAAAACTGGAGCTGTACTTGGAACAGCAAGCTATATCTCTCCTGAACAAGCACAAGGTAAACCAGTTTCGTTTGAATCAGATTTGTATTCTCTTGGTACAGTGCTTTATGAGCTAATATCTGGAAAACCACCATTTACTGGTGATTCACCGATTGCCACTGCTACAAAACACTTAACTGATAAGCCAGAGAAATTATCAAATTACAGAAAAGACATACCAAAAGCACTAGAAAATGCAGTATTAAAACTTCTTGAAAAAAGGCCGTCCGATAGATTTAAGTCTGCTGAAGACTTAAGAGCTTTACTGTTGCAACAAAGGAAACAAATACAAATTAATCAAACTCAAGAAAATCTAGTTGATTTAACTAACCCAAAAATAAAATTTAGATTTACTCTACCTGCATTAATAATATCCGTAGCACTTGTGTTTGGAACTGTTTGGGCATTATCAAATGTTTTTGATGGTCTTCCTGTTGACGGTGGTGCACCAACGTTGGTTGAGATACCTGACTTAACTGGAAGTGAACAAGCACAAGCACTCAATGATTTACAGTCACTTGGGTTTATTGTAGGAATTGAAAATGCTGCTGACTCTTCAGTTCCTGCAGGTTTTGTTATTACAACACAGCCACCTGCAAACACCATTACTAATCCTGATACATTAGTGACAATTATTGTTTCGGTAGGTCCTGAAGCATTCCCTATTCCTTACGTTGTAGATCTTGAAGTAGCAAGAGGAGTTTATGTTATTAAGGAAAGCGGCTTTCAAGTGGGGCAGCAACTGGAAATAAACGATGATAATATTCCTCGAGGATTTATTATTTCTCAAAACCCAATTGCTGGAACAAAAATGAGTCCTGACTCAACAGTAGATTTAGTTATTTCAGCTGGACCAAGCTTGATTGAAATAAGCGATCTATCAAGAAAGTCTATAGTTGATGCTATCCAAATTCTTGAAACACTTGGCTTTGAATATGAGTTTATAGAAGAATACTCTGAGGATGTTTCTGTGGGACTTGTGTCACACACGATTCCACGTGCGGGTGAACTAGTAACAATTGATCAAGTAATTCAGGTAATAGTTTCAATTGGGCTTAAAGTTGAGGTACCAAACTTAATTGGATTTACTTATCAAGAAGCATCTAATATATTACAAGAAATAGGCCTCCTACCGTCAGCAAGTGGGGATACTGGAGGAAGAGTAAGTGAGCAAAATCCAAGAGAAGGTGAGTTTATTGATCCTGAAGGGTTTGTTGAATTAAGTTTTGGAAGTTAAAACTAAAAATTTCAAGAACGTACTTTTACATTGGTACAAATATAATAAAAGAGAATATGCCTGGAGAAACAATTCTGACCCTTGGAGTATTTACTTGCTTGAAGTAATCTCTCAACAAACCCAGCTAGATAGGGCGGATAAGTATTTTAAGAAATTTATAAAAGAATTTCCTACTCCAAATGATATGGCTACTACTTCATTTAAAAAGGTATTAAAGATGTGGTCAGGTTTAGGTTATAACAGCAGGGCCAAAAGAATGTTTGAGTCATCAAAAATAATAGCTGAGAAGTCTTTTGACGATTTATATCCTGACTTCCAACAGTTACCAGGTGTAGGACCTTATACAGAAAATGCAATACTATCTTTTGCATACAATGAACAAGTAATAACTGAAGATATAAATGTAAAACGAATTATTTCTAGATATTTTGGTGTTGAAAATCCAAAAAAATATATCGATCATTTTTCATCTTTGCTTTTAAAAAATACAAATTCGAGAAATTTAAATCAAGCTTTCATGGATTTTGGAAGTAGTATTTGTAAGCCTCGAAGTCCATTATGTTCAGATTGTCCACTTGAAAATACCTGTGAAAAATATTTTAATTATGAAACAAAGCCTATAGAAAAGTTTTCTGGATCTAATAGAGAACTTAGAGGAAATCTGATTAAATTACTTCTAAAAAAAGGAAATCTGAAGGTCAACACAATACAACAGGAATTGGACGCCGATCAAGATAGACTGAATGAAATATTAAAAAAGATGCAAAAAGATGGTTTAGTAAAGTTGAATACAAATAATCTTGTTGAAATATATCCTGGTTGATATTAAGTTGTAAATTATGCCAGTATCCAAAAAAAGAACGAAAAATAACAGGCCTACTCAATCAAAAAATATATCGAGTCAAATGTCCTCGGGGAAAGGGCCTTCTCCGAGATGGTATGTTATAACAATGTCTTCATTGATGATTATTGGAGTTTTGCTGATAGTTTTTAATTACTTAACACTTTTGCCCGGTTCAGTATCGAAATGGTATTTATGGAGTGGTCTAGCGCTAATTGGCGGTGGATTTTTAATGACGACGAACTACAACTAATAATTTAATCCAATAGACATTCGTCTTTTAATTCTTGAATCGCATCATTAAAAGAGTTGTCATCTTGAAAGTGATTTTCTAGAAAAATTCATTAATCAAGAGGTTGCATTTCTTCCTTACAGTGTTTTGGAGGTTCATTAGCAACAACTGATTGCCTATTGATAGTAAGTTGTGTACCGCACTTATTACAGCTAAATGATTGTGAGATTTCAACAACATCGTCTGTATCAAGTTCTGGAGGTATGCTTGCCAACGATGATATTGAGTTACGTAAAAATCTGAATACAACAAACCCTATTAAAAGTGCTACTAAATAGTCCATTACATTGAGAAATATCTATAGGAGGCAATTAGTACACCAAAAATAATCCAAGCTATCGCAACTCCTTTTGTGTTGGTTGCTGAAAATGATTTTTTATATCTTTTGTTTGCTATTGTTTCATCAATAGAATCTTTTAATTCAGACAGCTCTTGCTCAGATAAATTTTCTAAATCTTTTTTATCCATATATTTAGATTACCTTATTGTGGAGATGATGGGACTTGAACCCACGACCCCCTGCTTGCAAAGCAGGTGCTCTTCCAGCTGAGCTACATCCCCTCGCTTTAATATTATGCCTCGAATTTGAGAGTAAATGAAAAAAAAATTTAAATATTTCTTTTGATAGACTAATGTTAATTAGACATAAGGGCCTATAGCTCAGCCTGGTTAGAGCGCATCCCTGATAAGGATGAGGTCGTTAGTTCAAATCTAACTAGGCCCACAATTGTCATAAGGGTTTTTCAGATTTCACTTATGCACTAAGCAAGAAAATACAAAATGCCCCTACTAATCCCCTACTTGATTTATAAAATAGAAATATGAGTTTAAATACATTTTATGTTGTACCAGGATATACATTTTTCTACTGGGGCTTTACTTTAAAAAAAGAAACTTATCCAGAATTCAAAGAATACTTCTCACTCAAAGAGGGGAACTTGCTTACACCAATCACTCTCGAAATTAATAGAAAAAAATATAATGCAAAAATTAGAATTGCGAGAATTAATAACAAAGGAAAAATTAAAAATAGATCCGAAACAATTTATCCAGAAAGAGAAGTTGTACAAATCTTCTATAACCAAGAAAGAGATACATTAAAAGCACTAAGAAAACTTGCTATTTATAGCTATGCAACAACAATCGACAAGTCAAAGCCAAAATTAAAAGAGTTATTAGAGTTTAATCATTTAGATGGTAATAATTTTCAAGTCAAAATAGTTTCTAAACAAGAAACTGAATTTGATGCAATGTTTAATTTTCTTGAGGACAAAAATTTATTTGCTTTTTGGCAAGATGAAAATAATAAGAAAAAAAGTAAAGATAAGCTTTTTGTAGATTATTCGACAAAATGGATGGACAAAAAAGAACTGAAGAATTACAAAAATAGAACCAATGTTATTTATTTATTACATAATTCAAATGAAAATCAAATCTATGTTGGTAAAGCAAATATTTTTGGTAACAGAGTAAAAGAAAATTCAAGCCGAGTTGCTATGGATACATTTGATAAGTTTATGTATTTTGAAATGCACCCTGACTACAGTTTTATGTTGGAAAGTTTAGAAACTTTTTCAATAAGATTTTTAGCTAGTATGTTTGAAAACTATTTAAAAGTAGATGGTTTAAATTTAGAGTCAATAAAGTTAGTAAATAAACAACTCAAGACAAAGTAAATCCCCCTACTAATCCCCTACTAAATATTTAATTTTTAATCGTATGTCTTCATATGGTTTGAGATGCTTTCGTATAAGCCTGTTAATGCTGGGCATAAATTAGTCGTATATCTCCATAGGTAGCCATATACCTATTTAAATCTCTGATAAGGATGAGGTCGTTAGTTCAAATCTAACTAGGCCCACAATTGTCAATAGATTTAGTTTTCTTCTCTGTAAATTAATCTTGTCCCTTTTTTATTAAACAAATAAGAGAAAATCCATTCAATAATAACAAGAAGTTTCAAACGATATCCAATGAGATAAACAATATGAATGACACTCCAAAATAACCAGGCTGTAATTCCAGAAATTTCTAAATTGCCAATTTTTCCAATTGCTTTATATTTACCAACCGTGGCTAACATTCCTTTGTCTGAAAACTTAAACGGCTTATTTTCATTTCTTTTATTGTTATTTCTAATAATGTTAGAGACATATTTGCCCTGCTGTATTGCAACCGGAGCTATTCCTGGTAATGGTTGGTTATTCGTGTCTTTGTAATGGGCAGCATCTCCAATTACATAAACATCCCTATCATCAATTAATGAGCAAAATGAATCAACAATGGCTCTTCCACTTTCATCTGTATTGGTATTTAGTTTTGCTATTAGAGTTGAGGCTTTATTTCCTGCTGCCCAGATAATGTTATTTGACTTAATAATCCTTTTATTTGTATAAACAGTAGATTCATCTATATTTTCTACTTTTTCATTCTTAAGTACAGTGACTCCAAAATCTTTCAGATACTTTTCAGCTTTTTGAGATAATTTATCACTGAACATTGGTAATACCCCTTTGCTTGCTTCGATTAAGTAAACGTTTGGGTCTTCTGAGTTAAAATTATCAAATTCTTTTCTTATGGTATTAAAAGCAATTTCAGCAATTGAACCTGCCATTTCAACTCCAGTTGGACCACCACCAATAATGACAAAATTTAAGTATTCCTGCTTTCTTTTATCATCATTTTCATTCTCAGCTTTTTCAAAGGCTTTTAATAAATTTTCACGAATGATTAGAGCATCATTAATTCCTTTAAGACCATTTGAGTACTGTGACCAATTATCGTTACCAAAGTATGAATGTAAAGATCCTGTAGAAACTACAAGTTGATCATAATTTAAAACATCTCCTGTAGAAAGTTTAATGTTTTTACTATCTCTGTTTATATCTATTACTTCATCTAAAATTACTTTTACATTTTTTGTATTTTTGAACATCCTTCTGACGGGAAAAGCAATATTTGCTGGAGACAATGTTGCAGTTGCAACTTGATACAAGAGGGGTTGAAACAAATGGTGATTTTGTTTATCAATTAAAATAAACTGAATATTTTTTGATTTGGTGGCATTTCGAAGAAAGTTCAATCCTCCAAAACCAGCTCCAATGACAATAACTGTTTGCACAATAATAAAATTATATATGTACATTTAAGAACTTCCCATATAATTGATTAAAGATTATGAAAAAATTAGTAGTCTTTATTGTTTTTTTAACAGCTTGCTCTGCTAATTTAATTACTAATTCTGATGACCCAGTAGAAACGACAATTAATGAGAATCTAACAGTTTGTGAGGTGCTAGAAGCAGAATATATTGAATTTTCTAATGAGCTTTTTAATACAAGTTTTGAACTGAATAGGTTTATAGATGATATATCACCAAATAATGTAGACAGTGACAGAGACAAGTTTTTTAAAGATATGGAAAAAAATTGGGATTATCAAGAGGTTTATAAAAACTATTTAGAAGTCAGATTGGATGTTTATTCAAATATCAATAAACTTTACGACGACAACTCTGATTGTATTGTGAGTGGAGATCAAGAAATTTCCACGGAGCAAGTCAAAGAAGCAGAAAAAGATTTGTCAGATTTTATATCAAAATATGAAAATTAAGCCTTACTCTTCTTAATCCATAAATATAGGACTACAAGGGCAATTGAAAAAATAGCTAAATTTGAATATGTCCATGTTTGTAAACTAAATTCTGAATTTCTGAATAAAATGTTGTCGATTAAACGAAAAGTTAAACTTACAATTGTTCCAGAAAAAAAGAAAACTATAAAAATATTCACATATCTATTGTTCATCAAGATGCCTCTCTAAGTCTTCTAAACTGTTGTATATATTTTCACCTTTGCCTAATAACCCCCAAACAAAAATATTTAAAAATTTAACATTATTTGCATCAATTCCAATTAAAGTTTTATCTTTTGCAAAGGCATAGCCTATTTCAGCCGCAGTTCCTGAGTCTACATCTCTTCCTGTTAGTAGGGCTACCACAATAGTTGCCTTATCAAGAGCCTCTATGTCTGTAGTAAAAATTTGGCCTTTTGCGTCTTGAGTATATTTATCTTTAACTACACCAGCGTCCCTATGCGGTAAAAAAGTCTTATAACCTCTGTCTTCAAATATTTTGGCAATACTCTCTAAATAGCTTCTTTCATGATCATCAAAAAGTGGTCCGGCAATATAAACATAATCCATAACTACTAAAATTTTAAACTGTTTAAATATTTTTTTATTTCAATTAAGTTTTTATACTCCAAAACACTTTCGCTCATTGAATTAATACTTTTCAAGATACTACTATTCCATACTTCATTTAAAGTAAATACTTCAACTAAAACTAGAAACAGACTTGTATCTTCATCAACAGGAGCTGATATTTGTGTTTCAAGTCGAAAATATAAATCATCAAAGCTAGATAGTTCAGGCCTGCTGATTGTAGGATGATTGCTTAGGTCTTCAATTGTAGTCACATTCCAAACCCATCTTTGTATTGTGTAATTACACATATACTTTGATAGTTTTTGACTCGACTTAATTAATAAATCATTATCTGCAACTGGCTCATGTAAAAATGCAAAATCTTGTCCTAAAGCTTCTGTTGGTATCCACCCACTTGGAAAGCAAAAGCTTATTGCTTCCAGCTTTCCTTTGTGCATTACAGCAATATCTTCCTCAATTTCTGTTGATAGGTCTTTTAAAGTATTAAATTTTTCCATCTCTAATAAAGTTGAAACTTTATCTAGTAACTGTAGATTTTGAAACAGCTCAGTTTCTCCACATAGCTCAGATTCTCGTAAGGAAATTTGGTTTATTTTTTCTTCAATGTATTTGGACCTTGGCAACTTGTTTATTAGATCTCCAGAATATTTTTGCATGGAAGGATTATTTGTAAATGGTGTTTTGATGAAGTCCAAATGCATTAGTATTTATTCTATATAAATATTAATTGCAATGAATAAAACAGGACTTATATTATTTCACGGTTTCTTTGAGCATAAAGAGAGACACCGGCTAAATGCAGAATGGTTTGCAAATCTAGGAATAAATACTCACCTAGTTGATTTGCCAGGACATGGTGAAGGTGCAATAGAAAAAGGTGATTTAGAATCTTGGGATGAAGTTAATAGAACTGTTCAAGATTCCTTTAGAAAAATTGAATCTTACGACACAAAAATATTGTTTGGACATTCATTTGGAGGACAAGTAGCTTTATATTCTATTTTAAGCGGTCTTGTAGATCCAGATTATTTAATTTTATCTGCTCCAACTTTAGGAGATAATTATCCCAATTTTGTTAAAAAACTTTCTAGCGGAATCGCAAAAATAGCTCCAAAACTCAGGATTCCATCAATAGTTAACAAAAAAAATCTCTCAACTGATGTTGATGTTGTTAATGATTATTTTAATGATCCGTTGGTATTTAGATCTATGACAGCAAGGTATGGAAGAGAAGCAATAAATACTCAAAATTTTGTAAATGAAAATATAAACAATTTAAAAACTCCAACAATTTTATTTCATGGTGAAAATGATACAATCGTTCCTATCGCATCATCTAGTGAGCTAAGTGAACTAGAAAATGTAGAATACGTTGTTGTACAAAACTCTAAGCATGAGCTTTTAAATCAAGACACCAGACCTTTTGTGCTTAGTGAACTCCATAGGTGGCTAAAAAACAATAATATCATTTAGTACTATTGCAAATAGTTTGCAATAAGTTTAATTTTTATTAAACTGTTCCTATGCATGTGCCTGATGGATTTATAAATGCTTCTGTTTCTGCAGCAACGGGAGTTATTAGCTTTGGAACTTTGTGGGCATACATTAGATCTGCAAGTTCCTTGATAGCTGATAAATTTATTGCCCTTACCGGAATGATGACAGCTCTAATCTTTGTTTTACAAATGATAAATTTTCCTGTTGCAGCAGGAACTAGTGGCCATCTGTTAGGCGGAGCTTTAGCTGTTATAGTTCTCGGACCTAGACTTGGTTTGATTTGTCTTTCAGTAGTTGTAATAATTCAGTCTCTTCTATTTGCAGATGGTGGACTAAGTGCTTTGGGAATAAATGTGATGAATATGGCAATTGTAACCTCTGTTACAGCCTGGGTCGTCGTGAAGTATTGGATAAAGTTTATTGGGAAAACTCCTTCATCGTTAATAATTGTCAGTGTTTTGTCTGGAATTATTAGTGTTGTATTTTCATCAATTGCATTTATGGTTCAGTACATATTAGGGGGAACTATATCTATACCAGTGGGGACAGTCTTAATAGCAATGATCTCAGTTCACTTTCTAATTGGATTTGGCGAGGGAGTAATCACGGCTCTAATTGTTGGATTACTAATAAGGGTTCGACCAGACCTTATATACGCTTACGATAGAGAAGATAAAAACACAACAGCTGTCTCTTTTTATGGATTGTTCATTATGTTGATTTTATTACTGAGTCTAATTACACCATTTGCATCCTCTTCCCCGGATGGCCTTGAATCTGTTGCTGAAGAATTCGGGTTTCAGGAAACAGATGGCATAGTGCTTTTACTTGAAGATTACGGAATAAGTACTATCAATAATAATTTTGTATCAACATTCCTGAGTGCTTTGCTTGGGATTGCATCGATAGCAATTATTACAGCTATGTTTATGAAGAGACGAGAGAGTGGGAAAAATTCCACATAAATTTTTTGATTTCTATTATTTAGAGATATATATTTAGAGTACTTTTTGTGAAGAAAATCTTTATAGATGATCATTACAAGAAGTAACAAGAGATAACCCTTGAGGCAGGAAATCTGGAAACAGATTGCGGAGTTTTCAAGGGTTTTCTCGTTTTATGTCTGTTATTAAAGTTTCCTATTGTTTAAAATCCGATTACTAGAAATTTAGTACTCTAATAGAAAATAAGTTTGTAATTAAAATAATCGCTCCCTGATTCGTTGGTATACAAGAATGCCTAGGAACCTAATATCCTGATGTGTTCAATTGATGAAAAATGGCTAGTATTTTTATAAAATGGTTAACCAAATAAATTTTCAAACTTTAAATAACAAATGCATTAAATGCAGGAAATGTTCTCTATCTTCAACACGGAAAAATGTAGTATTTGGTCGAGGAAACCCAAACTCAAAGCTGTTTGTAGTAGGTGAAGGACCAGGTCAACAAGAAGATGAGCAAGGCGTTGCTTTTGTTGGAAGGGCTGGGAAAATGTTGGATTCAGCATTTTTATCGGTTGGCATTGATACGAATAAAGATTGTTACATTTCAAATATTGTTAAATGCAGGCCTCCAGGAAATAGAAAGCCACACAAAAACGAAGTATCCGAGTGTATTCCTTGGTTAGAAAAACAAATTGAACTTATTAAACCAAAAGTTGTTGTACTGGCAGGTTCAACTGCTGTAGAATCTTATCTTCAAGTGACTGAACCAATATCAAAAATTAGAGGGAAATGGATAATAAATGATGATATTAAATACATGCCTATTTTTCATCCATCTTACTTACTTCGAAACCCGTCAAAAGAAAAAGGTAAACCTAAATGGCTAACATGGCAAGATCTAAAAAAAGTAAAGGAAGAACTTAATTTAACTTGAAAATTCTTCCTTAGTATTTAGCAACAGTGAAATAAAAATAAAAACCCCAGCAACAAAGATATTTGTATTAAAAGATTCTCCTAAAAATACTACACCGGCAGTCACTCCAACAATAGGTACTAAATAGTCAACAGAAGCAACTTGTAGTGCACTAACTCTCCTTATTAACCAGGTAAAAGCTGTAAATGCACTTAAATTTGCAATGACTAAAGCGGCTATCCTCAAAGCTTGAGATAAATTTAATGTTTCAGCCTCAATATCAAAAAATATATATGCAATTAATGATGCGACAATCATCAATGGATACTGGTAGCTCAACCAGGTAGCAACTTTGTATTTGGGTGCGTACTTTCTATTTAACACTGTTGCCAATGAAATACACTGAACTCCAAAAAATGCCAGTGTTCCTCCTAGGAGTATGCTTCCTTCATCTAAAAGCCCCGTTTCCTGTCTTAGAAATAAATATGCAATACCTGTAAAGCCTACAAGTATTGCTAAATATCTTGTTTTTGAAATCTCTTCATCTTTTAAAAGCAGCTTTATCCAAATTACAGTAAATACTGGTGCAGAACTTATGAGAAGAGTCACAAGACCTGAAGAAATATATTGAAGTGCGAATATAAAAAACCAACTAATTGAAAACACAGAAAAGAACCCCGTTATGGTTGCTTCTTTAAAAATTGTTGATTGAAATCCTTCTCTAATAAAAATGGCATAGTATAAAAATAACAAAGACCCAATCAAACAAACCCTTACCGTAACGAGATATATTTCGTTAATGCCTTCTATGAGAAGACTTCTAGATAACACATTGCCCATTCCCCACATAAATGCAGCAATAAAAATAGCAACAATGGTTTGGAGTAGTGTTGGCTGTTGTAATGGTGTGTTCTTAGATGGTTTCACTCTTGAAATACTAATGCACTGAAAAAGATAACTCTTGTTGACAATTTTCGCTATTATTAAATTAGCGGGAGCAAAAGCTGAGAGGGTTGTAAAAACCGACCGTATGAACCTGTTGGGTAATTCCAACGAAGGGAAATCATAACTTTTATCCCCATTACAAGCTATTAAAGGTGGTTATTTATGAATACAAATATAGCTTATTTTGTAATTGCATCCTTGCTTGTAATGGTATTTCTTATTACTAGAAATATTAAGGCAGTTGATAGCGAATACTTTGTGCTTGATAAGACAGAAAAAACTTTTGGGTTGACTATGAGTTTCTACGCAAGTGGCATGGGTTTATGGATATTAACTTCACCAGCTGAAGTTGCATGGTATGGACTTGGATATGATATTTATGGATACGCAATTTCAGCTGCAACTCCATTTATTTTGATATATATATTTGGCCCAAAAATTTCTAAACTACTTCCGAATGGTGTTACTTTGGCTCAGTTTGTTGAAAAAAAATATGGATCTATAGCACAAAAAATTGTTTCTTTAGTAGCTGTTATTTACATGGGTGCATTCTTGATAGCAGAGTTCGCATCAATAAGTTATTTATTTGAGGCAATCTCTGATGTTTCAGGTATTGTGGTTGCAGCATTAGTTGCAGCCACTACTTTTTTGTATCTTAATAAGTCAGGATTTAAAGCTTCTTATCTGACCGATAAAATTCAAGGAATTGGAATAATACTTCTTTTAACCTTTTTGTTTAGTATTTGGTTTAGTCAAAATAGCATCAGCGAAATTGCAGATTTTGCAATGCTTGGTGGGTTAAATACTTTTGAAACATACAGCTTGAAATCAGCACTTGCAGTAATAATTGCAGTTACAGCAGCTGAAATATTTTCTACTGGCTATTGGCAAAGAACCTTCTCAGCTATGAATGAAACAACAATCAAAAAAGCTAGTATCTACTCAGGATTTGGGGTTTTTATAACAATTCTTCTATTGGGCATTGCGGGTGCTGTTGGTGCTGGGAAAGGTTTGGAGATTCCCACTTTAAGCTTTATAGATCAATTGAGTTTGAATTCCATGACTGTCTTAGTTTTAATCTCCCTAGCGACTCTCTTGGTAACATCAAGCGTTGATACACTGGAAAATGCTATCTCATCTACTATATCTGTAGACTTAATTAAAAAAGGAAGTAGAGAAGCTAATAATATAACTTTATTAGTTATTATTTTGGCTCTTTTTGCTTCAACAAGAGTAACTAATATTTTTACTGTATTTTTAGTTGCTGATCTTCTCGCAACAAGTCTTGTTTTTCCTGCTTTTTACAGAATTAAAAAAACTAGTAAAGATATTCTGCTTGTTCTGCCTTTTGTTGGTTCCCTTATTTCAGTGTTTGTTTACAGATATTTGTTTATTAATTTAGAAGAAAATCCTGGAGGTTTATTTGTTCCAACAGATCTCTACGGCTTAGCTGATCTTAATACTTTTGCTATTGCTTTAGTATCGTCAGTCATAATTACGTTTGTTGCAGACAGATTTACCAAATAGAATTAATAGATGAAACCAGAAAATTTAAATTCGTTCAACACTCTATCAAATCTTGTAGCTAAAGATTCAAACTTAATTGTGCAAAGTACTCGTATGGATTTTGAAACTAATACCTATGTAAGTGAACTTTGGAGAATGAACAAAGGAAACTGGAGAAAATTTAAATCGGGAATTAATAACTTCAGCAATCCAAAATTCGCAAAGAAAACCAATGACATTTTTTATATAAAAACAAATAGGTCTGTTGAGGATAAGAGTAAGTCTAAAAAAGCATCTTCAACTATTGAAATACAGTCAGGAAGATCTGTGAGTTCAATTTTTGAAGTTGAAGGAAGTATCAATAACTATTTACTTAGTAATAATGAAAAGTTTTTGTATGTGATTACTAGTGAGTGGAATGAGGAATTTAAGAATATTGAATCAAAAGATTCAGAGCCTATGTTTTATAAAAATCTTCCTTTTAGATTTGATACAAGAGGAATCATCTATAACAAAATAGGTAATATCTACAAAGTTAGCCTTCAAACTGGTAAGTCTGAAAAGGTTGTGGACGGTGATAAACATAATATTATTTCAATTGATTCTTTAGTGGAAAATAATGGTGTTCTTACTTTCTCTTATGACAAGCACAATTCAAAAGGAACAATGCTTGAGGAAAGAATTGGATCATTAAAAAATAAAAAAATTGTAGATATATTTACAAAAGGCATGATGGGAAATTTGTTTTATTATGAGGGCAAACTTCATGCTGTGGGCTTAAGGAATAGGTTTGAATGGCCTACCAATACTACAATTTTAAAATTCTCTCAGTCGGGAAAAGTTTCATTTAAATATAGATTGTTTGATAGAAATATAGTTAAAGCGGAAGTGCACGAATCTATTCTCTATTTTCTATACGAAGACTCTGGAAAAACACTGCTGCGGAATGGTACTGAAAAAATTGACTTGATTGATGCAAACATCACTATCAAAGACTTTGCATTTAGCGATGAGAGTACATATGTTATAGCAAATTCATTCTCAAATCCCGACGAGGTGTTTGAGCTGATCGATGGAGAACTAAGTAAAATATCGAAAGCCAACGATTTTTTTGTTAAAAACATTAAAACAAGGGATTGTGTATATGAAAGAATTGACACAGGTAAATCAGAGATTGATACTTGGGGAATATTCGTTGGAAAAGATAAACCAACAATTTTAAACATCCATGGTGGACCTGCAAGTCAATATGGATTTACATTTTTTGATGAGTTTCAAACTTACGCCTCTGCAGGTTTCAATGTGATTGCTTGTAATCCTAGGGGTTCTGCAGGAAGAGGTCATAAATTCTTAAGAGATGTTTGTGGCAACAAATGGGGTGTAAATGATATGCATGATGTTCTTACTTCATTTAAAAAAATGAAAAAAGTGATGGGAATAGACAATAGAAAAGACGGGATAATGGGGGGTTCATATGGTGGATTTATGACGTCTTGGATAATTAGTCATAATCCGAATGCTTTTAAATCTGCAATTGTTGAACGTGCGTTACTCAATTGGGAAACAATGGTTGGAACATCTGACATTGGAATAGGTTTCCCAGAAATGTATTTACTCGATGACATGTCAAAAAATATAAATCTTTACAGAAAAAAGAGTCCTATGACATATGCTTCAAATATAAAAACACCAACGTTAATAGTTCACTCTCAAGAAGATTACAGGTGTCCAATAGAGCAAGCGGAACAACTATTTTCTAACTTGAAAAAAAGAGGTGTGGAAACAGCTATGTTAAGGTTTCCGGGTGAAAGTCATGAGCTATCTAGGTCTGGTACACCAGTTCATCGAAAACAAAGGTTTGACCATATCATAAGATGGCATAAAAAACATTTAGCTTAAATAGTTCATTTAATTAAATAAACTAGTTTTTAATGAATAAATACTCAGTAGTAATAGACAGTGAAACAATTAGTTACTGGAAATTTCTATTGATTTCCAAATTATATGATGAACAAAAAATTGACTGTTTTTATATTGCAAATAAGAAGCAAAGCTCTTTAAGCCTGTCTATTAAAAGATTTACTTGTAAAGGGTTGTCTTTAATCACCACTTCTGAGCTTTTTGGTGAAGTTCCAAAAATTTATGTTTCACAAACGTCACAATTTAGTGGAGATTTAGTTTGGCTTTCTGAAGAAAAAATAAACTTTGAGTACAACAATGACATTTACTTTTTTGCAGATACTGATGGAAGTCAAAAAACTGAGTATTCATTGGTTAATGCTACAAAGCCAGAAGTTATCACCATTACAAACTTGTATAAGGTCAAAAAAAACACTACTACAAAAATCAACTCGGCTTGGACTGAGTCCGCAAAGTTTAGTGAAAATAAAACGATAACAATGCACTTGAGTTCCCTGCGTTATTTGTTCAACGATACCAAAAGTCAAAATCCTGATAATTTCCCAAATTTCAATACTGAAGAAAAGACTGAGCGAAGCTCAAGTATTGCTAATGTTGTAAAAAAAATCTATTCATTGTTGTTTTACTACACCTCGTGGAGCTTATATAAATATCCAAGAGTTCTCAATGTTTTTGATAACAACAAATTAATTTCAGATAAAATATCGAAAATATTTAATGATAAAACATGGGATTTCAGTGCAGATCCTTTTTATTCTGAAAGTGAAAACAGTTTATATTTCGAAAAATTTAACTATTTACTAGGGATAGGAAAGCTTGCAAAATATAGTTTCGACAGTGGTGAAAAAATAGAAATTAAAACTAAAGATAATTTTCATTTATCTTATCCTTGCTTGTTTGTATATAGAAATAAAACTTATGTTATACCTGAAGGGGCACAAAGTAACAAAATTGTAATTTATGAACTTGTCAGCGGTAACAATCTTATAGCTGTTAATACCGTAGCAGAAAACTTTGCGGGAATTGATCCAACGATTGTAGAATTTAATGGTACTTGGTATATATTCGCAACAGACGGTTCTAAAGGTAGTAACTCTTATCTAAATATTTTTTATAGCAATAACCCACTTGAAAAGTGGCATGAGCACGAGCTTAACCCTGTAAAGATAGATATCACAAGTGCAAGAGGTGGAGGCGGTATATTCAAAGAAGGAAATAATCTAATTAGGCCAGCTCAAAATTGTTATCCAGATTACGGAACATCAATAGTGTTTAATAAGATTGAGGTATTGTCCCCAAGTGAATTTAAAGAATCAGTGATTGGTAGCGTAATGCCTCCAAAAAACTCCCACTTTAAGGGTATACATACGTTTTCAAAAAATAAGGATTCCTACATTGTTGACCTTAAAACGAATGAATACTTCCCTTTAGCTCGTTTCGTTACTCTTTTGAGAGCAAGGATTAAATCAAACGATGAAGGAGTTTTTCTTGAGAATTCTTTGTTTAAAAGAATTACTGTTGTCTTCTTAATTTTAGTCTTTGTTTTTTTGATATACCTGTTTGGATGGCAGGCTTTATCTTTATTTGTTTAGTGATCTCTAGATCTACTAGATTTAGTCATAACTTTATCTAATCCACCATTTGTAAAAATAAAAGATTCCACATTATCAACTAAATGTTTTCCGTTTTGAGATTTTTGAGAAATTACCTGAACAGACATTCCTTCAAATGGAGATATTAAAGTTATTGATTGCTGTTTGAAACGTTTTGATGATTGATCTCTTCTAATAACATCGTTGACCATGTGGCCTGACTCCCAAGACCAGTCTTCCTCGACAACTACAAATTTACATATATGTTTAGTTTGAGTTTTGTCAATTCTTGCACCAGGACAAATAAGCATTGATCCTTCAACCCATGGATTCAATCCTAAACTATCGTTTTTTGGAAAAGCTATATCAAAAGAGCTGTCAACAATTGCTTCTATGTCGCCTTTTTTAAAATTTCTTTCTTTAATAATTTCTGAAATGGTGTTTTGAATCCTGAATAAGGACTCTTCGTCTAAGCTCTCTAGGTTTTCTCGATCCACAATTTTATTTAAACAACTAAATAAGACAAATTACTCTTCTTCTGCAGCAAGTTTTTGGCCCGCTGTTTGTTTTCCCCTTAAGTCTCGAATGTCTATTCTTATTAGACCAACTACAAATATTGTTAAAGTTGCGACTGGAAACAGCAATATAACTGTAAAGGGACTTGACGATAGAGTTTCTAGCATAATTAATCATAACAAATACCGGTAGTATAATTAAATCTTGAAAGGGATAGTGTGGTAAAACTAGGATTGTACGCAAGCATGGTTTCGGTAATAGCTTCTGTGCTTATTTATATTGTTTTAAATGACTCTCAATTAGCAATATATGTAGGCTTATGGGCTCCAACCTTAATTTTATATAGCCAAGCTTACGAGCAAGCAAACAAGTAATTTATCTAAAAAACACTTGATTGCTAGTATTTAATTGTGAATAAAGTAGAAAAGAAATCATTTTTTGGGTTCTTATTTGTTGCATTTGTATTGCACGTGTATCTCGTATTAACTACTTTTATCGGTGGCTAAAAAACTTCTTCTTTTTCTTCTAATCGCTTCATGTACATCAACAAATGATGTTTTACCAATAGAGGCTGAATCAAATACACAAACAACTACTACTGAAGTATTTGCTAAACAATCATTAACTTCACAAGATATCTTGATAGAAATATTTAATGTCTATAAAACATTTTCTGATAATCCAATGAAAGCAGTAGATACTATTTGGAATTATGCACATGAAGATAATAAAGAAGCAACGGGACCAAAGGAGAGGTTTGCCACAATGCTTGTCTCTGAACCATATGATTCCATTATTGACTTAAAGGATTATTCCTATGAAATTATTTTTGAATCTGAAGAAAATATTCACTACGAAGTTAAAGTATTGACGCAAAACAATAATTACTTTGTAATTACATGGGTATTCCAAAAAACACTGTGTGATGAAAAGCCTTGTTGGAGAACAATTGGTGTAAGCCAGCCTGAATATTTTGATTCAGGAATTTAGAAATATCTTACCTTATGTAACAAAAAGACCTAGATTTCTCTAGGTCTCTTCTGAGGTAACAGGCTTATTACCTAATAGCAATCTAATAAGGTTGTGAGATTATTTAAAATATTTTTTATTCTTCTTCTAGTTCGGCTTTCCAGTCGAAGTCATAGTTTTCAGGATTCTTCCATTTATCGTATTTAGACCATATTTGACCAATCAATGCAACTACCGTTATGACAGCAACAACAATAACTTGCCAGTCGCTACCTTCGTCATAAAACATTAGTTACTAATCGTCCAAGTTCTCCAATGGGTTTTCAGGTTGGCAGATTTCAAAAGCCTCTTGTACTGCTTCAGAACTAAAGTCAATATCTGCATCTCTGAAAGCAAAGAAACCAAATTCTCCAGGTTTTGGATCTGGAAAATCTATACCTTGATCCCTCATACATTGAGAAAATTCTAAAGAAGCATCGACTAATGCTGCTTCAACTTCTGGGTCTAAATCAAACTGTTCTGGGAGAGCATTTCTTAGAATATCTTCACAGTTCTCGAAAGCGCTCTCAAATTCTTCTTCATTTTCAATTTCTAAGTTATCGAACTGTGGGTTTCCGTCTATATCAAATGTTGGGTCTGGAAAGTTGATACCTTCTTCTCGCATGCATTGAGCAAACTCAAGAACACCCTCTTCAAAGGTTGTTTCCTCGTCTACAATTGTTGTGGCAGTCGTAGGTTCAATAGTTACAACTCCTTGAGGTTCTTCTCCACCAATAGTGCATGCAGTAAATATAGCAACAAAGGCTAGGATTTTTACTTTCGAACTGCCTCTGCTGGTTGAATTTTCGATGCTTTTATAGCAGGATAAACACCAGAAATAGCTCCGATTAATAATGCTAAAAGTACTGCTCCAAAAATTTGCCATACAGGTATTGAGAATACAATATTTGTGTAATTAGTATAACCTAAGGTTATAACTGTTCCGAGAAGAACTCCTACAAGACCTCCAATGCCTGACAGTACTATGCTTTCTAGTAGAAATTGATATCTGATCTCTCTTCTTGTTGCACCGATTGATCTTCTAACTCCAATTTCCATCCTTCTTTCTAGGACAGACATGACCATAACATTAGCTATGGCAACTCCTCCAACAAGCAAGGCTACGGAACCTAATCCTAACAATAAATTAGTGAAGGCTTCTTCTGCTGCTTGTTGAGCTTCTAGTGCGTCAGAAGGACGTGTAACTTCGACTTGGTCTGGATTTTCTGGATTCATCGACGGAGCAAGCACTTCAACAACATCCTCGATAAATGTTGGGTTAGCTCTTAAGTATATAGTTGTCGGCTCTTCATCAATATCAAAAAGGGTTTTTGCAACCCCATATCCAATAAATACGGACCTATCTAGGTCAGGGTGAATTTTTAATTCTTCTAATATACCAACTACACCAAACCACTCATTCTCAATTAGTATTTTTGTTGGCTTAGTTAAATTGTTAATTCCCAATCTTTGAGCCGTTACACTTCCCAAAACCGTTACTGGGATATCAGATAATCCATCTTGTATGAACCTTCCATCAGCTAAGTCACCACCAATGACATCCAGTAGTTCGGCACTTGTAATTATTGTTGAGATACCTCCGCCCTCAAATTCAGAAATAAAATTGCTTCTTCTGACTAAAAGATCAGTCTGTGTAGTTGAAGTAACTTCTTGAACGGGCCCAATTCTCTCAACCATCCCTAAGACACCTTTCGGAAGATCTTCTTGGGTCCCAAAAAATCCTGCTTGTGGTGATGCTTTTACTAGATTTGTACCGAGTGATTCTAAAGTTGAGAGAAGATCTGCTCTTCCAGATGCTGAAATTCCAGATACGGCTACTATCGCTGCAATACCAATGCCTATTCCAATTGAGGTGAGTGTTGCTCTTCCTTTTCTTGCGCGAACGCCATACAGAGCTACAAAGAACAAATCTTTAGTTTTTAATCTTTTTCTTTTCATTTACTTACAATTTTTCCATCAACTAATTCAATAACTTTTTTAAACATATTTGCATGTTCCTGGTTGTGGGTAATCATTATGACCGTTTTTCCTTGATTATTAAGGTCTTTTAATATATTTAAAATATTTATACCAGATTCTTTATCAAGATTTCCAGTTGGTTCGTCTGCTAACACAAATGCTGGATTTTGAACAAGTGCTCTTGCTATTGCGACTCTTTGCTGCTGTCCACCAGATAATTCTTTTGGAAGGTGAGTTAATCTGTCACCTAAACCTACTTGATCTAAAACTTCTTTTGCTTTTTCTAGTCTTTCAGTTCTAGAAATACCTTGATAAAGGAGGCCTTCAGCCACATTTTCTTGAGCAGTCAGTCCAGGTAAAAGAAAGAAGCTTTGAAAAATAAATCCTATTTTTTCTCCCCTAAATTTAGAAAGTTCATTATCAGAAAGTTTTGAAACATCGCTTTCTTCAATCTCAATTGACCCTTCTGTTATGCTATCCAGTAATCCAATCATGTTAAGTAAGGTTGATTTTCCACTTCCAGATTGACCCACTATCGCTACAAAGTCACCTTCCTCTACCTCAAGAGATACTCCATCTAAAGCTCTTACGGGGGGTGGACCTTCGTAAACTTTGGAAATATTGTTTATAGATATTACAGTTTTAGTACTGGTTTTCATCTTGGAACGACTACGATTTGACCCTCTGAGATGTTACCTTTTACTTCAACAAATCCGTCTGTAAAAACTCCTATTTCTACAGCAACGTAGCTGGTGTCAACTCCAGACTCTCCCTCGAAGGTACCTCCCTCGATTTCTCCATCATAAACTTCTAGGGCGTAACCACCTTCTGCCAACGCAAGTAGCGCATTTACAGGAACATACAAGACATTTTGAGATACTTCCGTTGTTAAAAATACTTTTACAGGTGCTTGATCGTAAGCTTCAATTTCTTCGGGGTTAAGAACTTCTAACGTTACTTCTATAAATTCTCCTGCTTGAGTTTGTGTCACAACTTGATCAATGAATGTAATTACTGTTGGGACTCTTTCGTCTGTTGGAAGTTCTATCTGAACACTGTCTCCAAGAGATACTGTTTCTTGGTCTGAGGCATCTACCTGAAAAACTACTTCTATTCCTGTTGAAGAAATATTATATAAAGGTGAATTTAAAGCTACAGCAGACCCTACGTCATTAATGTATGATCCAACAATAACTGAAGTTTTTGAAGCAAAAGCATTAGTAGGGCTAAATGTTTCTGATACAGCACTTAATTTTAATTCAACTAATTCTTCTCTTGCTTTTTCTAGTTCAGCCTCTCTATTAACACCTTCATTGTAAGACTCAAGAGCTTCATCATAAGCTTTCTGTGCATTTTCAATAGCTAGGGCTTCTGTAGCATCAATTCCGGATTCTTTTCCTGCTTCCCTGCTTTGTATACGTTCTTGTGCTTTAATGTCTTCTTCATAATCTGCCTTCTTCCCAGCTCGGGTGTCTTCAGACATAGATTCATATTGGAGCTCATCTATTAAATTACGAATTCTTTCAATCTCTGCATCTGCAGCTTGCCAAGCAGCATTTTCTTTTGTTGCATTTTCTATTGCGTCATCTAATAGTTTTTTCTTATTATCAACTTCTTTGAGGGTTGTTCCTCCTTCAACAACAATTTCTTCAAGGTTTTCGATTTCATTTTCTTTTTGGTTTATTAAAACTTGTTCGCTTGGAGTAATCTCTGATTTGGTTTCAATTCCGTAATCAATATATAATTTATTTAGCATTTGTGATGTTTCGGCGTCAAAAATATTATCTGGTACAAAAGAGCTTTCTGCGTAGCCTAAATAAACTAAAGCTTCTTCAACTTGTTTTACGTCAATACCAGGGTCCGAATTTAAATCAAGAGTTCTATAAAAGGGAGTATTTCCTTCAAGCAGTATTACTGGTTTATTGTCAATAATGAAAAGTACCTCTCCAAAGCTAATTATTGTCCCTTCTTTGGGTAGAAAAGTAACAACTCCATTGGTTGGTGAGTTAAGAACTTTTTTGTCTGTCTGCCTTAATGTTCCGTTGTATTCTTCTTTTTTTTCTAAGTCACCTTTTTGTATGGCAACTGTAGTTAATTCTAAAGTTTTATTATTAGAGGATGTGTCGGTATTTTGTGTGCCAAAATAGTATCCACCATAAGCCAAACCAGCTAATGCAATTAGTATGGAAAGGTTTTTTAATTTAAATATATTTTTTATCATTGTTCTAATTCAATTAGTTTATTAAATCTACACGCTTTCTGTGAAATTATTTTATTAAGTTTTTTATTCATCCCATTCATCATCCTTTAATTCATCTGGAAGGTTTTCTTCGCATGCTTGCCATGTTTGTACAATTGGGTCGTCTTCTCTAAGTTCCCAATCATCATCGATATAAGCATCTAGCCTAACTTCTCTGTTGAAATAGTTTGGATCAGGTACTTTTGGATAGCCATTTTCTCGAAAACATTTTGCCATGAATAGAGATCTATCAATCTCTTTTGATACCTGGACAGGATCTTCAAACTGATTTTCATCAGCCACACCCCACAAGTTATACTTCAAAGCACATTCCTCAATAATACTCCAAAGTTCTTGTGCCTCTTGTTCAGTTATTGTTTCAAAATATGAAGCTATAGTCGTATATAGGTCCAGAAAGTTTTTTGGCTCTTTAAATTTATAACCAGACTCATTTACACATTGGACAAGAACTAAAGGAGCATCTTCATCTGAAATTTCTTCTCGTTCGTCTACTAGCTCAACACCTAGAGCAATTGCTTCTTTTCCTTTGTCCGTATCTGCAACAGAGACAACAGATTGCTCTTCTTGTTGAAAAAAAGAGCATGCTGTTAGAAAAATTAATATTACTGAAGCTTTTTTAAACATAGAAAAATTATAAAGAAACCTAGTCTTATCCACCACCTTGTTGTGGTGGTTCAAGCCCAAGGTCGTCAAAGCACTCTCCAGCAGCTTCTCTAATTTGGTCTTCAAGATATTGTCCAGATTGCACAAGACCAATAAGAATAGATCTAAGAGGTGTTTCAGCATTAGGGTCTTGCACCTCTATCCCTTTTTCCCGTAAACATTGTGCAAATTCGAGCTCAGTGTCTAATGTATCAGCAACTTCTTCAGGGTTCTCGAAATCTGCTGTACCACCTAGTGGAATATCATTTTCTTCAGCACATGTTTGAATTGTCTCAAAAAGTTCTTCTCTCCCTTTTTGATCAGCAGCTAAAAATACTGGACGTAAAACGCTTTGTAAGCTCTCATTGTTTTTGGGATCTGTAATGTCATATCCATTTTCTCTTAAGCACCTAGCCAGCAAAAGCTGTGCGTCTTCTGCTGAAACAACTTCTTGAGCAGTTTCCTCTACAATCGTTGTAACCGTAGTTTCACTTGATAAATCTTTTGTAGAAACAACTCCTTGTGAGTCATCTGAAGCGGAACATGCAGAGATGAGAAAAAATACAAATAAGAAGATGGTTAAATATTTTTTCATAATTTTAACGATTTTCTCTTATCGAAATAAAAAAGAAAATTAAAGTTACTAAACCTATTAAGGGAGACAGTGCTCCCGGAGGATCTGCACTTATAATTAAAGGTTTGTAGAAACCAATTCCTACTCTGAGAATATTTTCTAGAGCAATAATGAGTAGCATAAGCGGAACAAGTTCTCTAATTTTTAAAACAACAAGAAGCAAAATGCAAGCTAAAACTAGCTGTGAAAAACCCCACTGCGCAAATATTGAAACTATATTGTTTGCAGCTTCGGGTGAATAGCTGCTTAGTGGAATACCTGCAATAGATTCGGCTCCACCGTCTTCTGCAAATATGTGTTCAAGGCTTCTAAATAAATTAAACCCAACTAGTAACCAACAAAAGTAATAGACAAATTTGTTACTTGGAATTTTATTTTCGATTCTTTCAGGTATTAATTTTTTCATAAGATGTTTCTGTGTTTTTAGTTTCTTTATTTTTTTATTATACAAATCTAATACTTATTTTTGCCAACCACATTCTTGTAACAACGGCATAATGTCATCTTTAGGTTCCTTGAGCCCACTTAAATCAACCTTGGGTTCTTGTTGGATTGGGTCTGGAACATTTAGCCCTTTTTCTCTTAAGCATTTAGCTAATTCAAGGTTCTCATCATATAATTTTGCAAGTTCTTCTGGGTTTGCAGAGGATGAGTCTGACCAAAGATTATATTTGCTTATGCAATAGTTGACATCTTCTCCCAATTTCAGCTCCTCATCTTTATTGTTACTTAACTGACTAATTGTCGTTTTTAAATCTTCTATATCAAATGGAGTTGCTATGTTGTAACCTTTTTCTTCGTTTAAACATTGAGTTAAAACAACTGGATAATCTTCTTCTACAATTACTAAAGAGGTGGTTGTGCTTTCAGATAGAGAAGCTACTCCTTCATTACTGGTTGTTGAGCATGAGTTTAGAAAAAGAATAAAAATTAAAAGAGTTACTTTATTCAAATTTATTTATTCCTTAGACCAAACAAGGGTCTTAATAGTTTGATATTTTTTACAGCATGGTAAATAGTTAGAGATAAGAAACAAATTAAAAATAGAGCAATTGGAAATTTTATTATCGGATGAATATTTGATCCAGCAAAAAAATACATGACTACCATTTGTACCGGCAGGTGAACAATATATACAGGATAAACTGCTGTTTTATAATATGTTAGTTGTGGTGAATCTTTGTTTAGGTAAACTGCAGCAAGGCCAAGAAGTGCAAAAATAAAATTAAAAGACTCGAAAGCTATCAGCCTGTTGTCCAAGGCGTAATCTTCAAGGAAATTGTTAAAAAATCTGTAAAAATATGATATTGCACCTAATGCTAGATGTAACCGCCAATTTTTTTTATTAGATTCCCAAAATGCATCCCCTTGAGAAGTAAGAATTATTCCTATAAAAAACCATAGAAAGCCAAGCAGAAAACCATGGTCTGTAAGCGCGTATGAGTTGTAATAATCTCCATATGTTTCAGTTTTAAACCTTGCTAGATTCAATAGGTGCCCCTCAGCTATTATGGGAATTGCAAATAAAAATATGCCTCCAGGTTTGTTGAGTAATGAAGCAATAAAGTTTTCTTTTGAGATGACATTCAAAACCGGAATTAGAACCAGACAATAAACAAAAATATTAATCAAAAACCATAGATGTAGTCCGTCATATTCTAAAACAAAGAAAACAGCTTCACTAATTTCGTCTAGCCACCAATAGTTATAATATCTTCCAACAATCAAAGCCGAAGAGGTTGAAAATACAAGAGTTCCAAATAACCAAGGTAAGATAAGGATTTTTGCTCTCTCTTTGAATATCTGCATCTTAGTTCTTTTGCTAAATGAAAGCCTTAGAGCGACTCCTGCAATTAAAAAAACAAGCGGTATTCTCCAGTTGTTCATGATATTTAATAGCGGCCATATACCCCCTGGCGTTCTTTTATTCTGAACAAAGAGGATTTGTGGAGCAATCAAAGTGAATGAAATTCCGAGATGATAAAAAATAAGAAGAAACATTGCTATGGATCGCAATGCATCAATATCATATCTTCTTTGATTCATATGAACAATATTACAGCTTAAGAGGTGATTAATTAAACTTCAGTTTTGCTTTAAGTTCATCAGTAATAGGTGTTGGCTTCATTGTTGTTTGATCTGTATAGACATGAACAGCCTCGCAAGAGCTAACTAAATCACCTGTTTCTTTTAGAAACATTCCCATAATCCAAGTCATGCTCGAATTCCCTATTTCTTTTATTTTGACGCCAATTTCTATATCTTGATCAAAGTAAAGAGGTTTGTTGTACTGAACTAAAACCTGTACGGTGTGAAAATCTTTTTTTGTCTCTTCGATATCGCTCAAGTAGTCGTAATTAACATGCTTAAAATAGGCAGTAATTGCTTGGTCAAAAAATGCGACGTGGTTAGCATTGTGCACTACTCCTTGAGGATCTAATTCGTAGTATCGAACTGTTGCCTCCCAAAAAACTTCGAATTGATCTTTTGATAGTTTTATTTTTGACATTTATACAAATATTTGGGTTTTTGGTTCTATTCCGCCGGTAAGCGGCATGGCATATTCAAAAAAGTCATTTGTAACATATGGTTTGGATTCGTCTAAAAATTCCTTAGGCATAATTTTTGTGTGCTTAGCGACTTTACTCAAATCTACAACATCAACATCGCAGTGATATGTTTCCGACAGTTGTCTTTTAAGAATTACCGATCCACTCTGTAATTCTTTTGAAGAAACTACAGCATGGTGTCCAACCCTCTCAGCTTCTTCACCGTCTATATCGGATACATCCGCTAAAAATGATCTCTGTAAATAACCAAAAGTGTCCGCCCTAACTCTTGCACCATCAATATGTTGCGAAACTATATTTGTTAATGTATCACCTAGCGCACCTGAGCCTGAAAGTTGGATGTTCCCATGACTGTCTTTTTTTCCTGCTAGTCCAGAGCCTGTTTCACTAGCATATGTTTGAAGAAAATATTCACCATCTTCATTGTGAATCCCTTCAGAAACGGCGACTACACACCTTCCAAGCGAATCGTATACTTCTTTAACTTCTTTCAAAAAGGTTTCAATGTTAAATACTTTTTCAGGGACATATACTAAATGCGGACCATCTTCTTCGGTAGATTTCCCCAAGGTGCTTGCAGCAGTAAGCCACCCTGCATGTCTGCCCATTAAAACGTTTATTTTAATACCTCTAAGACTCCTATTGTCTGCATCATCACCCTGAAAAGCATGGGCTACAAATCGAGCTGCTGAACCGTATCCGGGACAATGGTCTGTTTCGCGTAAGTCATTGTCAATTGTTTTAGGTATATGGAATGCTTTCATTTCATATCCTATAGATTTTGCCCCTTCAGAAACTAAATTAGCTGTTTCAGCCGAATCATTACCTCCTATGTAGAAAAAGTTTCTGATATTCTGTTGTTCAAAAATTGAAACAAGTTTTTCTATATCTGAGTCAGTAGGCTTTTTTCTTACTGAACCTAAAGCTGCGGCAGGTGTTTTTCCAATGCCATAAAGTTGTGCTTCAGACAGATTTGAAAGATCTACAAAATCTTCATTGAGCATTCCTTCTAATCCGTGCTTTGCTCCTAGGATGTCATCAAAATCTGATTTAGTAGCTTCTTTAATAAAACCCACTAGTGATCTGTTTATGACAGCTGTTGGACCACCTGATTGTCCAATAACTGCTTTGCCTAGTGGCATTTTCTAACTCCCGTTTTGATATACCGAAATAAAACTTAAATAAGAATCAGCAATTTCTGAAACTGCTTCTTCTCTGGATTTATCACCACTATGCCACCCTTTAAGTGAGTTCCAAAATATTGATCTTCCAATTGCAAATCCTTTGTAGCCCTCTACAGATGAGCCTGCTCTGAGCCATTCATTAACCTTTTCATCATTCGCTCCTCTTCCCAGAACAACAGCAATTACATCTTCTCTTCCACCATCTTTAATAACTTTTGAAACATTTTTATTATCTTCAATAGTGTCTAGGCCTTCAATTTTCCATATGTCTGGATCAGCACCTTTTTCTCTCATTTCCTCAACAACTTGGACTGCAAGCTTAGGTCTTATCTCAGAGTCATATTTAGCCTGGTCTCCATCTACACTTGCTAGCTGTTCTTCAGTCGCAGGTACTAAAAACTCTAAAAGGAACTTTCTTTCGTTTTCATCTAGCCAATCTGAAAGAGTTTTTATTCTTTCACCTTGAACCTGTCTAGTATCAGAATCATCACCAGGATTCCAACGTACAAGTATCTTTACAAAATCTGCATTCACTTCTTTTATTTTTTCACCGAAATCACTACCGTATTCAAAGTCAAAAATCTTTTGTCCTGACTTTTCAACAGGGGCTGCAAACTTTATTCCCATTTCTTTTGCTTTTTCTTGAACTTGAAGACCAAAAGTCTCATCAACAAGGATCGCTGGGTCTCCGCCGTTTATACCTTTGTTTTGTGCTTCAAGAAATCCATCAAAAATAATGTCTTTCATGGAAGACACACGAGAAACTTCATCCTCGGTTGGAGCTCTGCCTTCAACACCAAGAAGGCCTTTTGTTAGTGTGCCTCTATGGTCAAATGCAAGAATATATAAGTCGTTTGGATACCCTTTCATGAACTCTCCTTTATACTTTTGCCCTTGTACTGTCTCGTGTGAGTACAAATAGCATAATTACTAAAAACAATAATGATACTAATAGTAAATAGTCTGAATATGGGTTGGTTTCAGCACTTTCTTCAAAAGTAGCTGATAAAGTTTCAACAAGCTCTAGCGTTGTTGTTCCCCAGTTGCTGGCTAATGTATCATCCAAAAAATATACATTGGAACTCTGGACTGCATTTATGTTTTCCCAACCATCTCTAATTGACAGGTCTTTATTTAAATAGTCAGAGTGTCCTACAACAATAAAGTCAGGATTTGATTCTATTACCATTTCTTCAGTTAATGCGGGGTATCCGCTTCCGAAAGGATCCTCCTCGGAGTTAGCAATATTTATAATTCCAAGTGAGTTGTAAATTTCTCCAATTAATGAGTTTGCATTTACACTATAAATTCCATAGGAATAACCAATTTCGTGATAAACAGTAATATTTTCATAATTTGAATTGCTTATGATTCTATTAATTGCAAGCTTCATATCTCTTATTTGTGTTTGTGCAACAGTTTTTTTATCTACTAATTCTCCAATAATTTGAATTTGAGAATATACATCTTCAAGATTTTTAGCAGGAGGTAAAAGGATATGATTAATCTCTTGTGCTTCCAATCCTTCAATAATGCCATTGAAATCAAAAGCAACTATAACCATATCTGCATCAAGGGGTGCGAGCTCTTCAGCTGTGACTGTGTATGCGTCAATTCTTTGGACTGGGAAGTCAACTTCAGAAAAAGCATCAACCGCAATTAATGTATTTTCTGCACCTAATGATTGAATAATTTCAGTGTGAGTTGTAGACAATGAAATAATTTTTACTTCATTCTTTTCTTGCGCTTGGTTTGAACACATTGATACAAACAAGGCAAGAATAATAAGTTTCGTTTTCATATTTTCCTTTCTTACCTTGAGAAAATAAAGAAACTTCAAGAATTTCTAGAAACTTCATTCCTTCTCTCGAGGACTGTTGTCTTAACAATAATGAAGGCGACCTGACTTATCTTTCGAATTACAGTTGCGGGACAGTGTTAGATTTTCACTAACTTCGCTCCATTATTCTTGATGAATAGTAGCAGATTAGTTTTCGTCGTCTTCTTCGTTTTCTGTATTTTTTAATGCGTCCATAAGAGTAGGTTCTTCAATATCTCTTGGGACGTCTGGTCTTGGTAAATCTTCTTTAGGCAAACTTACCTCTTCTAAGGATTCTTTTCTTACTTTTTTAATAGAATTGACGATTGACATCAGAACTGTTTCTTTTTGTTCGTTTTTATTCTGAGTTTTAATTTCCTCTGTTGTTGTCTTCTGAGGTGTTTCTAAATGAGACTCCTCTAATACGACAACTTCAATACCCCCAACAAGGTCTGAAACGAGGTTATAGAAAAAGGCGCTAATAGTAGCGAGGGCTGTTTGGGTCAGCATATAAACTGCTGCTAGAGAAACTACACTTGTAAAGAGTGTTTCAATATTTCCGACAAGCGAGGCGTCTTGATCTAGAAGAGCAAGTCTTCTTGCAATATCTTCAAGGCCTTGTGGAACTCCTGCATTAACCAATAGAACCCACATTATTGACAATCCAAGCACCACAGTTAGTGCAACAACAAAATTAAGTACTAGTGTGACTTTTAATACGGTCCAAGGGTCTATTTTTCTAATTATTCTTCTTACTCTGTTTACTCTGACCATTTTTAGCTCTTTATAGGTATGAAAGCTGAAACTTCTTCTTCAGAAGATAGCTTCATAACCCTTACTCCTTGTGCTGATCTACTCATTTGTTTTATTTGCTTCACTGCACATCTTATTGCAGTACCGCCTGTACTCATAAGCATAACCTCAGTATCTTCATCTACAGACCTTGCTCCAACTAAATTTCCTTTACTTTCCGTAATTTTAAGAGCTTTCACCCCCATGCCTCCCCTTCCTGCTCTTCTAAATTCATCAAGTTTCGTACGTTTCCCATATCCCTTAGCTGTAATAAACAGAAGAGTTTCATCTCTAGAGGTAGCTGCACCTACAACCTTGTCTCCCTCTCTAAGTTTTATTCCTCTCACACCCATTGCTGTTCTTCCTTGGGGTTTAAGGTTGGTCTCATCAAATCTAATTGCTTGCCCGTTTTGAGATACAAGTATGACATCTTCTTTGCCAGAGGTCGTTTTTACAGAAACGACCCTATCTTCGTCTTTTAGTTTTATTGCTTGTAGAGATTTATAGTTCGAATCAAAATCTTTAAAACTAGATTTTTTAACTGTTCCTTTTTCTGTCATTATTAGTAAAAACTTCTCAGTTTCATAGTCTCTTGTGTCAATAATTGCTTGCACCTTTTCGTCTTGTCCCATCGAAAGAACGTTTTGAATTAAAGAACCCTTTGCTGTTCTGTTGGTTTTTGGAATTTCATGTGCTTTCGCCCGATACACTTTTCCGCGGTCTGTAAAAAATAAAAGATATGAGTGTACAGAAGTAGAAAGAAGATGCTCTATGACATCTTCATTTGATGAAGCGGCTTTAACTCCTTTGCCTCCCCTGCCTTGCTTTTTGTATGAAGTTGATGGTACAGACTTTACATATCCATTTGCCGATACAGATACAATGATTTCTTCATCTTCAATAAGATCTTCTATTGAAACCTCGCCAACGTCTGGAACAATTCTTGATCTTCTTTCATCGCCAAACTTGTCAGTAATTGCTTCTAATTCTTCGATTAAAATCTTATCTTGTTTTGATCGACTTTTTAAAATTGAATTTAGTTCTTTGATTGTTTCTTTTAGGTCTTTCTTTTCTTCTTCTAGTTTTTCCATTTCAAGCGCGGTTAGCCTTCTAAGTGGCATATCCAATATGTGAGAAGCCTGTATCTCACTGAGTTTAAATTTTGTCATTAAAGATTTTCTTGCTGTGTCTACATCTTTTGAGGCTTTTATGACTTTAATAATTTGGTCAATCTTTTTTAAAGCCAGGAGCAAGCCTTCTACTATGTGGAGTCTGTTTTCGGCTTTTTGTAGTCTGTGTTTTGTTCTTCTTTGTATGACATCAATTTGATGATCAACATAATATTTAATTAACTCAGGAACTGAAAGTACTTTTGGCACTCCTTCAACAAGAGCTACTGAGTTTACGGAAAAAGTGTCTTGTAGTTGAGTTTGTTTAAAAAGTTGATTAAGTACAACTTGTGGAACTGCATCTCTTTTTAGCTCGACAACTAACCTAGTACCGTTCCTGTCACTGCTTTCGTTCCTGAGATCAGAAATTCCCAAGAGTTTCTTGTCTTGAACAAGTGTTGCAATTTTTTCCATAATTCGGTCTGTAGATGCTTGGTAGGGTAATTCTTTAACAACTATTGCAGACCTGCCTCTGCCTAGTTCTTCTATGTCAGCAACAGCTCTTATTTTGATTGATCCTCTTCCTTTTAATATTGCTTCTTTAATTGTTGGTGTATCAACAACAAGACCTCCTGTTGGGAAATCTGGTCCTTTAATTATTTTTAGATAGTCTTTTGGTTTTACATCCTTGTTTTCAACAGTGTATTTAACAGCTTCTGTTATCTCTCTAAGGTTGTATGGCGGCATATTTGTTGCCATTGCTACAGCAATTCCTTCTGCGCCGTTAACAAGGAGGTTTGGAAATCTTGCAGGTAAAACTTTAGGCTCTGATGTTTCGCCTGAATAGTTTGGTTCAAAGTTGACAGTATCCTCATCAATTCCATCCAATAATTGTGATGAGAGAGATGACATTCGTGACTCTGTGTATCTCATAGCTGCAGGTGGATCGTCGGGTGTTCCAAAGTTACCCTGGGGCTCAATAAGTGGATATCTTGTACTAAAGTTTTGTCCAAGCCTTACTAGCGTTCCATAAATTGCATCGTTGCCATGAGGGTGATAATTACCCATTACATCACCAACGACTTTTGAACATTTTCTGAAAGGGCCTGTTGGTCTTATACCTGTTTCATACATAGAATACAAAATTCTTCTCTGAACTGGCTTTAAACCGTCTTTAACATCGGGCAGTGCTCTTGACACGATTACAGACATTGCGTAATCTAAAAAAGATTTTGATATTTCGTCCTCTACAGCAATAGTTCCGTTTGATGTGTTGTCGGTATTTTTTTCTTCTTTTACAGATTGCTTAGCTGCTGGTTTTTTAGCCGCTGGTTTTTTAGCTGCTGGTTTTTTAGCCGCTGGTTTTTTAGCTGCTGGTTTTTTTGATGGTGGTTTTTTAGCTGGCATTATACGTCAAGAAACCTCACGTCTTTAGCGTTCTTTTCAATAAAAAGTTTTCTTTTTGAAACATCATTTCCCATTAAAGTTTCAAACATGTCAGAAGCTTTTGCCATCGCACCTTTAGCGTCTGCAAGCGTAACTTTAATTAGGGTTCTAGTCTCAGGATTCATTGCGGTGTCCCACAGCTCCCCAGCGTTCATTTCTCCCAACCCTTTGAATCTGCTTATATCAAACTTTTTGTTTTTGTTTTCTTTTTTAAATTTATTTAATGCTTCGTCGTCTTTTAAGTATGTTATTCCTGATGATGCTTTTACTCGATATAACGGTGGTTCTGATATCCATACTTTTCCGCTTGTTATCAAACCAGGCATAAATTTAAAAAAGAACGTAAGAAGCAGTGTTCTAATATGTGCACCGTCAACATCAGCATCTGTTAAAAATATTATTTTGTCATATCTTGACTCTTCTTCGTTGAACTGAAGCTTTATACCGGTACCAATAGCTTTAATAAGTGCGCTTATCTCTTCGTTTTGAAGGGCTCTGTTTTCTGTAACTTTTTGAACGTTTATAATCTTTCCCCTGATTGGCAGAATTGCTTGAACTCTTGAGTCTCGTGCTTGTTTAGCAGGACCAGCTGCTGAGTCTCCTTCTACAATGAACAACTCACTTTCTGTTGGGTCTGTTGAAGAACAGTCAGCTAGTTTTCCTGGAAGACCTGAGGTCTCTAAAATGCTTTTACGCTTGGTTAGCTCTCTAGCTTTTTTTGCACTCATTCTTGCTTTTGCAGCAACTGCGCATCTTTCTACTATTGCTCTACCCTCTTTGGTGTTTTTGGTTAACCATTTTGGAAATTCTTCATTGATTAGGACTTGAACCCTTGATTTCATTTCAGTATTTCCTAATTTTGTTTTTGTCTGTCCCTCAAATTGTGGTTCTTTTACTCTTACAGATACCACACCTGTAAGCCCTTCTCTTATATCGTCTCCCGTTAAAGATATGTCTGAATGAAGATTTCTTTTTTTTGCAAAGTCATTAATTGCTTTGGTAACAGCTGTTCTTAGCCCTTCTTCATGAGTACCACCTTCTAAGGTGTGTATGTTGTTAGCAAAGCTTTTTATTGTTACGTCGTCTTCGTTTTTCCATTGGAGTGCAACCTCAATTTCTGAATTTTTTGTTTGGTCTGAAAAAGAAATTATTTTTTGATGTAGTGGATCAAAACCGTCATTTAAATACTCAACAAAATCTGTGAGGCCACCTTTATAGTGATATTCTTCCTTTGTAGGTGGCTTAACTCTGTTATCAACAAGTGTTATTTTCAAACCTTTGTTAAGAAACGCAGTTTGTCTAAGTCTTTCATCAACTATGTTGTAATCATATGTTTGAGTCTCATCAAATATTTCTGGATCTGCTAAAAAGTTAACTTTTGTGCCTGTTTTTTTTGAAACTTTTCCTTTTTTGATTTTGGATTTTGGTTTTCCCAGATCAAAGTCTTGATTCCAAAAATGACCGTCTCTTTGAACCTCTACTTTAACGTATTTTGATAAAGCGTTAACAACAGATATTCCAACTCCATGCAACCCACCACTAACGGTATAGGCTCCCGATTCAAACTTTCCACCAGCATGAAGTGTTGTTAATACTGTTGTGAGTGCAGATATTTTTGTTTTGGGGTGCGGTTTTACTGGTATTCCGCTTCCATCGTCTTCAACAGTAACTGAACCGTTTTTTTCTAGACTAACTTTTATCTTAGAACATCTTCCAGCCATAGCTTCATCAACAGAGTTGTCTAAAACTTCCCAAATTAAGTGGTGTAATCCATTTGGACCTGTGGATCCAATATACATTGCAGGGCGCTTTCTAACTGCTTCTAGACCCTCAAGAATTTTTATATCTTTTGAATCATAACTATTATTTGAATCTTTTTTAGACACGAACTATCTCCAAGATACGCTTCTTTTTGCTTATATTACAGCCCCTTGCTGAACTCTTATTTTACTAGATTTGCTGATTATTGCTGGTTATTATCGACTTGAATATTCAGTTTTTTTAACTTTATTTTTGTATTTTTTTCTATGTCAATTAATAGTTTTTCTTGTTGTAGTTCGATTAGGTTTTTCAATCTTTTTGAGTCAACATAGAGGATTAACTCATCCCCAACAACTGGTCCTGGTATTATTTCGCTATAAAGGTTGGTTTTCTCATTTTTAAAGTGTTTTCTAATCTTTTCGGATTTTGAAAAGTCAATACCTGAATCATTTGGATTAATTTTTTGGGGTTCTTTGTTGAACATTTATTGGTTGGTTCTAACAGGCATTAATAAATACTTGTAGTGTTCTTCTTCTCCTTGAATGACAGCTGGTTTGTCATTTCCAGAAAACCTTAAATAAGCTTTATTTCCTTCCAAAACTTCAATTCCTTGAATTAGATAGTTTGGGTTAAACGATATTTCAAAACCAGAAATATCTCCTACTTCAAGTCCTAATATTTTTATGTCTACCACTTCGTTGCCTCCACCAATGTCTTTATTAGTAGACGAGATGTTAAGAGTTTTGTCATCCACTACCTTAAGGGTTACGGGTATGAAACCCTCTGCAACAACAGTTGATCGGTCTAGTGATTCCAATATAGATTTTTTATCAACTTCTATTGAAAAAAGGTTTTCTTTAGGAAACAACATTTTATACTCCGGAAACGTTCCTTCTAGTTTTCTTACTGATGTGTAATATCTTTTGTTGTAAAAGTGTAGTTCTCTTTCTGTTGAGTTTATGTTTATTTCATCTTCACTGTCTTCAAATATTTTTATAGTTTCGCTTAAAGACCTAAATGAAACAATTCCTGCGTCAGAAATGGGAAGGTCAAAAACGGTATTGGTTGCAAGCCTATAGCTGTCAGTTGAAACAAGGTTTGTTTCGTTGTTTTCGTTATCAAAGAAGACACCTGTGAGTATTGGTTTTCCTCCCTCTGGAGAGGCTGCTACACCTACTTTTTTTAGTGCATCAAAAAGGTTTGTTGTTTTAAGTTGTTTGCTTTCAGAGGTGTTGTGATGTTCTTCTAGTAGTGTTTTGGGATAAGTTAAGTGGTCTAGTTTTCTAAGCCTATATTCTGTTTTTTTTGTTTCTACTTTGATCTCGTTCCCTATGTCTGAAAAGACAACTTCTCCTGAGGGTAGTTTCCTTACCACTTCTGAAAAAATTCTTGCATTAACGAGGCATTCTCCGTCGACAATAGACTCTACTTCAAAACTGGCTTTTATGACCAGGTCCAGGTCGGACCCTGTTAACTCACAACTGTTTTCTTTAATTTTTATATAAAGACCTTGGAGCGCTGGGGTAGAGGGTTTAACATCAACAGCTTTCGACACTGTTAAAACATATTCTTTTATACTCTTGGTTGTTGTTTTAAATTTCAACAAACACCTCTTATTCTTTTATATATATAACAATAATAAAGCTGTTTAAAGTGTTTAAAAAAACAGAAAACACCTTAAAAGGCTTTAAAAACACATTAGTAGTTTTCAACATTCTAAACACCAACAAACCTTGTTGAATTATTGTCTATTTTGTTGTTGAAAATGTTAACTTCTTTTTTAAACAAACTTGAACTTTCCACCTTCTTTATAGAAGAGAGAACCGTTGAGTGAGATCTGTTCCCCACATATAAACCAATTTGGTTTAAGGAGTACTCAGTATGTTTCCTCATCAAATAAATAAACAGATGTCTAGCGTTGCTTACTGGCTCACTTCTGTTTTTTGAAAGAACAAGCCTTTCGTCAACCTGGTAAACCTCAGAACAGTATTTTAGAATAAACTCCGGAGTTAACTCCATTATTTTGTTGTTACTATACATTGAAACGAGCTCAGATATGTATTTGTTGTTACTTACACCAGTTTGTTTGTTAATAATTAGATTGTTAACAACACCATTTATTTCTCTAAAGCTTTGAAAGTCCAACGAAAGCAACATTTTTAAATCATTTTTAGAAAACAACAAACCTTCAAATTCAACATTGTTCTTTTTTAACACTTCAGAAAAAATTTCCCTATCAGGTTTTTCTATATCTGTTACCAGACCGTTTAAAATTCTAGAAATCAAACGATCCGGAAAACCATTAAGTTCTTGAGGTTTTTGGTCGGATGCTAAAACCACAGACTTTGAATTGTTTAAAAAATAGTTAATTGTATGAAAAAGCTCTTCAGAAACGCCCTTTTTGCCTACAAAAAACTGAATATCATCTACTAATAAAATGTCTACAGACCTAATTCTCTTTTTAAAGTTGTCAATATCATTGTTTTTTATACCAGAAATATATGACTCAAGAAAAGACTCCGAGTCAATATAGAAAGAGGACTTACTTGACGCCTCAATAGTTTTCAAAAGATGGGTTTTTCCAACACCTGGTTTACCATAAACAAAAAGTGGATTAAATCGTTTACCAGGTGATATAACAACGTTTTTAGCTGCTGTTATTGCCAGATTATTACAACCACCAACAAAAAGCTCGTCAAAAAAGGACAAATCATAATGAGTCTCAGCAACAATATCATCTTGTTTTTTCTCAACGATGGTTGTTTCAACGCTTGACCCTTCAAACACACTTGTTTTTTGAAAGTTTTTATCAACAACAAAAACACAATCAGCCTTGTTGTCATATTTAAGTTGATATACTGACTTAATTTTTGAATAAACCTTTTTTTCAATAGCCGATTTTATAAAATCAGATGAAACAACAATACAAAGATCGTTCTCATCATTTATTTCAAGGCCAATCTGATCTAACCAATATCTATCTGTCTTGTTGGTCAAAGATTTTTGTAATAAAGCTTTAAACTCTTCAAGCATTACAGTATTTCCCCTACTCCCCATAACCAGATATAAACTTAACTACTAAAACAAGATTTTCATAGAGTGTGAAAAACAGATTAAAATTTCACAAAGTGTTTAAAACTTTGAAAAACCTCAATAAACATTGAGTAAAACCCTAAACAAGTAATACACATTAATTTTTAATAAAGTTGTTTGTTGAAGCTAGTTAATTTGTTTTTCGCGAGCTAAAAATCTTTTTCGCGAACTAGTTAAAAATAAAATTTATTTTGTTTTGTTTAATTAATTTCTTCATTTATTCTTACAAACAGGTATTAAATGAAAAGAACATATCAACCTAGTAACAGAAAAAGAAGCAGAAAACACGGTTTTAGATCAAGGATGCGTACAAGAGCAGGACGCGAAATTCTTAAAAGAAGAAGAAAAAAAGGTCGTAAAATTCTGTCTGCCTAGGTAGTGAGTGTGAAATTCACTTCGCTGAATAATAAAAATCATTTTGATAACCTAAAAAAAGAAGAATTTTGTATAGCCGCAAAAGGCTTAAAAGTTTTTGTTAAAGAAAACGGTACAACCTCTTCAAGACTTGGAATAAGTATTTCAAGCAAGCATGCAAATGCAGTTAACAGAAATAAGTTTAAAAGAAGGACAAGGGAAGCAGTAAGGAGCCTATCAGACAATAAAAATCTGGATATTTTAGTTGTTGGAAACAAAGATTCATCAAACCTAACATCATCTGAAATTTTGAAGATTTTTAAGTCTCACCCCTTACTCTAAAAAAGAATGAAAATATTAGGGTTTTTTCTCCAAGGATCAAGGTCTCTGCTTGCATTGTTTGGTTTAGGTGGGGGCAACTGCATGTACTACCCATCATGTACAAATGTTATCGTTGATAGTTTTGAAAATAATGGCTTATTTAAGACCATTCCAGTTATTTTTAGAAGAATATTCGTTTGCAACCCAATATACAAGAAATTTGGTAAAAATTGGCAATATTAGAACCATTTGCGCTTGCTATAGGGTTTTTACTCTCATATGTTTATGACTACACAGCATCATACGGGTATTCAATTGTCATTCTAACAATAATAATTAACGTAATTATTTTTCCACTTACACTCAGACAAACTAGATCAACAAAGAGAATGCAAGATGCTCAGTCAGACATAAAACGACTTCAAAAACAATACAAAGATAATAAAGAAGAGCTCAACAAAGCAATGGCTGCAATGTATAAAGAAAAAGGCATTAACCCTCTTGGTTGCATCCTCCCGCTTTTAGTTCAGATGCCTATATGGTTTGCTCTTTTTAGGGTTCTAAGAGAACCTTTGGCTTTCATACCAGGTTCCTCTAGCCTTTCAAACAGCCTTGCCGTTAGTACAAGCCTTAAATTTTTTAATATGGATCTCCAAATTCCACCCTCAGAAGTAGCTGAGTGGATTGAAAGAGTTCCTTATTTAGTACTGATTTTATTAGTTATTCTTACTGCTTTATATCAGCAGAATCAGATAACTAAGAAGACTGGAAAAAGCGACAATCCTCAAGCACAACAAATGCAAATGGTCGGAAAAGTTATGCCTATATTTTTCGGATTTATTTCTTGGACTTTACCGACAGGTTTAGTTGTCTACTTTCTAACAGGAAATATATTTCGTATTGGGCAACAAGCATTGATTGTAAAGCTTGATGATAAAGAAACTAATAAAAAAGAAGAAACCAAAAAAGAAAACGAGGAACAACAGCAAAACCCTGTACAAGAAGATTCTCGTAAAAACCGCAAAAAAAGAAGGAGAAAGTAATGGCTAACAACAAATGGGTAGAGGTTGAAGCAAAATCTATAGATGACGCAATTAAAGCAGGATTAAACGAACTAAACCTTGAAGACGCAACGCAAGCAAATATAAATATTTTAAGAGAACCAGAAGGTGGTGTTTTTGGTGTGGGCGGAACCAAAGCACTTGTGCGAATTTCTGTAAGAAACGGTGGTTCTAGAAACTACAACAACAAAAATAAAAGAAATAGTGGTAATAAAAACGGGTACAAAAAACAATATTCTCCTAAAAAACCCCGCATAGAGGCCGATAAAGAGGAACAGTTGAAGGTTTCTATAAACTTTTTAGAAGGTTTAGTAAAGTCTATTGGACTTGACGGTAAAGTTGAAGGCACACTAGAAGACGAAAATCTAATTGTGAAAGTAACAGGAGAACAAACAGAGGCATTAGTTGGAGAAAAAGGTTTTATTATAAGATCTATACATGAGCTAACAAGAACTGTAGTACAAAGAAAAACAGGCGCCGGAACAAGACTTAGGCTTGATATCGCTGATTATGCAACAAAACGCAAAGAAGCGCTGACAATATATGCAGAAAGATTGAGTAAACAAATTCTTGAAGACAAACAAGAAGTTATGTTAGAGCCAATGAACTCTGTTGATAGAAAAACACTCCACGACGCCGCGGCAACTTTTGACGGAATTAGGTCTTATTCTGAAGGTAGAGAACCGTATAGGTCAGTTGTTTTTGCTCCCGAAGAAGAAGAATGACCTTCGAGCCCCAAATTCCATCTTGGGGTAATGAGTACAAAAACTATCTTGAAAGGCTCAAAAGCTATCATGATTGGTTGTGCAAAACAGGCATAAACAATGGATTAATTAGTGAAAAGCCCTTGCAATACATATGGGACGAATTCATAATCCACTCTTTGTATTTTGGAAAAATACTGCAAAATATTAAAAACAATGATAAAAACATATATGACCTAGGCACAGGCGGTGGAATTCCTGGAATTCCTATTGCTTTAACTAACCCAAATAAACTATTCACGCTTGTCGACATAAGCGAAAGTAGAGCTTTTGAACTTCAAAGGCTAAAAAATATATTAAATTTAGAAAATGTTGAAGTTCTTAATAAGAGTGCCGATGCAGTTTTAACAAATAACAATACGTATATTTCTCGCTGCTTTATCTCATCAAAAGATGTTTTGAAAAACATAAAACAATTAAAAAACGTAACATACATAGTCTCTTCAAACGGAGAAAATTTAAACGAAAATAAAGAAAAGTTTCACGTGAAACAAGAAAAATTCACTATTAATTCAACAAACATAAGACACATTGATGTTATAAATGTTAAGTGAAGGTTCTTACAATATTGTGCCAAAAAGGCGGAGTTGGTAAAACAACTTTCGTTGTAAATTTAGGAAAACTACTTTCACACAAAGGTCACAAAACTCTATTGATAGATACCGATCCTCAAGGAAATGTATCAACATACCTAAATTTTGATAAAAACTCTAAAGAAGCCCTAAACACAACAGATTTATTTGAAAACAGGCTAGATAAAGAAATTATGAAAGTTTCTGAAAGTCTTTACTTGATTCCTTCAAATAAATCAATAACTAAGCACAGTAATGAAAAAATTATAGGTGGTTCAAAACTCATGAAACATAAAAACTTTTTTAAGGAAAAGGGCTTTGACTTAATTTTGATTGATACCCCACCAACGATAAGTTCTTTAACACAAGAGTCTTTAACAATAAGTGATTATTACTTGATACCATCAAAACCCGAATTTTTAGCTGTAGAAGGAGTTTCTCAAGCAATGGATTTTGCAAAGGAAACAATAAATAACGTTATCAAAGCGGACCCTATATTTTTAGGTGTTGTTTTAAACCAAGTTGACACTAGAAGATCAAGCTTTCAGTCCTTTGAAAACGAACTCAGGTTTTTATTGGCTGACAAACTTTTTAATTCAAAAATTTCCCAATTAACTGAAATAGCTGACAGCCCATTCTATTCTAAGACCGTGCTTGATTTCAATGAAAATAGCAAAGCAAAGCTTGAATTTATTGAGCTTTCCGAAGAAATTTTTGAAAAAGTGGGATTATGAAACGTACTTTAAGCGATCTAATAACCAATAGCGATACTAAAGATCTTGTAATAAAAAATGTGAATATTGTCTCTATTAAGGAGAGTCCAACCCAGGCCCGTAAAAAGTTTGACCAAAAAAAATTAGAGGAATTAAGAGATTCGATATCTAAAAATGGAATACTCCAACCACTTATTGTTCAGAAGCTTGAAAACAATCAATACGAACTGATTGCCGGCGAGAGAAGACTGAGAGCATCTAAAATGCTTAAATTAGAATCTGTTCCCTGTCTTATAAAGGACGTAAGTCAAAGAGACGCAGCAGTTCTTGGAATAGTTGAAAATATTCAAAGAAGCCAGTTAAATTCAATTGAAGAGGCTTTGGCTTATAAAAATCTAAAAGAAAACTATGAACTTTCTAACGATGAAATAGGCTTTTTAGTTGGTAAAAGTAGACCTCATATTTCTAACATGCTTAGAATTTCTAACTTAAGCCCAAATGCTCAAAACGCTTTAAGTAATGAAGAGGTCTCGTTTGGCCAGATCAAACCAATTATAGTTTTAGAGCACAGCGTTCAAGATAAGATGCTGAAAGATATAATTGCATTAAATCTTTCTAGTAGAGATGTGGAAGAAAAAGTTCGTCAACTCCACAGTACTAACGAAGATGAAGAGTCTTTTCATTATAAAAATATGTTGGAAAATCTGCTTGGAACAAAGGTCACATTTAAAAAAAGCAAAAATAAAACAAAAATAAGTTTTACATTAAATTCAAAAGAAGACCTTGATTCGTTTATAAAAAAAATCTCTTAATCTTTATAAATTTCTTTTAATTCTTCGAGAACGCAAGAAAGTAAATCGATTATTGCATATTGGTAAAAATTACCATTTATTACTAAAGTGACGGATTTGGTATTTTTTAAAACAGACAAAGATCTGCCCTCTGCAACAAATCCCATTGAGGATTCAATCTTTCTTGAGATTCTTTCACCAATTGAACTTGATGAATGTTTACCTTGGAAAAAATTTACTTTTAAATCTACAGAGTTTCTCAAACTCAAAAACAAAGTGGGATTAACTTTGTTTACGTACTCGATGCTGTTTTCTTCATCAGCGTCTTGTGTGATTTCTGAAGAAAAAGAAATATTTAAGTTGTTTTCTTTACAAAAGTCTTTTATTTTTTGATATAAACCTATCTGCTCTTTATAATCTCCACGGTTTTCTATATCAAAACAGATTGAAAGATTGCCAGAACTTCCCTTAAAGGTTTTTACAGCTTCATTCAAAGAAGTATTCATTGTTGGCCTTAGTAATTTTTTAATTTCAGCTGCAGTTTCTAGGCCTACCGTACCATCAACGGACAATCCTCTATTTTCCTGAAACAACTTAACAGATCTACTTACATTATTATCAAAAGTAGAATTTATCGGTTCAGAGTAAAAACCCAACCTAGAAAGATATTCTTGAAGCTCTTCTATATCAGAACCATATAAAACTGGTTTTGATAATAAAAGAATTCTATCACCTAAAACATAACCATTGTTTAAGAGTTCAAGCCACAAATGCTCTTTCGAAATAGTTTTTGAAAGGTTGTAATCTTCTATAAACAACTCTACAAGATTGATTAACTCTTCAACGTTTTTAGAACCAGGATAACCACATGAATTGAGTTTTATATTTAAATCATCTAACTCTTCGTTTGAAAGTTCTTGTAAGTACTTTGTAAAGTTTAAATTAGTGGTCAAGCCATCTCTCAACATCCATTGCTGCTTGACACCCGGTACCAGCAGCAGTAATTGCTTGTCTGTATAAAGAATCTGCTACATCGCCAGCTGCAAACACACCAGGTACTGAAGTGCTTGTCTCCGTTGTGAACCCAGTTTTTATGTATCCTTTTTCATCAAGCTCTACAAGCTCGTCTAAAAATTTTACATTTGGATCATGACCTATGGCAACAAACACTCCATCAAGCTCTAATTCACTCGTTGTTTCGTTTCCTACATCTTTCAACTCAATTGATGAAACGCTCCCATCACCATTAATTTTTTCAACAGTTTTGTTCCAAACAACTTCTATTTGTTCATGATTTAGTACTCTGTCTTGCATTATTTGGCTTGCTCTAAACTGGTCTCTTCTGTGTATTACATAAACTTTTGACGCAAACTTTGTTAAAAAAAGTGCCTCTTCCATTGCAGAATCACCGCCACCCACAACGGCAACAATCTTCTCTTTAAAGAAAAAACCATCACAGGTAGCACATGCTGAAACACCATATCCCTGTAATTCTTTTTCACCTTCTACTCCAAGCCATCTGGCTGATGCTCCAGATGCAATTATTACTGACTTAAACAGGTACTCTCCCTTAGAACTTGTTAGCTTAAAACCATTATCAAGTTTTTCTATTGAATCTATTGTTTCCGTTTTAATTTCTGTTCCAAACCTTTCAGCTTGTCCTTTAAAAACTTGCATTAATTCAGGACCCATAATGCCATCGACAAAACCTGGATAATTTTCAACATCTGTGGTTAACATCAACTGACCCCCAGATTCTAAACCTTCAAAAAGTACCGGAGAGAGACTTGCTCTTCCAGCATAAATTCCCGCAGTATATCCTGCCGGACCAGAACCAATAATTGCTACACTTTCCATTACTTTTTTCTCCAATAATTTCTTAAAGACATAATTAAGAAGAGTAGTCCTATTGAGGCAAAAGCAAAGCCTGTTGGATTAATTCCAAGAAGTAACCCAAGCCCCTGCATAATTTTTATTATTCCAATAATAAGAAATCCCAAAGCCATTAAAAGCAAAACAACCAACAGAAATCCCATTGACGCAAACCCTGCAATTCTTTTTACAGGTTTAACAACTAACCTTTTAATAGTTTCAATTAAGCTTTCTACGGATTCTACAAAACTATCTTCTTGTTCCATATATCTAATATTAAGCGTTCAAAAATTATTAATGTAGTTCTAAAAATCTAACTAGTACTTAAGATTATGAAATTAGTTTTTGTAAATTCAAAACCATGTTTTGTATAGAGGCCTTTAGCAGCCTCGTTATTCTCTTGAGTATTTAAACGTATATTTATGTATTTTTTTTCTTTAGCAAAGTTAAGAACACTATTAAGCAATTTGGATCCATGACCATTGTGTTGATATTCTGTACTAATTCCAAATCTTTGTAAGAATGAAAAGTTTCTTGTTGCTCCCAAAATTGCATACCCAATAAGACTATCTCCGCTATATTCTTTGAACAAAAAGTTTTGATTACAGCTATCAAGAGTTTCTATAAATGCCGCCCTTGAATTTTGCCAATAAGGGCTAAATATAGATCTATCAAGATCAACTAATTCATCAATATTGTTTTTTGTAAAATTTTCAAAATGCGATGGCTCAATTTTTTTTAATTCTAAACTTCTTAAATTTATTGACAGAACATTTAATTTTTCAGCAGCATTCCATCCAGATGATAACCAACTATGGGTTTCATTTTCTTGAATCATTGATGAATTAAATTTAAACCCTGTATTTTCAGCTTCTAGTTTTATTCTTTTTAGAAGACTCCTCCCACCATAAATTTTTTCAAAATAAATTATCGAAGTAATATCGTTCCATTTCCTTGTTTGGTAACTTCCAACCCAAGAACTATGTTTGGTTTTCTCATCTGTTAAATACATACTTAAGTATTTTCTTATCTTCATTGTGTGTTAGGAGATTTTCAGCCGTTTCATAATCAACTAAAGCCACTTCCTCAATTTCATCATCAGGTTCGCTATCAAACGCTTTCACTACATACATTTTGAAAAACCAAACTGTTTTGTTAACTTTTTCATTGTTAACCGATATTTCATAGCGTGATTCAGCCAAGGGCTTTTCATCAGATAGTTCTACGATAAAACCGGTTTCCTCAGACACTTCTCTTTTTGCGGCATCTTTTGGTGTTTCACCTTCTTCCATGTGCCCTTTTGGAAAACCCCAGAACGATTTTGGATCGTCTACATATTCATTTTTTCTGTTTTTAACCAGTAGAACCTTGTTGTTATCTACAACAATTCCTCCAGCTGCAAAATCTACTTTTGAATTCATTCTTCTATTGTATCCACAGTTCTTCTAAGCTATCAATATGGTACCAATTACACTATTAAAATTAGTTGAGAATAATAGCTTTTTAAGCACTCTTTCTTCCTTGTATCACGGTAATGGTTTTGAGTTATATCTTGTTGGGGGTGCAGTAAGAGATGGAATACTAGACATTCCCACAAACGATTTTGACTTTACAACTAACGCCACCCCAGACGAGTCAATTGAATTGCTTAAAAAAAATAATTATAAAACAACTGAGGTAGGCAAAGCTTTTGGGACAATTGAACTTTATGACCAAGAAAGGGTCGTGCATATAACTACTTTTAGGAAAGACACCTATGAAACAGATTCAAGAAACCCTGAAATAGAAAAAGCTTCCGATCTTGTTACAGATCTATCGAGAAGAGACTTTACAATAAATTCCATTGCATATTCACTAGAAACTAATGAATTAATAGATCCATTTTCAGGCTTAAAAGACCTTGCATCTGGAACTATATCAACACCAGATGATCCAATCATCTCATTTTCTGACGATCCTTTAAGAATGTTAAGAGTATGCAGATTTGCAAGCACACACGGATTTTCACCAGACAATAAAACCTATATAGCAATGAAAGAAAATATAGAAAGAATAAAAATAATAACAAAAGAAAGAATTAGAGATGAGATAAATAAACTTTTAGTTGGAAAGAGCCCATCAATGGGCATTCGAACTTTAGTTGAGAGCGGTCTGAGTTTATATATTATTCCAGAAATAAATGAACTTAAAATAGAAGTAGATCCAAAACACCACCACAAAGATGTTTATGAACATACACTAGCAGTTTTAGATGGGGTACCACCAAAACTCACACTTAGAATGGGTGCTCTTTTACATGATATTGCTAAACCAAACACTAAAGGAATAGAAAATGGAAAAGTACACTTTAGGCATCACGAAGTAGTTGGCGCAAGGATGACAAAAAAAATACTAAAGGGATTGAAGTACGACAACAAAACAATTGAAGATATAGCGTTACTTGTTGAACAGCACTTACGCCCCCATACTTTCAAGATGGGATGGACAGATTCAGCAGTGAGAAGATACATTGTTGATGCTGGACATATGCTTGAGGATTTAAATGAACTAGTAAGAGCGGATGTAACTACAAAGAACAAAATAAAAGCAAAAGAGATATATGAAAATCTTGATGAAATGGAAAAAAGGATAGAAGAAGTTAAAGCTAAAGAGGAGCTATCCAAAATTAGACCAGCTTTATCAGGAGATGAGATTATGGAACATTTCAACATTCAACCTGGACCTAAAGTTGGAGTTATTATGAAAGCCCTATATGAACAAAGGATCAACGACGGTGAGGTATCCAAAGAAGATGCTTTAAAACTTGCTGAGGAAACATATAAAAATTTATAATTGTATAAATATACAAACAAATGTATATTTATAAATATGACAAAAGCAACTATTCAAAGACAAAAGCTGATTGCTGACTTTATTGATTCTGGGAATATTTCATCACAGAATCAACTTAAAGGAATGCTTAAAAAGAATGGGACAGTTATTACGCAAGCCACTCTGTCAAGAGACTTAAATGAGCTTGGAGCTATAAAGAAAAGATTAAAAAATGGTAGGTTGGTTTACTTGTTACCAAAAAATCAAGATAACAACGCTCAATATAAAATAGCCAAAAGAGCACTTCAAGACTTTGTTTTAGAAATAGAGTCAGTTTCTAACCAAGTTGTTGTTAAGACAACTACTGCTGCTGCTCAAGTAATCGCTGAGTCAATTGATAACTTGTACATTGAAGGTATAGTTGCATCAATTGCTGGAGACAATGTAGTTTTAATAATCACTCCAAATGAAAAGATAGCTAAAGATGTAGCAAACACTATTGAGAACAATATAAACTAACTGAATGCTCCTATTTTCAAAATATGAGAATGCTTTTGACAATATTTTTATAAGCCAACCTGTTGTTGATATCGACATAGAAGACTCCAACTGTTTTATCGTAAGATTTCCGAAATTCAGAAGAATAACGCATTTTATTCTTTCTTTTGATGCAGAGAATCTTTTTTTAGACTCAAAAAGTGCATTTGGCTACTCGTTTAACCTAGAGGAACTGCTTTTAAAGCATGAGAACAATAGCGAAAACGGATACTTCGTCATGGGAGTTACATCAAATAAAAATAGAAAAAAACAATACAACCCCTATCCGCCAAGTAGAATCAACAACTATGCAATCAGTCATATACAATCAATTGTTGAACAGTACTTGCCTATAGTCTTAGATGATTATGATGTTGAATTTAGTTCGACTAAAAGGATTGTTATGGGATCGTCAATGGGTGGTCTAATGTCAATAAAAACATCAATTTTATACCCCGCCTTTGATAATGTTATTTCATTTTCTCCTGCATTTTGGTATGGATATACAGATTTTATAAATGACCTAAAGAACCTCAATAAGAAAGTTATATGTAATATATCAGTTGGTTCTGAAGAAGGTGAAATTTTTGAAGATAAAGCAAACAGTATTAAACCTGCTGAATGGGGTTTAGATTACACTAACAATAATGACTTCTACGTTTCTGGTGTAAAAAAAATTAATGAAACTATCAAAGAAAACAATATTGAGACAAACTTTATTCAACTACCAAACGGGAAGCATAACGAAAATTCATGGAACCAAGTATTAGATAAATTCTTGATTTCTACATAAAACACTAGCAATTTGGGACTGTTGTACATTATTCTTATTCAATAGATGAATAATTCTACCGACGCAAGAAAACATTTAGCACAACAAATTGGAAATGGAGCAGTCCTAATTCATAGTGGAAAAATTACATATAGAAATAATGATACCTGGTATCCGTTCAGACAAGATTCAAATTTCTACTACTTAACTGAATGGCCTGAGCCTGAAGCTCACGCTGTTATTGTAATTAAAGATTCAACGCCCGAACTGCATCTATTTGTTCAGGATCGCAATGAAGAAATGGAAACATGGGATGGAAAAAGAATTGGACAGGAGGGTGCATTAGAAAAATATAATGCAACAAAAGCTTATTCATTTAATGATTACCAAAAAGAACTTGGAAATCTTCTTGAGGATGTAACAGATGTATATTGCGATTATTCTTCTCCATTTTTTGAACAATATGACAGAGACGGCTTAGCACACGCTATTCCTTATGATCAGAGAGGGTCTGAGTTTAGTAAAGCAACTCTACATTCATTGTCTCCCTTGATTTCAGAATTACGATTAATTAAAAATAATGGCGAGTTGGAGCTATTAAAAACAGCCTGTGACATAACAGTATTAGGTCATATTGAAGCTATGAAACACACTGAGCCAGGAAAATACGAGTATCAGATTGCGGCCGAAATGGAAAAAGTATTTTATGACAATGGAGCAGAAAGACTAGGATACCCATCAATTGTTGCAGGCGGTGATAACTCTTGTATTCTCCATTATTCAACAAATAGAGAAATTCTTAATGAAGGAGAACTCCTTTTAATTGATGCAGCAGCAGAGTACGGAATGTACTCCTCAGATGTAACTAGGACATTTCCAATACACAAGAAATTTTCTTCACCACAAAAAGATATATATAACGAAGTATTAAAAGCTCAGAATCTAGGAATAGAGGGAGTTGTTGTAGGCAACTCTATGAAAAATCTCCATGAAGATACTATAAAATCATTATCTGAATCAATGGTGAATTTAGGTCTAGTTCCTTTAGGAGTAGATGAAACAGTTTCAATGATGCACTTTTTTGAATTTTTTATGCACGGTACAGGCCACTGGCTTGGACTTGATGTACATGATGCTGGAAGCACAGAGGTCGACGGTCAACCTAGACAATTCAAAGATGGAATGGTGACTACAGTTGAACCGGGAATTTATGTTCGTCCAACAAAACCCGTAATTGAATTTCCATTAATTGAACGAGATCCAAAAAAAATTAGAGAAAGAAGAAAACTGCTCGGTATGGAAAAAGCAACAATTCTGGAAAAAGAAGAAATTAGCAATGCAAAAACTATTAAGCATGAAATTCCGAAAGAACTTCTGGGTATAGGAGTTAGGATAGAAGACGATATTATCTGCACTAATGACGGACCAGTGAACATGACCGAAAAAGCTCCCAAAACTATTGAGGAAATAGAAGCTATTACTTCATAAGCAAATGGCATCACCAAAATTAATTTATTCAATCTATGAAAATCGTCTACAAAATAGACTCAAAAAAGAAAACCTTCCCAAACATATAGGACTAATTCATGATGGTCACAGAAGATACGCAAGGAAAGAAGGCCTCTTAAGTTTCGAAGTATCTTATAGAATTGGAATGACCAGACTTAAAGAGTGTATAGCGTGGTGTGATGATGTAGGGATTGATTACATAACCAGCTGGCTGTTATCTAGAGAAAATTTAGCAAGACCTAAAGAAGAACTAGAACCATATTTTGAGATACTAAATGAGCTATTTGAAGATTTATTAATTGATGACGTTGTTGATAATTTTAAAATTGAATTTATTGGTAGCACAGATCTTCTTCCACAATTCTTACAGACAACCATTGAACAACTTGAGGAAGTCAGAGGAGGTGGCCAGAAGACTTTAACAATTGCGCTTGGATACGGAGGTAGACAGGAAATTTTAGATGCAATTAAAGGATTAATCGACGAAAATAGGAATCAAGAAAACGATTTTGACAGATTGATCGAAAACGTTACTGATGAACAGTTAAGACAACACCTATATTCTCCTGAAGCCCCTGATATAGATTTGATAATAAGAACTAGTGGAGAATCTAGACTTTCTGGCTTCTTGCTTTGGCAAAGCGCTTATTCAGAAGTTATTTTTCAAGATGTATATTGGCCAGAATTTAGAAAGATTGATTTTTTGAGATGCTTAAGAGAGTACGCACAAAGAGAAAGAAGATTTGGACAGTAAAATATTGGTATGAAATCTCACACACCTTTAGCTAAATTTATTCACTGGAGTTTTTCATTTCTATATGCATATGGAATATTTAAACAAGTAGGAGATTTGTCAGAGCTGGAAGATCCAGATTTGTTAAATTTCGAAATCTTATTTGCCGTTGCGTTTCTAGTTATTGTTTTCATCAGATATTTTTACATGAAAGACACTGAAACCTTGCTGGGTGCAAATATTGAAATTCGTAAAGGCCATTTGTTCATCGCAAAATCTGTACATACGCTTGTATATTTTACTCTTGTAATGCTTCCACTGACTGGACTTTTGATTGCAGGACTATTTTCCATAGGCGCTGGAGGGATTGAATTAGCAATAGGTTTACATGAATTTTCTGCCTTTTTAAGTTATGTGCTTATTGCTGTACATGTCGGTGCTTCTTTCTATTCGAAATTAAAAGGGGAAGGGATATGGAATGCTATGACCCCCTTTTGGAAAGAAAAAGAAAAGAAGGAGTCAAAATTAATATCCTATCTAGAAAAAACTGAAGATAAAGTTTACGAAACAATTGAAAAAACTTTAAGGTTATAAAGCACTTAGTCTAAAATCGATACATGCAAGATTTTCTAAATTCAACAAATTTTACTCAAATTTTTATTGCTCTCATATTGATCAAGTTTTTACTAGAAACTTATTTAAAAATAAGAAACCTTAAATCTATTGACAATAACAAAGACTCTGTACCGCCTAGATTTAAGGATGTTGTAACAGAAGAAGAGTACAAAAAATCAATCCTCTACAATACAGATCGAATTAAATTTCAGATATTTACTGCTTTATTTGGCTCAGTTGTTCTTGTCATTTTTACAATCGGGGGCCTACTTAATTATTTAACTCAAGCTGTTATGGACATGACCTCATCAAATGTCTTGGGAGCAGTACTTCTTGGATTGCTTTTAATAATTGTTGAAGAGATAATTTCAATTCCGATATCAATATATTCAACTTTTGTGATTGAAGAAAGACATGGTTTTAACAAAACAACCAGAAAAACATTTGTTACTGACATATTTAAAGGACTCCTTATTTCTGGCGCAATATCTTCTATTCTTTATGCAACTGTAATTTTTATTATTATTAGCGCGGGTGATCTATGGTGGATCTATGCATTTGCTGCAGTCTTTACCTTACAGGCCATAATTTTCTTTTTATACCCAGTATTAATTATGCCTTTATTCAACAAATTTGAACCATTAGATGACGAACAGTTTAAAAAACCAATTGAAAAATTATTAGAAAAAGTCGATTTTAAATCGAAAGGTTTATTTGTGATGAATGCAAGCTTGCGTAGCACACATGGTAATGCATTCTTCACAGGCTTTGGAAAGAACAAGAGAATTGTATTTTTTGATACACTTCTAAAAACAATTAACCCTGATGAAATGGAAGCAATACTTGGGCACGAACTGGGTCACTATAAACTAGGACATATTCGTAAAACATTAATTAGCTCTTTAGTTTTTGGTTTCCTAGGGTTTTATATTTTAAATGAAATATTTAAGAGCGATAATTTTTTCATAGCCCATGGATTAGAAAATTTAACAGTGTATTCAAAGTTTTTAATGTTCTATTTAGTTATTGGTTCCTATACATTCTTCACTAAACCTATAACATCTGCTTTATCTAGGAAGAGAGAATTTGAGGCAGACGATTTTTCCTTTCAATTTACTGACGGAGAACACATGATATCTGGTTTATTAAAACTCACTAAAGATAATGCTTCTAATTTAACTCCCGATCCGCTTTACAGTTCTTACTATTACTCACACCCTCCAATTGCTGAAAGGGTCGCAAGTATAGAAAATAAGTTACAATAGTAATAGAAACATGAGCACTGCAGACGAAATTAAAAAGTTAAATGAATTACTCAGAGATAGGGTTATATCTCAAGAAGAGTTTGACGCACAAAAAGATAAACTTCTTAAAAAAAGTAGCCCATCAGAAAGTGATTCTCAGTGGGTTGTAACTTTGCTTTTAGCATTTCTACTGGGAGTTATTGGAGCGCACAGATTCTATGTCGGGAAAACAGGTACTGGAATATTAATGCTTCTCACCTTTGGAGGCTTGGGAATATGGCTATTAATAGATTTAATCCTTATTATTACAGGACAATTTACGAACAAAGACGGAGAAAAAATAGCTAGAATTTAGTTATCTAGGCTTATCCAGTAAACCCCACCAGCTCTTGTTCCGGCATACAAGATTCTATTTTCTTCTGACAATTCAAGAGAGAATACACCGAGATGTTTTAGGCCTGAATTAAATTCTTCCCATGTTGTTCCGCCATCGGTACTTTTATATATACCAAAATCTCCTAAGACGCCTCTACTTTCTGAGAGTCTAAAATAATCTACAGTCCCAATATAGATATTGTTACTATTTTGTGGATCAACAATAATATCTCCTACACCAAAAGATTTTGGAATAGATGAGACATTTAATTTTTTCCAACTTTCTCCGCCATCTGTACTTTTGTAAACTCCGTCGTCATCTGTTCCAAGATAGAGCGTCTTAGAGTCATTAGGATCTACAGTTAATATATTGGTTTCAAGGCTATCAAGCCCATTGTTAATTTGAGTCCAGTTGTTACCACGATCAGTACTTTTAAACACTCCTGCTCCGTCACCAACTTTATCTGTATATTCTGTAGCTCCCTGAGTAGTTGCATAAAATATATTGTTGTTATTTGGATCAATTATTAATTTACTTACATGAACATCTCTTACAAAACCATCATCAGAATTTCTCCAAGTTTCTCCGTTGTCCTCTGATCCAGTTAACCCCACACCTTCTTTTGAATACTGATCTCCACCACTACCTACAAGTACCTTAAAAGGAGCTTCTTTCTCTACAATGATTCCGTGATAGTGACAATTTCCACCCGCTTCTTCATCATCACAAAGATCCGAACCTCCAATAAGCTTCCAAGATTCCCCAGCATTTGTTGATTTATAAACCCCTCCACTAGTTGTTGTAAATACGGTGTCAGCATCTTCTGGGTGAGTTGCCAGCTGCATACCATACCAACTTTTGATACCAAATGATGCAAAACCCCAGTTTTTACCATCATCTATACTCTTAAAAATTCCTAGATTATAAGTTGTTGCATACATAGTTCCATCTAAAGCAGTGACAAGATCTACAACTTCAGAACCTACAAAACCCGTATTTGTTTCAATCCAGGTTTTACCATTGTCATAAGTTCTATAAACACCTTGAAGACCTGCCATAAATACCTCAGACTCACTTTCACCAAAAGTTATTATTTCCACACCGACATCGGGAATAATAGGGTGTTCTTTTGTATTTAGGAACATATCAGATGATAAACCAGCATCTTTACTCACAAATGTTTCTCTTGAGAAAACCGAATAAATTTCTGAATCATTATATTCATTTATATACACACCACCTTCTGATGGATCTCCGGTAACTTCTTCAAGTAATTTCCAGCTTTCACCTCCATCAGTACTTTTATAAATACCTGGACAATACTTGGATACACTTTCTTCATAATCAGGATCATCATTATCTACATCTGAACAATCTGAAAATGTATAAAGTCCAATTCTTACATAAATTATGTTTGGATTATTCGGATGAATTGCCAAACCTTTAATATCTGATCTATGGAAAGTGTCACTTAAAGACTCCCAAGACGAGCCTCGATCATTACTTTTTAATAGTAAATTACTTGTACCAACAAATATATGGTCATCATCAGATGGGCTTACATAGAGAACAGTTACTTTATCTATGTCTTCTTCCTCTAGTTCTTGTCCTTCTTCTAATTCGATTTCTTTAAAAATTCCTTTTGGTATAGGGGATGATTTTGTCCACGAGGCCCCAAAATCATTAGATATAAATATTGCTGAATTTTTTTCAGGAGTACAATCATCTTCACCTTCTTCATCTTCACAGTCTTCTCCATTCGGAAAGTATCTTCCGGCTATATATAAAGTAGAAGTATTTTGACTACCGACAGCTATGCCTGAAAATTGCCCCCCATCTATACTTGTTTCATTCCATGTTGTTCCTCCATCTTTAGAAATAAAAACACCAGAATCCGAATTGCTTGTTGCTTCGGTATAAAAAGCTATCTGATTGGAATTTGATGTATTTACCACAACTCCACCCATGTTTCCACTCATGGTTTTTTTTAACTCCCATGTAAATTTTTTATTGTCTACTAAATAAAGGTTGCTATCTGAGAGTCCAGAATTATCTGTTGTAGTTACCCAGTACCCATCGGAACCTTTAAAAATACTTGTAATTGTTCCACCAAAAGGTCCATTTACTTGATTCCACTTAGAAGAACTTAGTGCTGGGTCTGGTAAATCTGGTAATTCAGGAGGTATAAATTCTGTAATTTCATCATCATTTTCTTCTTCATCGCTATCTTCCTCCTCATCATCATTTTCTTCTTCATAATCTACACTTTCTTCATCAGAAGATACCTCAACCAATGTAGGGCCAGAGGAATCACCGCTTGAACAGGCAGAAACAATTAGAAAAAACAAGAATAAAACGATTAATTTACTACTTATTTTTAACATTTACCGAAATATTAGTAGTAAAAATTATACGTCGCTTGAATATTTTAGGGAACACTCAGTACAAACAAAGCCTGCAATGTTAACGCAACTGTTATGAATAAGAAAATATATTGTGTTTTATCGCTTTTTTGATGCCCAAATATTTTAACTGACAAATCATGAGCTAAAACCACACTTAGCATATGCCCTGCAAGGGTAACGATGACCATAACTGTCCATAAAACAATTGGCTCCAAAAAATAATCAACAGTAGTTTCTTGTGCGTTAAATAAGTTCCACCCAAAACCTAGAGGATCATTAAGTCTGTATAACAATGTTTGAGACTCAAACAAGAGTAGCCCTAGGTAATGTGTTACATGATATGCAAAAGCAATTGGCAGCATAGTGTGGCCAAATTTAAGCGAGATTTCATTAAGATCATAATTTTCTCCGCTGACGCGTATTGCAAAATAACAAGCAAATCTATAAAAAATTATGACAATCAAATTCATTGAGAGAAAAGCAATTGTTGAAAAAGATGTTTCATAGCTTCTAGTTCCAAACAGATTGAACCAAAATGTTGTCTCCCTCAGTCCGTCGTAAGTAACTGTTCCAATCATAAGAAGAATAAAGTATTCCATTCCTTTCAGCTGAGCAAGGTTGGAGAGATTATTTAAAAGATTTCTGAAAACAGGAGCTTTATGAGTCACCCTCATTTTGCTGTAAAGATGATGAAGAACAAGCAATGGGTCAACTTCGATAATAGTTTTTTTGTAAAACTTTTGAATAAGCGATACAACGACAATCAACAGTATAAACACGATACCTATATGTCTTGGATTTCCAGGTTTGGTCCAAACTAATTCAAACCAAGTTAAACAAATAAATAAGAAGGATGCGACATATACATTTTTAGAATCCCCTTCTTGATTCACAATTATTGATAAAGGATTGAACTTTGCATATAAATCACCAAACAGAAGGCCAAGAACAGGAACTCCAATCCATAAGAAAACCCACAATATCAAAGGAGTAATTGAAACCTTAGCTGCTTCATTGTTCACCAAACCAGGAACAGTTAATAAAACTAGTACCAATAGACCTAGAAGCTTCCCACTCGGGGACTGCTTTGTTGAAAAAAGCCTCTCTTCAGATATTAAAATTGATTCCTTCCAAGAAACTTTTAAAAATACAAAAGTAAGAACTATAGTTAAAACCGCTGCATTCAGAACTATATTAAACGGAATAGGCAAGTCACCTACGTTTATAATTCCGTGACTTAAGCTGGGTTCAATAAACATGGGATAACTTTATTATATGTTTTTCAACCATCAAATCCACACTACAATTAATATGGATTAAACAGGGAAAAAATTATGTGTATAGTTTGTAACATTACTCAAAACGAATTTATTGAAACAGCTTTAGCCGTAGAAAATGTCTTTGATGGTGAATACATGACAATACCACTCACAACAACACCGGAGCAAATTCATTCTTTTGAGGTTATTCAGTCTATGCTATTGAACGCTAACTTAATAGCTTTAATATTTTAATTTTATTTACAGTTAGAACACTGATCAGTACATGTTCCAAACATTTCGACCCTATGGTCATTTATTTGAAAATTAAACTTTCTTTCAATCTTTTTAATTTCTGCAGACAAAAGTTGTTCAAACTCATTACTTAAACCAACATCAATAATCTCACCACAATCGCTACAGAATAGGTGATGATGATGATCAGAGTCTTGAAGTAGTAACTCAACAACTGTTGTGTTGTCAGGAGAAGTAAATTCGTGCAATACATTTATTTTCTTTAGGTCACCCAAAACTCTGTACAATGTTGACTTTGCCACTCTATCTCCTAACCTATTTTGAAGGTCATCAATCGTCTGAGGATTTTGACTCTCCATGAGTGCTTCTAGAACAAGAATTCTCGGATTAGTTATTGAAACATTGTTATCTGATAAAATTTTTCTTGAGCTCTCTGACATGATTTAAGTATACTTAACTACTTCCAAAAAAATGAGATAAATTCTCATTTATACTTGACAATAAAATAAATGAGACTTATTCTCATTTATTGTAATTATTTAAAGGAGAGTTTTGAAAGAAAAACGTTTATTTAAATTTGGCATACTAGCACTATCAATTGTGTTAATTGCCTGTTCTGGAGGCAGCGCAGAAGCTGGTTGTCCAGAAATTGATGGAAGAGAAATCAACGTAGTAGCGACTACACCAATGATTGGTGAGTTCGTAAGTCAAGTTGGTGGTGACAATATCAATCTTACAGTTTTAATGCCTGCTGAAGCAGATCCACATACTTATGATCCAGCTCCACAGGACGCAGGAACAATAGCAGATGCAGACTTAGTATTTTATACAGGATTGAAATATGAACCTGCTGCATTAATAAAGCTTCTCGAAAACTCAGCTTGTAGTGCAGAAGTTTTAGCAGAAGTTGGTGAAAGTGTATTCCCTATTGAATTTAAAGAAGGTGGTCATGATGACCACGATGAAGAAGGACATGATGACCACGATGAAGAAGGACATGATGACCACGACGAAGAAGGACATGATGACCATGCGGGACATGACCACGGAGTTTATGACCCTCACTTTTGGTTTGATCCAAATAGAGTTGCCTATGCAGCTGAATATATTGAGAGCAAATTAGTTGAGTTTGATCCAAGTAATGCTTCTGAATACGAGGCAGCTGGAAAAGCTTACGTTACTGAGCTAAAAGGTTTAGTTGGTCAAGTATCTGAATTAATTTCTACAATACCTTCTCAAAACAGGAAACTCATAACAACACATGAGTCTCTAGGTTATCTTGAAGCCAAATTTGGACTTGAAGTTTTATCAACAATAATTCCAAGCCTTGATTCAGCGAATGAAATATCCCCATCACAACTTGTTGGTGTCATTGATGTAATTGAAGACAACAATGTAAAAGTTATCTTTATTGAAACAGAGGCACCTTCTGTGTATGCGGAAACAATTGTTGCAGAAACTGGAATAAAAGCAGTAGAAGGATTATGGGTTGAAACCTTAAAAGAAGGTCAATCCTATTCTGAGTTTTTATTTGATGCTGTTGAATTAATTGTGGAGAACTTAAGCAATACTGACTAGTTTAATTATAGATAACTTTCGATGGCTTTAAGAGAGGCATCTAAATGGACACTAAAGAAGTAAATAGCGTGGACACCCCTCTGATAATATCAGACGGGTGTTGCGTGCATTTCGGAAGTGCTCCAGCTTTAGAAAGTGTTGACTTTTCTATCAACAAAGGAAAAAAGGTAGCAGTTGTTGGACCAAATGGTGGCGGAAAGTCTACATTATTTAATGCACTTGCAGGTTTAATTCCACTCACCGAAGGCTCTTTGACAATAGACGGCAAGAGCCCAGATGAAGCAAGAGGTACGGTCAGCTATGTACCGCAGAAAGATTTAATTAATTGGAATTTTCCACTTTCAGTAAAGCAGGTTGTTGAAATGGGCATTACCTCCAGAAAACTGTTCAACGTATTTAATAGAAAGAAAATTAACCAAAAAATTAATAAGGCATTACAAGATGTTGGCTTATACGAAAAAGTTAATGACAATATTAAAAGCCTATCTGGAGGACAACTTCAGAGGGTTTTAATTGCTAGAGCGCTAGCGCAAGATTCTGAAATTTTATTACTAGATGAAGCTTTTAGTGCTGTTGATATAGGCGCTGAGGAAGACATAATGCAATTGATAGATAGTATTAATTTAGATGGTAAAACTATATTGATTGCTACTCATGATGTAAATAATCTTGAAGAAAAATTTGATGAGGTCCTATGTTTAAATAAGCACTGTTGTGCATATGGAGATCCTTCAGAAGTATTAACCCCTCAAGTAATCGAAGAAATGTATGGTTCACATACCGAACTGTTTATGAACAAATCTCATTTTAAAAAAGAGGAAAACAACAGTAGTGATTGAATTAATTCTAGATCCTTTCAGATATGATTTCATGATTAGATCGTTAATAACTGCATTTGCTTCAGGAGCTATGCTTTCGATTCTAGGACCTTTTGCAATCAATAGAAACATGGGTTTTATGGCTGATGCTATGGCGCACGCAACACTTCCCATAATTGCTGTTGGAGTATTTTTAGGATTTAGTATTTCTGAGTTGGGAGTACCCGCAGCAATCCTAATTGCAATCTTTCTTGGAATAATTATCAAAAACACAAACGTTGGGGAAGATACTGCGATTGGAATAATTTTTTCCTCTTTTTTTGCACTAGGCTTTGTTCTTATTTCCTTGCTAAATGTGACAATAAACTTAGAGGATTTGTTGTTTGGCCAAATACTTGCTGTAAGTACATCTGATGTATACATCGTCGTTAGTTTGCTAACAATAGTATTTTTAGTAGTGATTATTTACTTCAAACAATTGTTGTTTTATTCTTTTGATCCAATCGGTGCTGAAGTAAAAGGACTTAATACAACATTTCTAAATTATTTGTTTTTAATTCTTTTATCAATTGCTATTGTTGGTTCGCTGCAGACAGTTGGAATCATTTTAGTGCTTAGTATGCTTATTATTCCTGCAGCTGCTGCAAAGCTTGTAACTGATACATTTGTTAACTCTATAAAGGTAAGTGTACTTTTTGGTGTCATCTCATCTATTACAGGACTTTACCTTTCATACTTTCTTAACCTACCTTCAGGTCCGTCAATGTCATTAGTTGCTACATCAATATTTGTTCTAGCTTTTTTATCTAATAAAATTAGAAAAAAAGGATCTCTGGCAACAGTAACTATTTCTTAATAACATAAAGAAATGTATAAAGAAACCTACTCTATTTGGCTTGAAAATTCCTTACACAATGAGAAAATTTATAAACTTATTAAAAGGTATGCAAATGAAGAAAATAAAGATTCTTTTTCTCCACATGTAACACTTGTTTCACACATCAACACAAAAAAGAAAGCATTAAAAATTTTAGATAAATTATCAGTTAAGAAAAATTCAGTAGTTTTTGATAAAGTTTCTAATGGTGATACATACTTTCAAAAGCTGTATCTTGAATCGTCTGATAATTCTTATTTCTTTAATTCTGTTGCAAACTTAGAAGGCTGGCCAAGTCTTTGGGTACCACATCTTTCATTGTGCTATGGGGATGAGTTGCCCAAATCTTTTGATCTGGGGGAGCTTAATGAACTCATCCCAATAACACTTTCTTTTGATACACTGTCTCTTTACAAGACAGGACCAAAGGTTTCAGAGTGGAAGGAGATAACCACCCAATCTCTGTATTAGTACCAACGTATAAAGTAAAACTTTTGAGGGTTTGGCCCGGGATTCAATTTCAGTGACAGTAAATAAAAAACCGGGCGGTGCCCGGTTTAACTAAACAATGACAAATGGGCACTTACCTATGTAGTGACCACCAACGCCAATTGTTTACTTTGTACATATTTATAAATTTAGAATGCTGAACTTGAAATTGCAAATACAAGAATGTGAACATTTTGTTAACTGCATTTTTGATAAAATATCATATATTTAGTTTCTATATAGTATTGAACGCATGGAAAAAATAATAAACTCAGTAAACCTAACTAAAATTTATGGCGAAAAAGAAACAAGCGTTACTGCGTTAGACAACATAACGATAGACTTTAAAGAGAATCAATTTACTGCAATTATGGGCCCATCTGGTTCTGGTAAATCTACTTTACTTCACTGCTTAGCGGGCTTAGACAGGCCTTCATCAGGTGAAATATTTTTAAGAGATCAAGATATATCAACATTAAACGACAAACAGCTAACAAAGATTAGAAGAGATAGCTTTGGGTTTGTATTCCAAGCGTTTAACTTAATTCCAACTTTGACAGCCGAAGAAAACATAACACTGCCTGCATCCATAGCAGGTAGAAAACCTGATATGGATTGGGTCAAGACAGTAGTTGAAACTGTTGATATTGGTGATAGGTTGACACATAGACCAAATGAACTATCGGGAGGGCAACAACAAAGGGTTGCAGCAGCAAGAGCAATGGCAACCAAACCAGAGGTGATATTTGCAGATGAGCCATCAGGAAACTTGGATTCAAAATCAAGTAAAGAACTACTCGCATTTATGAAGTCAGTGGTTGACGAGTTAAACCAAACAATCATCATGGTAACCCATGATCCCTTTGCTGCATCATTTGCACAAAGAGTTGTTATGTTAAAAGATGGCAAAGTTGCAAGTGATTTAAATGGCCCAACCCAAGAAGAAATCGTTTCAGAGGTTACAGCTTTAACTAACATCTAATGTTTGGATTTACAAAACGCCCATTATTTCTAATTGCATGGAAGAATTTAAAAACTTATCCAGTCCGTATCTTTCTAACAACATCTTCAATAATTCTTGGAGTAGCTGTTATCATCGCATCAAACATATTTTCGGAAAGTAACAAATCAGCATTCGATAATCTATTTTCAGGTATATACGAAGGAGTCGATCTAGTTGTTCAGCCTATACAGGAAGATTTTGCAGAGGGTTTTAGTGGTGATGGAGGCCAAGGACCTATTTCTTTTGAAGTAAAGAAAATACCTGATGAAAAAATTAACGAAATTCAAAATCTTCCAAGCGTAAAAGCAGCTTGGGGAGAGGTTTTGGGTTTTGCTCAATTTATAAAAATTGTTGATGGCGAGACAGTGCTTATATCTAATGGATTTGCTCCCACATTTGGTGCTGCTTGGGATACTAATTCCTATGCACAGCAGTGGTCACTAGTAGAAGGAGAACCACCTACTAACACTAAAGAAGTAGTTATGGATGTAGTAACAGCAGAAAATCATGAGTTTTCTGTTGGAGACAGAGTAACAGTACTAGCAGGAGCAACTCCTGCGTCATTTACAATTGTTGGAATAGCTGAGTTTGCTAATGTAGGTGCGCCAGGAGGTGCAACCTTTGCTCTGTTTGAATTTAGAACCGCTCAAAAATTACTAGATTCAAGAGGAGAAGTAGATTTAATTAATGTAGTAATTGAAAATAATTTTGATATTAATGATGTAAAAAATGAAATAACAAATTTAGATCCAGAAAATTTAAATGTTATAAACGCACAAGAAGCTGCAGCAGAACAAGCTGATTCTATTAAACAAGGTCTTGATTTTTTTAATACGATACTCAATGTTTTTGCAGGAATTGCAATATTTGTTGGTGCTTTTATCATTCAAAACACATTTAGAATTCTTCTGCTTCAAAGAACAAAAGAGCTTTCTTTACTTAGGGCACTAGGAACATCAAAGAGACAAATTTATAGATTAGTAATTTCTGAATCTTTGTTTATGTCTGTCATCGGGTCTGGTTTAGGAATTGCTCTCGGAATAGGTTTAGCTGTAGCAGTTAAAGAAGGGCTCCAGTATTTTGAGTTTGGACTACCAGATGGACCATTAGTCTTAACTACAGAAGCCGCAATAACTGGTTTAATTATTGGAATAACGGTAACTATATTATCTTCTTTACTACCAGCAAGAAAAGCTTCTCAAGTAAGTCCGATGGAGGCAATTAGAGACAGTGTTTCAACTCCTAGGAGAAAATCCTTATTTATGCGTTTGGTTTTTGGTTCTCTTATTTCTGTTGCTGGGTTTGGTATGTTGTTTGGTGTCTTATACGACTTTTTAGATCTTCCGACCCTATCTTCTTTGCAGCAAGTAGGATTTGGCGCAGGTGTAATATTTGTTGGCATTTCCGTTATTACCCCATCGATTACAAAGCCTTTTGTTTTTCTTTTTGATAAAGCATATAACATAGTTTTTGGGATTCTTGGAAAATTGGCTACAGAGAATTCAAAAAGAACTCCAAGAAGAACAGCTTCAACAGCATCAGCATTAATGATTGGATTAACATTGATATCTTTAGCAAATGTAATAACCACTTCATTCAAAGCTCAGGCGGAGTCATTAATTAGTGAAGTAATACTTGCCGATTACCAGGTAAGTGCTTCCAATGTATTTGTCTCTCCAGGAATTCCTACAGGTCTGTCAGAAGAACTTTTAGAGTTAGATGAAGTTACAAAACTTTCTAGAACAAGAGCGACTGTTGTTGGGTACAATCAAAGACCACTTATTCTTGGAGCTGTTGATGAAACAGTGTTTGATCTAGTAAAAACAGATGATATATCTGGAAACAGAAATGATTTCCTTAAAAAAGATGCAATAGGAATACTTAAACAAACTGCAGAGAGAGAAGAACTTTTTGTCGGAGATGAGGTTGTATTAACAATTCCTGAAGAAGGAGAAAGAACGTTTACTGTTGCTTATATCTTTGACTGGACTACTCAACCTCCTGCTGAATTTTTTGTACTTCTTGAAAACAATACTTTTTTCGCTGATGAATCACTGGATACGGAACTGTATTTCAATGTGAATAAAAAAACTCCAGAAGTAGAAGAAAAAATAAACGCAATTGTTGACGAATATCCTGGAGTTGAGGTAAGGGATGAAGATGGACTTGTTGAAGAAGCAAACAATCAAATCCAGTTACTTTTAAATGTAATATATGGATTTTTATCAATCTCTATTTTTGTAGCATTATTCGGAATTACCAATACGTTGTCACTTTCTGTTTACGAAAGAACAAGAGAGATAGGCCTTATGAGAGCAATAGGTACGTACAGAAAACAAATTAGAAGAATGATTTTCATAGAGTCATCGATAATTGCAATTTTTGGAGCAGTATTAGGGACAGGCTTAGGAATATTTTTTGCCTGGAGTCTTATTCAAACACTTGCTGATGAAGGATTTACAGTCTTTGCAGTCTCTATTTCTCAAACAGCATTATGGATTGGGATTTCAATCATCGCTGGAGTAATAGCTGCAATCCTTCCAGCAATAAGAGCATCTAGACAAAACATCCTTGAAGCGATCTCTTATGAGTAAAACCTTATAAGGCGTAAAATACATATATGTCTCAACAAGAAATAATTAACTTACTATCAGAGATGGTAAAAATTCCATCCATAAGTTCTGATAAAGATCACAGAGATGATGTAGATGCCTCTGCTCAATTTGTTGAAAATTTATTTGCAGACCTTGGTCTTAATACCCAAGTAGTCAAAGTTGCTGGAGGAATGCCAGCAGTAGTAGCACATACTGAAATTGATCCAGATAAGAAAACAGTGCTTTTGTATGCTCATCATGATGTACAGCCTGTAGGAGATATGAATCTTTGGAAAACAGACCCATTTACACCTGAAATGATTGATGGAAGATTATTCGGTAGAGGGTCGGGAGACAATAAGTCTGGAGTAGTAGTTCATTACAACGTCATCAAACAATTAATAGATGAATTACCTGTAAACATCAAAGTATTTATAGAAGGTGAAGAGGAAATAGGTTCACCCACAATGTCTTTATTCATAGAGCAAAACAGAGAAGCATTAGAGGCCGATGTAATCGTTATAGCTGACTCAGGAAATGTAAAGATAGGCGTCCCAACGGTCACAACTACACTTCGAGGATTAGTTGATGGAATAATTGAAGTAGATCAGCCAATGAGGCCTATCCATTCTGGTGTTGGCGGAGGAGTTGTACCAGATGCTTTCATGGTGTTGAGTAGAATCATCTCTTCATTCCATGATGAAAAAGGCAATCTCATGATTGAAGGACTAACCCCAACAGACATGCAAGTAACAGAACTTGAAGAATCATTTCTTAAAAAAATGCTTGGTTCAGATGAAATTAATTTGTTCGATACTGAAAGTATCTCAAAGAGACTCTGGTTAGAACCAGCTTTAGATGTACTAGCTATAGATGCTCCACCAGTAAAAGACGCAGTTAATTTAGTTATTCCTAAAGCTCAAGCAAAAATAAGCTTGAGGCTTCCTCCAACAGAGGACCCAGAACACGCAATGAAAATGCTTGAAGAACATGTAATGAAAAATATCCCATGGAATGCTTCAGTTAAATTTATTCCAAACTCCAAAGGGTCTGGAGTTGTAGCTGATCCAAATAAACCTTTCACAACAGAATTGGTTAAGAGCTTTAATTCAACCTGGGAAAATGAAACTGCTTATATTGGCGTGGGTGGCTCTATACCTTTTGCTAATGATTTTGTTAGAGAATTTCCAAATGCAGAACTTGTTTTAATTGGTGCTGCAGATGAAGAACTAGGAAATGCTCATGCTCCAAACGAGAGTGTTCAAATTGATCATATTGAAATGCTTATAGAAAGTCTTGTAAAAACTTTAAAAAACATTTAATTTACATAAATTTAACAAATATACATACAAGCACGGTAAAAGTTTTGTAGACTTATCTTGTAATTTAAGGAAGTTAAATTACATCAATAACTGAATAAGAGGGAGCTTATGGAAGGTAGGTTAACCTATGAAAAAATTTTTTACTCAACCAATTGGTAATTTATCAAGGCAAAATGCTTTAGTCTTTTTAGCTATAAATGTTATTTTTATAGCTGTAGAGTTCTCTGGTATTACCGCTTTGGATGCAATAGAAGATCTTCTGAATTTTATTTGGGGTTTTTCTCTTACGTCAATAATTATTGCTGCTTACTATCTTGCTAAAGATCATGTTCCGGAATACTGGAGATTTGCACACACTATTTTAGCAACAGTAATAATACTTGGAACATTTGTTGAAATCACAGATGAGCTTGATAGTGGTTTTTTACCAATGTACTTTTTTTGGGCATTTAATTCACTAGTTTATAGCCTTACGCTTAGAGGGAACGGTGTTTTTAGACCAATTTATGAAAACATTACAATAGCCGGAGCACTTTTTCTAACTATCGGAACTTCTCTAACTTTATTTTTTAGCTATGAGATTCCAGAGGCTTTTGAATTAGTCGGTTTTGCTGGATGGTCTCTTTTAGTAATTGGATTTAGTTTAGGAAATTATTTTGCTTGGGGTGACAAAATGTCATCAAGTGCAGAATAAAGATAGGAGATAGAAATGAAAAAATTCTTATTAAGTGACGTGAAAGAAAGTTCGCAACAAGCAGCTTATTTGTTTATTGCTGCAAATGTCTTATGGTTTGTTGGAGGTGTTGCTGGTCTAGATTACGGTAATTTTGGTAATTTAATTCAATTATTTTGGTCTTTTTCTTTTGCTGGAATTATTTTAGGATTTAAAGACCTTCATGGTGATGCAATACCTGAAGACTGGAGACAAGGCTACACCATGCTTGCCGCAGTAGTATTTGTAACCTCAATTTTAGGAAGTGTGAATGAAGATCTAAACACTTCAGGTATATGGACAATTGTAGGTTTTGCAATAATAGGATTGGGAATTACTTCAGAAGGAGTTATTGGAAATGTCTGGAGATATGCTGCAATAATTGCTGGACTATTCATGATGATAAGTGCTGGGGCAGAATACATTACAGGTAATCAATTAGTTGGTGAGGATAATCCAATACAGTTCGTTGGCTGGATAACATTTATTGCAGGTGTTGGCATAGGGCCACTTCTTGCATGGAACAAAAAGGAATAAACAATTAAATAGGAGGTAAGCATGTTTGTAAGGTTAACACTTGCAGATGTCAAAGAGGGCGAGATAGATAATGCTCTTGAATATGTAAAAAATACAGTAATGCCATCTTATGATGGAATCCCAGGCTTGCTTGGACTAGCAGCATGTGCAACAAATGATGGAAGATTTATGGCATGGTCTACTTGGGCAAATGAAGAGGCTAAAGCAGCTTCAATTGATCAATTCAACCAAGCTCTAGCGGGAGCTGCAGATATGCTTGACGGTCAGCCTGAAGTAATGGAAGGCCCTATGGTTGCTGGTCAGCAGTATATTGCTGTATCCAAAGATGGCGAGGATGGATTCTTTGCAAGATTTGTCTTAGGAGGAGGCACACAGGAAGGCAAAACTTATGATGATGTTGCTGAATTCATGACAAACACCGTCTATCCAGCGTATGAAAACGTGGAGGGGATATTCGCCTCTGCTGCCTGTAAAGTTGGTGAAGACTCAGGGTTTAGTTTCAATTTCTGGACTGATCATGATGCTGCACATGCCGCATCGGACGTTATTGCATCAATTGTGTCAGATGCAGTTGCAAATCTAATAAAAGAAGCTCCACAGGAAGTAACTGGTCAATGTAATATATGGAAAAATTATGTTGATTTTCCTGTAGGAAAAATGTAGAAAGGTCAAATATGGAACAAGTAACAGTAAATATTACAAAATATAAAACACACAAACCTGAAATATACGAAGCATGGAAAGAAATATGGACTGAATATTCAAAAGAGTTTATAGAGTCAACTGGTGCAAAATATATTTGGTCATACTCTGAAAAAGATGATGGTGTTTATTATTTTTGGGTAAATATGTTCCCTTCAAAAGAATCAAGAGATGCGTGGACAGCAAATTATGACGCTGAGGCCGAACAGGCAAAAATGTCAGAGCTTATAAAAGAAAAAACAGGCTTTTCTTCTGAAGAGCTTGATGAAGATAAAGAATTAGATTTGTCTCTTCAAGGCATGGATATACAGTTAAGTAATTAATTTAAAAGAAAGGTAATTATGTTAAGTAAAAAAGAATCTCAGCTTGGCGTTACTATGGCAAGAATTGCTGCAATTGGGACCATCATAATATTCGCTATTCAGGCGGTATTAATTGGTCCAGACCAAGTTGGATATAGTTCACAATATGGTGCGATTGTAGATGTTGTATCATTCATTCAAATATTTGGATTTTTATTCACCATACAACTAACTAGGCAGTTGTTTGGTGAAAACAACCCTTATTTTAGAATTGTAGGAAGGATTTTATTTGCTGCAGCTGTAATACAATTAACAGGTACGTTGTCAGCAACAGCAAATAGTAATGCTGTCTTTGAAACAGTTCTTTCAACAGATCAAGCAGGCGCAGTTTCTAACATTGGCCAAACGGTAACTTTCATACTTTATGGCATTTGGGCACTGTGTCTTATTAGTGCTGATGAAAATAAACTTGTACCTTCATGGGCAAGAATGTCTGGACAGGGAGCAGCATACCTTGTAATTGCTGTACAGTTCGGATCACTATTTGGATTAGTACCTGCTGCTGCTTTTGTTCCAGTATTTATTATTGGAGGAGTAGTCTTATTTCCAGTATTTGTTTTTGGAATAAGTATTGCATTTCAATCATATTCGCCTAGCGAGTAAAAATAGAAAGGAAAAAATGGAAACATTTAAAGATGAAATTAAAAACTTAAAGGCAATTACAAGAGTAATTGCTGCTTGTGTTCTAGCAAACTTTGTAATTATTGCATTAGTTGTAGGTCCCGATTCTGTCGGATATGACCCAACTTATGGACCTGTCACAGCAATATTGAGCTTTGTAATTGCGTTTTTAACTACAGGTGTTCTAATGGGCATTTATGTAGTATTTGACGTTAAGCAAACATTTGATTTATCACATATGCATAATATTTTATTTGTAAGTGTGACGGTACAAATGTTGTTTTCTTTGGGATCTGTTTTTAACTATTACAGCGTTTTTGATACTGTACTAGATACTGATACAGTCGGTGCAATTTCAGGTTCATTTACTAATACAATCTTTTTCTTATATGGACTGTATGTATATTTGCTAGTTAGAACCGATAAAAGAAGAACTAATTTATTAAGCAGTAGAACACAAACAATAGGAACTATTTTTGCAGCAATTATAATTCCAGCTCAAGCATTAACGCTTTTTGGATTGATTCCAGCTCCAGCATTTGCAGGACTGTTCGTTCTTGGTGGTGTTGTACTATACCCGCTCTTTATTATTGGAGTCGGAGATGCAATAGGAAACCACAAAGTAGAAGAATTGGAGGAAATGTAAAAAATGTATGCAGTATCACTAAGAGCACAAATTAAAGATGGAAGAATAGACGAGCTTAAAGAGTTTATTAAAAATAGTGCTCTTCCAACTTTAGAAGTTCCTGGAATGATATCTATTGGATTTTTTAATCCAGATGAAAACACAAACTTAGGGATGGCTTTTTTAGCAAATAAAGAAGCTGCAGACATATTTGCTGAAGAACGAAATAAAAACCTTATGCAAGTAGCTGATGTGTTTGCTAGTTTTCCAAAAGTAGTTGAGGGTGAAATTACTTTAGGAAAAATGTACCAAGACAGACCTGCGAATGATACTGAAGATGCATTTGTTAGGGTAGTTTTTGCGAAAGTAGATAATTCTGACGCACCAACAAATTTTGTAAAGGAAAAGATATTTCCTATTTACGAAGAAGCGGAGGGTCTAAGAGGAGCAGGTTTTTTTGTTTCTGATGGAGAAGCGGTTAGTTGGAATATTTGGGATTCAGAAGAAGCAGCTAATGCTGTCGTACCAAAATTTAATGAGCAGCTCACAAATGCTGAAGGTATTTTTTCAGAGGATCCCCAACCTTATTCTGGGTATTTATACGCTGGTAAAAATTTTATAGATGTACAAAAAACATAAATTTGTGATTAATAGGTAACACATACACAATAAAAAAAGGGATTTTAAAAAATCCCTTTTTTTATGTCAAAAATATTTACCATAATATTATGCACAGAAATAAGAAGCTCTTTAAATTGTTATTTATTCTAGCTTTGTTTTATTTACTAATTTCCAATGATTATGTTGCACGCAGACTGAGGCAGCTTCCAGAGCTTTTATTAAATTATTTTTAACGTATTATTTCTATATGAACATTAACGATTTCAAAGATGTTGAATATATAAATCTAATAACTTATAAAAAAGACGGCTCTTCAGTAACAACCCCTGTATGGGTTGCACCACATGATAATTCATTAGTTGTTACTACAAGTCTTAATGCTGGAAAAGTTAAAAGAGTGAGAAATAATGGAAAAGCAACAATATATGTAACAAATCAAAGTGGTACTAAAAAACTTTCAGAGAGCATTGATGTCAGAGGAACCTTAATTCTTGATTCTGCAGTAAAAACAGAAGCAGTTAATAAAATAAAGAAAAAATATGGTGCAATTTCCAAACTATTTTTAAGAGGACCTGATGAAAATCGGGCAATTATACAACTTGATGAATTAGGAGGTGAGTAATGTTTTGTCCAGAATGCGGATGTGAAGATGAAAATTAATTTATGAAAACCACGGATGTTTACCAAAGTGGTTCCTAGGAACAGCTGTTCCTTTATCTAAATACCATTTAAAACCTCCTACAACAGAATTTAAATAAGAAGTTAATTTTGGATTTATGTACAAATAATATGGTAAAAAAGAAATTAACCTTGGCCATTTTCTTAACAAGTGAGGATATACAGTTATTGTTAATTCCGATCCAAGAGTATGTTCTTTTATTCTCCATTCCACATATGACCTAGGCCCACGTTTTGTGCCAATCCATAAGTTGTATCCAATACCTTCAAACCACTCAGAAAACTCTCTAATAAAAGTTAAGCCATTTAAATAAACGAGTTTATCTCTACGATCATTATCAGTCCAAATTATTATTTCATTTGTTTTACAAAACGGATGTGTATCGTTTAAATTATTTTCTGATGAAATTACATTCCACAGCTGATCAGGTTTCTGTGAAAATACCTGACTACTTGATGAACTAAATCCTTTCATAAAATAAATATAAATTATATTTATAAAAATATGAAAAATATGTCACTGGTAAAATTTAAAACCCGCTAGTTTAGGCATAGGCCAACCACTTATGGAAGTGTGTTTGAGTGATTTTCAACGCATACACGTGATTGACCTTTAATACAGTATAATTTCTTCTTCACAACCTTGCAAGATTGTGATTTTATTTTCACAAAAATACACAACTTGTGAAAATGCATTTTTTAATGCATTCCAAAATCATGTTTTATATAATGTTTATGGGGAGATAATATCTTCTAACAACACTTCGTGAAAACTTTGGGGGAAGATTTTCACAGGTTATTTCAACAAACCGGATTTAAGTCCGGTTTGTTTTTTATATGAGAACTAGAGAAAACCCGAGAACCATACACATCAAAAGACCATAATACGCAATGGAGACTGGGTAGAGTCTTTGGTTTTTTTCTAAATTGATCACGCATAAATTAGTAAGTGAATAATAGATGAGAATAAAGAATGCACTGAGTTTTATTGCATTTGTAATATTTATTGTATAAATTCCTACAACAACTGTTAGCAAAACAATCAATTCTGAAACATATGCCGAGTTATTCTTATTGTGTATTTTTGAAAACATATTTGGAAGAGTACCGTCTCTAGACATTGCAACATATATTCTGCTTATCGCTGGAAGTAAAGCAAGAAACACCGAAGCAGTAGCAATCGTAGATGCAAAAACTATTAAAAATGAAAAATCAGACATTACAGATACGTCCATTGCGACAAGCAAGGGGGTGTTCGAGTTTGCAACAACTTCGGGCCCTATGATTGCTAGCGATAGCCAATTTACAAAAAGATAAATTGCAACTGTTACACCTAAGCCAGTAAGTATTGAACTTGGGATTATTGTTTCAGGATTTTTTACTTCTTCTCCGTATGTTGCAAGCCTTGAATAACCTGTAAAAGCAAAAAACCATATAGCTGCTGATAAAAATAAATTACTAACACTAAAGCCTTCAAGTAAAGGAATAGCAATATTTGTTGAAGGCGTCATAAGTATTGCAATACAGAAAAAAGCTAAAATCAATATCACTATAAGAACAAACCACCTTGCTAAAGCTGCAGTTTTTGTAATTCCTTTGTATCCAATTAAAAAGACAATTACAGATAAACCCACACCAAGTTCTTTGCCATAGATTGGAGAAATGTAATTTCCAAGAGTTAAAGCAATAGCAACACAACTAATTGTCTTTCCTAATATAAATACAATTCCAGCAATATTTCCTGGCAGTTTTCCCAACACTTTGTTTGCATACAAGTAGGTTCCACCAGTTTGTGGATATAACGATGCGAGCTGAGCAGATGATGAGGCATTTGCAAATGCAAGAGTGCTTGCGAGCAATAATCCTAAAATGGATGAGTAAGAACTAATTTTTGAAGTAGGAGCTAAATTATAAAATAATCCCGCACCAATCATTGAACTCAAACCTAGATATAAAGAATTTCTCTTAGTTAATGTTCTTGAAAAATTATTTTCTTTCATGAATGAATTTTAATTTAGTTTTAATAATTTCAAGAATAAGAAATAAAACAATTGTTTAAAATAAGTTATAGATAAAAATGTTTAATAAATTGTCACCAACACCCATTACAAATCAAACTCATAGGAGACTATTAATATTTTCTATGATCTGGTTCTTTTCAGGAGCATGGATTGATTCAAGCGCACATACATATCTCATAGATGACATTGAGACATTCTTTACACCTTGGCATGGCGTACTTTACTCAGGATATGCTTTTTCAGTTTTAGTAGCCATGTATATAAAAAATAAAATGAAGGATTATAAATTTGATGTGGGTGTTCTAGGTGCAGTTATTTTTGGAGTAGGTGGAGCATCAGATGCTATATGGCACACACTCCTTGGAATTGAAACTGGAGTAGAGCCTCTCATTACCCCATCGCATCTAATGTTATTTCTTGGTTCGTTTCTGATGTTAGATTATGTTTTTACTACAAGGCCAGCAAAAGAGAGTCTTGATAATGCATCAATATTTTCTGCAGCGACAAGTTATGGGTTAGTTATGTTTATAACACTATTCATAAATCCATTTTTAAATATTTGGTCTTTTATAGAAAGAGAAGATGAACTTGCTGCTGGCAGTGTAATACTGCAGGCAATGCTTGCTAGTTTTATATTTGTTTATGTAGTGCGTTTTAAAGTTTCACCAAAACAGATGTCACTGGTTTATTTAATTTCTTTTTTGTATATTTCAATAAACCCAAGCCTTGGCGAATTTAATCGAACAATTCTAATCTGTGTCTCTGGTTTTATAATGTCTGCACTTATATATCAGATTACCAAATGGTATCAGACAACAAATCATGATAGAAAAATTCAAGTAAGTGCGGCCTTAGTTGCTGGCTCTTACGGCCTAGTATTCGTTCTACATCTATTGGCTTTTTCTGCACTTAATGGAGTTGACCTCTCATGGCGTTTTTATGGTCTAGGGGGCTTGGTTACAACACCACTTTTATTTGGGTACATGTTAGGAAACTTAGGAGTGAGTCCAACGTCTGGTGAAGTAGTTAGGTAATTTTTTTAAACTTTCTTAAATAAATAAACCTATTTATTTTAAATAAGCCTTTGTTTCTTAAGCTCTCAACCTTATATCTCAACTGTTGAATAGCAACATCATTATTACTACTAAGTTCAGAAACTTTTACTGGTTTTCCTATTTTGATTGAGATGTGTTTGTCTCTTTTATTAAATAGCTCATTGAGTTGTGAAACATCTCTTAATTGTTTGTTTGTATAAGAAGCAAAATAAAAAAACCAGGAATTTTTACCCTCAACATGTACAGGAATTAGTGGAAAATTATTCTTTTTAGCAAGCACTATTGGAGTTTTCTCCCATTCTCTATCCCATAATCCAAATAATGTAAGTTTCGAGAGTCTTCCAGAAGGGAAGATTATTCCAGGTCTCTCATCATTAAAAAAACTATGAAGTCTTTCGAGAGTAACCTTAGTTGCAGAGTGTGTCTCTTTTTCTTTATTCCATACAACAGGTGCCATTACATTATGGAATGAACCGAGCAAATAAACAAAGAGTTCATTTGCAAAGAAAAAAGCATCCTTCCTTACTTTATGCAATTGACTATACAAAGCTATAGCGTCTGCCGCACCCATAGGATGGTTAGCTACAAGAAGGCAACTTCCATCACTTGGTATGTTTTCCAAACCCTCAACAGAGCAGTTATTAGTGTATTGATCTCCTAACCAATTAAACGCCTCAGCACCAGATAAATCTTGTATGTAATCTCCTGCGTAAATTGTTTCATCAAACCTAAGAAGTTTTTTGAGGAAGTTTAAAATTAATAAAGATATAAAATTTTTCTTAGCTAACCATGGAGCTCGCTCTTCAATAAGATGATTAATTTTTTCTTCCATTACGCTTTAAATCTACTTTTCTTTCCCTTAACTCCATCAAACTTAAGCCTCAGATTTTTAACAACACTTTCTGTATCTCCTTCAATATTGAAAGATTCTAAGATGTTAAATATTTCATTCTCATAATCTATCTGTACTGGCATTACTTCTGCATTAAGTTCTTTTGCAATAAATAAAAAGCTTGTTCTAAACCTTGTCGCGTCAAACCTTCCTTCTGGTGTAACGATTAGTAAAAAAGAATCTCTTTTTTTCAGTTCTTCAATTACAGAATCGTACTGTCCACTATTTCCTTTTCTATCAACTGGAATTGCTCCAAACTTTTTAAAAATTATTTCTTGAAGCCATCCAAGTGGCCATCTAATCCCTTGATCATCAATGTCTTTTGATTTCTCAAATGGATTAGGTATTCTTCTCATTGTCCATTTGGCAGACATGTAACAAACATCAACATCCAAGGCGAGAATTATTAAAATCATTAAGTATTCATCTTTACCCGATTGATGCGGTGCTGCGACAAGAACGACTCTTTTATTGTCTAAAAAACTACCAACAGGGCGTATATTTTCAAATAGAAGTAGAAATCTAGCAAGATATTTCAAGAAGAATCTTTTTTTTCGAGGGGTAAGAGAGCTAACAGATATATCTGGAAGAATTTTAGTATATGTCATTTTCCTCTAATTTAATATTTTAGTAGGTTTGCTCCTCTGGATTTTCTATAAAAGACACATTATTAAACTCTTTAAGCCTGAAAAAGTGACCATCTGATATTGCGGTAGATTTCAACCTTGTATGACCGGTGTGTCTTGGTAGAAATTTTTTCCAAGTCCATGCATAAAGTGGCATATTTAAAAAATATGAAAGTAAAACAGACATTGTTCCTGCGTGTGAAATTATCATTAAATTTTCTATAGAATCATTTTTTATTTCAAATTTCTTATCAAAGGTATCATCCGTACAGACAATTCCTAATTTTTCTAATTCCTCTTCCAGGTTAGTGATTATATTCTTAGCAAAATCCTGCATATACATTCCATGGTTACTAACAGACCACTCTTCAAACGTTTGACTATTCCTCTTTTCAAAAAAACTCATTATCTCATCAGTGCTTTTTCCATATAAAGCAACCTCGTCTTTATCTTCCATTTCCTTAAGCCATTCAAAAGTTTTAATTTCTTTTGCTACCCCATTTTCTTCAAAAGGTACTAGTGTTTGCTTGGTTCTATTCAAAGGAGATACCCAAAGTTGATCTATACTACCTTTTGTAAACTGGCTTGCAGATTTTTTAGATTGAGTATTTCCAAGTTCAGTGAGGCCAGGATTTCTTGTATATTCATCGTTAAACATCCATTGAGGCTGTCCATGGCGTATAAGTACAATTTCCATACCAAAACAATAGCTAAATTAGGTTATTCTGATACATAAAGAGAAAAAATATGCAGATATACGAAGATCGGAAAAGTTTAATGAGGCCTTTTTTGTTTGGTGTAACTCTTACATATGTTGCAATTGACAATATTTTAAATGGCCCCCTTCGTGAGTATATGTCAAAATATTTTGATTTAAAAGAGTTTGGAACCAACACAAGAGAGGAATATCTTTATTATCTTATTCTATTTCTCGGTGTTTTACAGATACTTTTATCACTCCAGAGTTTATTTCTTCCAGTTATAGAAGTTATTGATACAAAAATTGTTTTACGTACAAAAGAGAAGACACTTTCTGTTATTCGTGATGTATCAGACATCAAGAACCTTAATATAAAAGACAACAGTTATTTAGTATTTAGTTTTGACGATGCTCAATACAATGTAAATGTTAAAGATGTACTAGCAAATGACATTAGAGATCTATATACAATACTAAATATTAAAGAAGAGGATAAAACATCGCGAAAAATAGATTAGTAAATATCTTGCGTAAGAATAAAAACTAACGTATATTTATAGAACACTATCGGAAAAGAAATCGAAAGATAGAAAAGAAGATAGAACAGAAAATCCCGAAGGGTCGCAAGATCAATCGGGATTTTTGCTTTCTACAGTTAAATATTTATAAAATTTATGTATAAAAGTTCGCGAAAAAAACAAACTCAAATTTCTTGCCAAAATAGCAAATATACACTAGTTTTATATAACTATCAGAAATGAAGTCGCAAGACCTAATAGAAGATAGTTCGAAAATCCCGAAGGGTCGCAAGATCAATCGGGATTTTCACTTTATAGGACTATTTTTTTCAAAAAACGCAAAAAGACTCCCTGTGGCTGTAATTTTTTGTTTTATCGCCCTTTTGAAGTGGCTCAAAGCACGAAAGGAAGTCTTACTCTTATTTTAGTGTTTTACCGTTTATTTTTATCATTTGGGCAAAAATTAGGATGATTTATACTTAAATTCATGAATATTGGCGCTCATATACCCTCAAAAAACGCAATTGAAGAGATAAAACTCCGAAAAGGTGATACTTTTCAGATATTTATATCCAGTCCACAAATGTGGAAAAGCCCAAAACCTCGAGAAGATGTTGATGTTTTACAGGATTATGACGGACCAATATATGTCCACGCACCATACTTAATAAATGTTGCTACTCCAAACAATAAGGTACGCCATCCAAGCAGAAAATTATTAAAAGACACATGTAAAGTCGCTGCAAGTTTTGGCGCCAAAGGAGTCATAGTTCATGGAGGATCTGTTGGAGAAGGTGGAGACATCGGTGTTGGTTATGACAACTGGAGAAAAGCTATAGAACATGTTGAAGATACTGGTATGCGAGTACTAGTAGAAAATACTGCTGGTGGAAAAAACTCAGTTGCCAGGTATATGGACTCCATTGAGAGACTTTGGGAAGTAATTGGACATTTAAACGTTGGTCTCTGTCTCGATACATGTCATACATGGGCTGGCGGCATTCCTACAGAGAAAGCAGTAAAGGGATTTAAAAAACTTGTTAAAAAGATAGATCTTGTTCATTTCAATGACTCAAAAGATGGCTTTGAAAGCTCAAGAGATCGCCATGAGAACTTGGGTAAAGGACAGATTCCAAAAGCTGAACTTGAATATGTTATTAAAAACTGTAAAACAGATATTGTTGTAGAAACTCCTGGAGGACTAGAAGCGCAAAAGAAAGACATTGCGTGGATTAAACGTCGCTTAAAGAAATGAACTATTTACCATCTAACCTTGAATTCAGAGATGGGGTCGCCTTTATTGGAGAGACCTCACTACTTGATGTAGCCAAAGAGTATGGAACTCCCCTGTATGTCTATGACTGGGAACACCTACGAGATAATATAGATTACTTTACGAATGCTTTTGGAGAAGAGACCTATTTTAGATATGCAGCAAAAGCTTTTATCTGCAAAGCCTTAGTCAAAGAACTAGATGACAAAGGTTGGGGAGTAGATGTTGTCTCAGGTGGAGAGATGGCAACTGTCCAAGCTGTTACTGGAACCTTAGAAAATTCACTATTTAATGGAACCTTTAAGCATAAAGATGAGATTGAGTTCTTCATGCAACATAATGGTGGCCATATCTCAGTTGATAATCGTTTTGAGATTCCAATGTTAGAGGAGGTTGCAGCAAAATTAGATAGAAAACAACCAGTGATTATGCGTATAAATTTAGATGTTGGAGCCGAAACACATCCAATGGTGTTAACTTCAGGATACGATCAACAGTTTGGTATCTCTATTGGGTTTGCTGAAGAGGCATTACAACAGATCTATAACTCTGAGCATTTACTGTTTTCTGGAGTCCATGTACATATTGGAAGCCAGATCAAAGACCCAGATCGTTATAAAAAAGCAATGAGCGAGTGTGCAGATTTTCTTAATGCTCATCCAGCAAGTGTAGAAAGAGAGATAGTTTTTGATGCTGGTGGTGGATTCTTTTCACCTTACGCTGGTGATGAAGTTGACCATGAGTTGAAAGTCTATGCTGATGCAATTCATGAAGGGATTAAAGAACACTGGAGTGGATCCTATAAAGTCATGATTGAACCTGGAAGAGCATTAGTGAACAATCCAGGAGTTATTTTATATACTGCCGGAGCTATTAAAGATGATCGTGGAGAGAAACCATATATCTTGGTGGATGGAGGTATGTCTGATAATCCAAGGCCAGCACTGTATGGAAGTGAACATAAGCTTTTTAATATCTCTGGTGGCAAAGCTGGAAAAGATGTAGTGCATGCAGTCTCTGGTAGACACTGTGAAAGTGGAGATCTATTAGTCAAAGATGCTATGTTGCCAAGTGATACTCTGTCTGGAGATATTTTAATGTCTACTTCTACTGGTGCGTATACCTTTGCTATGGCAAGCAACTATAACCGAGTCCCTAAATCTGGAGTTGTTGCAGTAACTAGTAGTGGTGTGGTTGAGTTAGTAAATAGACAGAGCTTTCAAGATACATTTATTAATGATATTTAGGAAAATCGATTTTTCAATTGTCCAAAATATTCTTCAAAACTTGATGCATAATTTTGAAAATATTCAGCACGCTCAATTTTTGAATACTTTTCACACCTTATAATTTCTTTTTTAATCCCTTCAGAATACGCAACGATCCTTACTCGCTCTTTCTTATAATCTCCAACAATTTGATCACCAATATCTTTTAATTTTTTTGTCGAAGAGGGAAAATCGTTATATGTTAAAGCTATCTTCTCTCCACCAGTTTTTAACTCGCTGCTTGTTAATCTAGCTCTATCATTAGTAGAAAATTGAACTGCCATAAATATTTGAACATTAATATCATCAAAATCATCAACGTATGGGTAGACAAAATCTGTGTCACTACCTTCGCTGGATTTAAACTGTTTTTTGTATTGAGTACCCTCAGAGAAACCTATTTTTTTAAGAATAGATTCTGTAATTGTTTCACCTGCAGCACCTGCATTTGATTTATTTGATTGATTAATTGATTGATTTATTATTTTACTTACAATATTATTCAGCTTCATTTTTGTAGAAATATTGATATTTGTATCATCGATTAAATTTGCTATAAGAATTAATTCATCAAATTCATTGTTGCGATTTTCAATGTGTTTTAAATGTTTGAAAAATTCGTAATAGATTGAATTGTTCTTAATATTATTGATTTTTAATATTTCGTCAGTTAAATTTTTAACCTGATCGTCTAAATTAATAATTGATTTGTCTGATATAAACTCAGAATGTAAAGAATTTATCTTTTCCTTATAATCTTCATCCACTTTCTCTCTAATTAATTTCAGAACACCATTTTTTTGAATTTTTGGTTTTAATTTTTTAGATATTTCCTCAACATAAACTAACCAATATTCTTGATTTAGCTTTTCAATCAACTCTTTAATGTCTGTCACAATTTTTAGGATAACTATTTATTAGTTGATGTAAAACGAATTATTTTAAGATGTTTACAAAATGAGAACCTATTTTTTTTGCAAGACCAACTGGTACCGCATTTCCTATCTGAGTATATTTTGGCAGCTCTCTATCGAAATTGTTATCTCTTGGATTTCCAGCTCTTCTTGATCCACCAGTGGTTCTCTTTCCAGCAAACTTATACCAATCTGGAAACATTTGAAGTCTTGCCCATTCTCTTACAGTTAAAATTCTTGGTTGAGCGTAATGTACATAATCATCAGGTAAGGATGTTGCTGTAATGTTTGGACCACTTTCATCCCATCTTTTAGGAATCAATCTTTGAGAAAATTTTTTAGTTCTCATTTCTTCTGGGATATTGCCGTTGTTATCAATCATAAACTGAAATTTTTTTTCAATTTTTTCACTATGGCTTGAGTACTCTTGCTCAGTCAATTCGCTTCCTTTTTTTAATAAGACTCTATTTTTTGTTCTTAAGCTTTTTTGATAATCACTCCTTGGATCTTTTAAATATTTTTCATTAAAATATTTTTTCTTATAGTTTGGGTCTATAAGGTCTGAAAAAATATCTACTGGATCTGGTGGTGTTCCTGAAGGATCTGGTAAAAAACCATCTGCTGTTTTAGATTTTATGTTTTTTAATCTAATATCATTTCTTACTCCAACTAAAAGTACTCTTGGTCTGTTTTGTGGTACACCATAATCTTTTGCTTTTACTAGTTTCCACGATGATTGATAATCCTTAAGTGAATTAAAGGTTTCTAACACATCGCTCCAAATTTCTCCCTTTTCTCCACCGCTTTTCCAACGACCTGAGAGAAGCCCTCTTACATTTTCAAATAAAAATATTTTTGGTTGCAACTTACTGATTAAGTAAGCCATGTCTTGATAAAGAAAATTTGATGGAATCTGCTCTTTGTTTACAGAATATGATCTTCTGTGACCAATCCCTGAATATCCTTGGCAAGGGGGCCCCCCTACTATTAAATCTAATTCCCCACTCTTAACGTCTAAGTTATAAGTGTTTTTAAGATCTTTTGATAGGTTTGGAATATATTTTTTATCTAGAATCATTGACTTAACATCGTTAGAGTGAAATCTTTCTCTTAAGTAAGGGTTTTCAAGATCTCGATTAATTAAGTACGACTCCATCGCATCATTGTTTAGTTCATTAACATATACAGATTGAAATCCTGCCTGTTCCAATCCTAAAGAGAGCCCTCCACACCCTGCAAATAAATCGACAACTGTTAGCTTTTTCATTTCTTTGTAATCATAATTAAATATTTAATAAAAATCCAGGTCTTATTTTAATTTTGAGATACGACATTTAGATAAAAAAAGTAGCGGTACATAGACCGCTACTTTATATTGTTCAACGAATACCCGAAGGCATTCACTTATAAATATAACTCAATAATTATTATTCGTAAAAAATTAAATATTTGATTTGCATTTAATTGGAAGACTTCTAATATAAATAACGTTCAACGAATAACGCGGAGGTTTTTTTATGTCCTCAGAGACTAAAGATATTAATCACTTTGACAATTTACCAATTGTTCTAAACATAGATCAAATTGCTGAGATCTTGCAAATAAACTCAGCTGAGGTCGAAGCATTTCTAAAAGCATCCAATATTAAGCAAATCCCATACCTTTCAGAAGTGAGAGTATTTTGCAGACATCTTCTTTCTTATTTAGATTCAGAAAGCAATGAAAGTAATCAAAAAAATAGTACAGGGTTTTGAATAGATGTTGAAAAGATTAAAAGATATATGGAGAGAAACCATAAAAAGACATATTAGAAAATGGAAGTTATCACCAGGGTTTTAGGTTAATGAAAAAATATAAAGAATTTAATAAAACTATAAAAAGAACATCTCTTAAGACATCAAAGTCATCTGAGAGTTTCATCGAACACTTAGAAAAGATTTACAGTGATTTAGTTTCTACCCCACAATTTAATGACGAACAAGTATTTTTTGAAGAGTCTGGAGTTTCCTTTTTTCATAAAGAGACAAAAGATGAATTAGCCTCTCTTTTAATGACTTGTATAAGTTTGTATATAAACCAAACAGGCCACAAAGCGTCACATGTGATTAAGAATGAGGAATTGAAAACCTATGCAAAGGCTTTTGAAAGCGTATCACTAGGAAAACATATTTTTCTTATGAAAAACTCGCTAGGTATTACAGAACTCACCGTAAGAGATGAAGAGGATGGTGAGTGTGTTTAATTTTGATATTTACACCATTCCTGAGAAATTTATTGAGAAATCTTATTTGTTAAGTCTTATTGATAATGAGGAAGAAGTTTATGTAGATGATTTTATTTCATCTTTTATAAATAAAAATTTAAGCGATATGCAAGAAGAGGAGCTAGAAGACTTTATAAAAATAATTTCAAAATTTGCTTCATTTTACTCAAGGCTAAGAGTTGAATCTAATAAATTACTGGGCCTTCTTATATTAGAGAGAATGATGGATGAAGCAGACAGAGAGGCTGAGGAGGAGTAGCAATAAATAATATTTTTCAACCTGAAAAAAAAGATTTAAATAATGAAAATTTTGATCAAAAAGAGCTATTTTTATTTATTTTTGATGAAAGCAGTGAACAAGGATATCGAGCCTTAAGATTTTTTGAAAATGAATAAAATTATTTTTAAACTTTGTTCAGGAAGGTTTTTGTGAATAGAAAATTTGTTGATGATAAATTGGGGAATTTATTTGGAGACTGGTTTGATTTTTTATTTCAACTAGGCGAGAGTGCTGCAACTGCAAAATATGAGAATTTAAAATATGTATTACTTATTCCAACAGCGTCTTTTACCCCACACATTATTGCTACGGGTGCAATAAGCGGTTTTTTACAATCTTCTCTCACTACTGGTTTTATATCTGCAACCGAAGCAAAGGAAAAATTATTGTCATCAGAAAAAGGCGTTGAAGTATCTGTTGTAGATAAAGAATTAGAAACTTTAAAACCAGTTGTAGGAGCTTTAGATAGTATAGATATAGAACGATCAGTATTTTGGTTAAAAATTAGCTCAAATGATATTAAGTATGCCAATCCTGCATTTCCCTTAGATAATGATAGATATTTGGTCTCAATAACAAACAAACCTTTTGTTATTCCTGATAAACCAATTGAACAGGTTTCTAACGTAGATATGTCAAACTTTCCTGCTTACTATAAGAATGTGGACGTACTTGGTCTTTTTGGTCTTCCAAAAAATATGATACAAATTGCAGGTAATAAAAAAGAGTTAATAGGACAATCAAATACACAGTTTCAGATCAACCAAGAAATTAAATATTCATTTGCTGACTTACTTTTATTAAATAGATCAAAAAAAGAAATGTTTTTAACAAATATATTAAGCAGCAATGAAGACAAGTTGATCGAAGAATCAGAATTATCCATATTTGTTCAAAATCCAAACACAAATCTTGAAAGTATTTTTGAATGGGAAAATGGTAAAACACAAATTATTTTGATTCCAAAAACATCTAGAAACGCTCCGACATTAGTTGATTTATACAATAAAGAATATTTATTTAGAGAGAATGAAGAAGAATTAGAACTTTATCCAGATTATATCCCTAGAGGTTGTGAAATTATGGCGTACCAAGTGTAAATATGAGTATTGAAAAAATTTGGTTAAGCCACACCCCAGAGTTCGTTAATAGAAGGATTGAATACCCTACCCTAGAAGAGCTATCTGTTCAGATAAATAATCTAAAGAGCCATCAAGAAGTTATTTCAAATTTTTCTATATGGGAGAAATGCATTGAAGATTTAATATTATTAAGATGGAGTTGGCTCAACTCCGTAGCTCCATTCAATACTGAAGATTCATATATCGATGAAAAAATTGAAAATATTTCAAACACATTTGAAAAAATCAAAAACAGTAATATATTTGACTCAGTATTTCTTGATAAGATTACGCACAACATCAAGACTATATCAAACAGCAACGATTCCCCCCTGTATGACGAAATGAAATCTCATCTTGAACCAACACACAGTATTTGCTTTATTCAGACAGACCCTTCATCGTTGTCTTGGCTAGAAAACTATACCAGGCAAAATAGAAAATGGGTTGTAAAAAGCCCTTCACAAATCAGGGGAGATGTATTTTACGATGCAATTGTAATTTTTGGACAAGCTACAAAATTGATAAAAAGAAGAGGTTTTGCTGATAAGTCTGTTGAGTTTTTACTAACTTCACCACGAGCAAAAAAAATATATTGGTCTCATTATAAGTGGACATCAATTGCTGTAGAACCTGAAATTTCCCTCGTGGGCTCTTTGCCCGAAACAAAGGCAATTAACTATAACGAGTCAATGTTTTTGAATATGAAGGACACTTCAAGGTCGATATTTAAAGATGAAAGTTTGGTACCTCAGGTTAATGAGCAAAAATATTTAGAAAGTATTAATAAATTAGTTTCTATTGAAAATATTGATAATGTAGAAAATATAGAAGAAGCTCACTGTTATGTCTTAAGTAAAGAGGAAAGTAATAAAAATTATGCTGCTTATGTTTTACACGATGAAAAAGCAACAGTAGTTGATGATTTTGATGAAGATGGAACATTAGATATTGAAAAAGTTCATCCAAGCCAGGTTGGTGAAGGTATGTATATTTTAAAAAGAATGGAAGGAGCAGATAGAGATGTTCTTGAGGAGATTGCAAACTCAATACTAGGGGAATCTATGACTGTTGCTAGGCAACATCAAAAGAACTGGAGAAATTCTTTAAAAGAAAAAACCCAAGAAATTTCAGAAGAAAAAGTAATTTCTGATTTAAAGTCACTAGGGATAAGTTATGTAAATAAAGACACTATAAAAAGATGGACTACAAATGCTATAAAACCAAAAAGCAGTGTTCACTTTAATATTCTTCTTAAGTATTTAGATTTTGATCAACAAATCCCAGAGATTGTCTCTTCAATGGACAAGATACATTCTGCACATATTGAGGCTGGTCAAAAACTTGATAGACTACTTAGAGAAAAGATTAACAATCTTGATGTAAAAAACTTTTCAGGAAAAGTTCAGATTGATTTTGATTTGCTTGGAGAAAATATGGGAACACTTTCAGCCTTTAGAATTGAAGCAAAATTAAACAGTCTTGTTAAAGTACCAAAGAGCTGGGGTGGCTGGGGAATAAAGGAGATCACCAATGCCTAGAATTTTACCTACTAGATATTTTCCTGAATCTACAAATAGCCCATCTGACGCTGAAGAAGAGATTTTTGATCGATTTTTAAATGATAAAACTATAGACGATTGGTGGATTTTACATAGCTACCACATAGTTGATCATGTTGTGCAAAAAGAAGGAGAGGTAGATTTTTTAGTACTAATACCATCTTTGGGCGTCGTTACTATAGAAGTTAAAGGCCATAGAGATATCAAGTACACCAATGGACATTGGTATTTTAACAACAATACAGATCCAGAAAAAAAGAGTCCATTGACTCAATCTAAGGAAAACATGTGGTCAATGATAGATTTAATCAAAAAAAGTGACAAAAAACCTCCAGGTTTTATAAAAATACCATGGACGCATATTTGCATTTTTCCTTTCTCAAAATTTAATTATGATTCTCCTGAGTGGTTTGACTGGCAAATTATTGATGCAGATAAGTTGAATAAAAAACCACTACCAGAATTAATTTCGAGTGCATTACTATCACAAATTGAAATTGAAAATAGTGATAATTTGACAATGGAGAGAATAGGCACAGCTGTCTCAGAACAAGACAAGAAAAGATATCAAAACAAAAGATCAAAGATTCATAACAATATTACATTTCCATCTAGTGATATTGAAAAAATTATAAAAATATTACGTCCAAATATTGATAGCGTACAAGAATCTACAGAACAGCGAATTGAAAGAATTAATAAAGAAATAGAAACACTTACACCTGAACAAGAAAATGTTCTTGAGTGGGCTTCTAATAACAATAATTTTTTGGTTACAGGACCTGCTGGGTCGGGAAAGACATTATTAGCAACTGAAATATGTAATATATTTTCACAAAATTCCGACTTAAAAGTACTTTATCTATGTTTTAATCGTGGTTTGATGTTGCATTTAAATAATAAGTTTCAAAACAGCAAATTTGAAATTCAAACTTTTTATGGGTTTATGCATAATCTATCTTCAAATGAAAATATTCTACCCATTAAAGATTTAGACGAGTCTTTTTATGAAAACCTTTATGAATCTGCAATGGAAAGTTTGCTAGTTTCAAATACAAAATACGATGTAGTGGTGATAGATGAATTTCAAGATCTTGCAATAGAAAAAAACATGTATTTTTTTGACAGGCTATTAACCGGGGGGTTTTCATCGGGTAGATGGTATTTTTTTGGGGATTTCGAAAAGCAGAATCTATTTCAACATAATCTATCAAGTAAAGATATATTAAAAGATATTGGATACAATCATTTTGAATTAACCCTAAGAAGGAATTGTAGAAACACACCCGATGTTGCAGAAGAAATTGAAACTTATGTAAAACTAGACCCTGTTTATCAAAGACCATTTATTAGGTCTAATGGTATTGTTGAACCTTTATATATTAGTTACTCAGATGAAGACGAACAGCTAAGAAATCTTCAAGAATCTATAGATGAGTTAATTGAACTTGGATATGATAAAAGTGAAATTTTAATTTTATCCCCTCTTTCAAAAGATTCAGTATCAAGAAGGTCTAATGAAAAAAAATTAAAGTATAAACTTTACGAATATAATTATGAAAAAAATATTCAAGACGAATCAGGACCTTATTTTTCTACAATTTATAAACATAAAGGCTTAGAGTTTAATGTAATAATTTTAACGGACATAAGCTCTCACACACATTTCTCAAGTGTTAATGAAGAATTAATTGCTTTGATATACACAGGACTTACAAGATCTCTTGAAACCTTTGTAATGCATATTGATAAAAAATTACTAGATGCCGGATTGATATAGTGAGTAACATACATAGCGAAAATCGTAAGGAAATTTTAAGCTTTTTAAGAGCAGACATGCTGGGTCCAGCTAACTTAAGTAAATTTATTGAGTTTCATGATTTAGACACAGATGTTGAAGAAGTACTTTTTGAATCAGAAGAAGATTGTAGAAATTGTTTTTTAGACTTAACAACTCAAGAGGAAATAATTCAAACTCTCCCATCAAGAACATACTGCATTGGAATACTTTATCCACAAGGAACTGAAGTTACCGAAGATGATGAGCTTACAGAAGAAGATGTTAAAGAAATAGATATTTCTAATTTAGAAGATTTTACAACTGAAGATGACATAACTGAAAATAACCAATATATAAAAGATCAAAAAAAACACAAAAATAGATCACTTTATAAAGACGATGAAAATCAACCAGATATTGTTAAATTGACTCATGCTAGAAAACCATCTGCTATGGGAATTAGTTTTAGGTTTACTTTAAGTGAAATAACGTCTTTTGAGATTACTGTTTCAGGCGGGATCTACACAAGTTTTCCGACATTTAGAAAGTGGAATAAAAAAAATAAAAATGGTGACTTAATCCAATTTAATGACGAAAAAGGAAAGAAGTCAAAAGAAGGCTATCCAATTTTTAAAACTTTTTACAAAAGAAATAATTTATTAGAAAAATTTACCTATTCTTCTTCAGATTTTGAGTCAATCGATGATGAAGGATTTTTACAAGACAAACAAATTAAATTTTTGAATAATTTATTCATTGTAAAAACATTTATCAGAAGATACGAAAATTCGTTTATTGCAACTGTTACTTTACTAAATAAGTCAGAAGGTAATAGTTCGAATTTAAACTCATTATTTCAATCAAAATTAGAAGTTAGTGTATTTGACGAGGATCAAGGATCAAAAATACTACCTTACCCAGAAGGTTCAGATTTATTAGATGGAGTACTAGAACCAAATGAACAAAATTCATTTGAATTTATATATAATAAAATGTCTACTTTTGCTATCGGTCATGGCACATCTGTTGATTGGATCACTGAAGGTAATGGCTCTACAGTTAAAAGTGTTTCTACCGAATTCATTCCCGAACACGAAATACAGCCATTAACACCTGACATAGTTGAATTAAAAAGTGGAAAAAAGTATGAGCTTTCTATGAAAAAATTTTCAAAGGGAGAAAATTTAGACATTATTAAGTTGCTCTTAGAAGATTATGAATCTTGGATAGATAGCTTAAAGTCCAGAGAAAATACAATAGGTAGTAAATATAGAGAAATTTTTAATAACAATATTCTTCTTTGTCAAGAAGCATTGAAAAGAATGCAAACTGGATATCAATTCATCATAGAAAAGCAAGATAAGGATATATTAGAAGCCTTTAAATATATGAATGAAGCCCTGTATCTTCAGCAGAACATTCCAAATCAAATACGTGAAGTTATTATTGACCCTGTAAAGCCAAAGGTTAGTTTTGAAAATAAAGAAGATTGGGTAAATTCCTTAAAAGACAATAGTTTTGAAAAAGGAAATTGGAGAGCTTTTCAAATAGGATTTATATTGCTGGTCATTGAATCTATAGTTAATAAAAGTTCAAATTTTAAAGACAATGTAGACTTGCTATGGTTTCCCACCGGAGGTGGTAAGACCGAAGCATACCTAGGGGTTACCGCATTTACACTTTTCTACAACAGACTTAAAGACTCCAGTAATGATGGAGTACAAGCTTTAATGCGTTACACATTAAGACTTTTAACGGCTCAGCAATTTGAAAGAGCATCTAAGTTAATTGTTTGTATGGAAAATATCCGGGCCAAAAATAGTGAGAAATTTGGCATTAAAGAATTTAGTATAGGCATTTGGGTTGGAAAAGATGTAACTCCAAACACTATCAACAAAGCTAAAGAATCTTATGATGATATGTTGTATCACAATGCTGATCCTTCGAAATATAAATTTCTTCTTCAAGCGTGTCCATTTTGTAGAGCACAAATAGGCCCAATTAGCTATCAACAAGCTAAACAAAATATGCTTTTTCTCGACAAAAGTAATAGGCCTTTGAGAATTTTAGGAGTTCATAAAGGTGAAAAAGGAATAAAATTGCACTGCCCAGATAAATTATGTGAATTTAATAAAGCACTTCCAATTTATTGTGTAGACGAGGATATATACAACAACAGACCTTCACTCATTATTTCTACTGTAGATAAATTTGCAAACTTAATTTGGAATGAGAATGCTAGAAGTATTTTTGGGTTAAATGATGAAGGAGAAAGACAAACTAATCCACCCACTTTAATCATTCAAGATGAGCTACATTTAATTTCAAATGCTCTTGGCTCTGCTTTTGGATTTTTTGAGACATTAATTGATGAACTTTGTACATATAAAACTGCATCAGGAGAAATGGTAAAACCAAAGATTATTTGCTCTACAGCAACTATTAAGAACTCAAGCGCTCAAATTTTAGGCTTGTTTGGTAGAACAAATATGACACTTTTTCCACCTGCAGGTATCGATATATCCGATTCTTTTTTTGCAAAAGAAGACAAAAACAGAGATGGTAAATTGTATACTGGTATTTCATTTCCAACATTTTCATCACAAGAAGCACAAGCAAGAGTTTTAACAAATTTTTTAAGAAGTCCAAATTTTCTGACTGAAGAAGAAAGAGATCCTTGGTGGACAAATTTAAACTACTTCCATTCCATTAGAGAGCTTGGAACAACTTGGTCAATTTACCATGAAGATGTACAAAGAAGGCTTAAGCTATTATCTTCAAGATTTAATTTATTTGGTCAAAAAGGAAATTTTAAACCATTTGATAGTGAAATTGTTGAGTTAACCTCTCGAATATCAAGTACTGAAGTTGTTGATTCTATGAAAAAAATGGAAGTATCAACTACTAGTTCCCAAAGACCTCTTAGGGCTATTCTTGCAACGAGTATTGTTGAAGTTGGAGTAGATGTTCAGAGACTTTCTTTGTTAACTATATTGGGCCAACCAAAAAATACTTCTCAATATATACAGGTTGCAGGAAGAGTTGGGAGATCAAAAGCGGCTGGATTAGTACTTACAATATTTGGTGCAGGTCGACCAAGAGATATTTCACATTACGAAAAATTTAAGTCATTTCATCAAAGACTATATTCGTCTGTTGAGCCCACTTCTGTAACACCATTTTCATTACCTGCAGTAGAAAGATTTTTAGATGGAGTATTTTTCATGTATTTGAGAATGTATATGCCTAAAAGTGTATTTAGTATTGATCCAAACCTTGAACAGTTCCCCAATACTTTTGCGAACAATCTGAAAGAATTATTCGTAAATAAAGCTAAATTAATTGGAGCAAAACAACATGAGATAGAGTTTTTATCTAGCCAATTTGATAAATTAGAAAATCGATGGAAAAAAACCAATGCACGAAGATGGAGTGTAAACAATCATGACTTAATCCAACCTCCATTGACTACTGAACAAGGTACATTTACAGCAACTCATTTTGAGGAATCCTTCAAAGTTCCTACATCAATGCGGTCTGTTGAGCAAACATCCAGGCCAAAAATAGTGAATGATAGAGTTATTGGAGAATAACAATGGTTGATGACATACGAAGATCACAGCTAACTGGTGTGTTTGGAGTTGGTTCTTTAAGAATCATGGTTGGAGGTACTTCAATGATGTGCGGAAGTTTAGACTTATGGCTACATAAAATTACTAAACAAAATCGTAAATCAGGAGAAGATAAGTACCAAGACGATGAGTGGAGTTTCGATGAACCAAGGTTGAGAAGTTTTCTTGAAGTTGATTATTTTAATTATCCGCCACAATACAGGAAGCAACCCGAAAGAGGATCAACTCTTGTAAATGCAGAAATAATAATTCCGTATTTTCTTTTTCCGAGATATATGTTTTGCTCAAATATTTCTTGTGGAAAATTGAAAAGAAAACCAATCACCCTCGACCAAGAGGAAATAGACAATGGAATTAATTGTGACGAATGCGAATTAAAAGCACCGTTGAGACAAGCAAATATTATTACTATATGCGACAACGGTCATATTGATGATTTTCCATGGTTTGAATGGGCCCATTCAATAAAAAATGAGGATACAGACAGCTATGAAATAGATTACATCAAAGATCAATGTTCTGAAGATAATTTAATTTTTAAACAAATTGTAAGCAATGGAATTGCAACGCAGCAAGTCATTTGTGGAAATGATAAATGCAATAAAAAAAATACACTTGAAGATTGTTTTTATAATTTAAGAACAAAAATTCCAAATTATTTTTGTACTGGAAATACTCCATGGTTTGGGTCTGACCAAAGAGAAGAGTGTGACCAGTTTCCAAAAGCGATTTACAGGTCTGGCTCAAGTGTTTATAAACCAATTATTTTTACTTCTCTATTTATACCTTTAGATACTCAAAATGAAAATATAAAAATAATATATGAAGATTTTATGAAAAATCATAAATTAAAAAATGAAAGTAAATTACTTCGGAGAAAATTATTGCGAATCAATGAAGATGAAAGACCACAAAGAATAAAAGAAGAGTCAGAATTTATTATTGATGAATTTTATGAAGACCAAGCTTATAAGCCTGAAGAAGTTGAGGCAGTTTTGAATTCTTTATTGTCTGGTGATAACTCTACTTTGGATATTGAACAAGAAAATCCTAAAACTCCAGAAGAATATAAAAAAGCTGAATATAAAACATTGTTAAAAGAAAACAATAGCCAACTTTTAAAGACAAGAATTTTAGATATCAAAGGATACTCGCAAGAAGTTAATAGTTACTTAAAAAAATTAGTCGTTGTGGATAGTCTAATTGAAACTAAAGTGCTTTATGACTTTACGAGATCTAAAGGTGAGGTTGATTTAGATGATATTTCAAATACAAAACTTTGGAAAACACCTCAAAAGAAAGGAAGGCGATGGCTTCCAGGTGTACAAAATAATGGAGAAGGTATTTTTATTGAATTTGACTATGAAAAAATTAAAAATCATTCAAAAAAAGATAATGTTAAGCATAGGCTTTCAATATTAGAAAATGATGATGACGAAAACATTTTTTCAAATTATGTACCAAATTTAGATCTTTTATTTGTTCATACTTTTTCTCACTTGTTTATAAATGAAATGACAACATATGCTGGATACAATGCAGCATCGATCACCGAAAGGCTTTATGTAAATCAACAAAATGAAGATAACATGTGTGGTTTATTGATATATACATCTTCTGGTGATGAGGAGGGTACTCTTGGTGGACTTGCAAGGCTTGTAGATCCTGAAATTTTCAACAAACTGTTTATAGATACAATAACAAATTCTAGATGGTGCTCTACTGATCCAATTTGCAATCAAGGTGATCCACAAGGTCCTTTTAATAAAAATTTAGGAGCTTGTCATTCATGTGCCTTACTTCCAGAAACTAGTTGTGAACATAGGAATTCATTCTTGGATAGAGGAGTAGTTGTAGGCACCCAAGAAGACAGAAGCCTAGGACTAATTCAAACTAAAAATTTAGTTATTTAATGTAAGACAAGTAGATTTTATTCAAAGATCTTGTCAAAGCTGTATAAAGAAATCTATTTTGATCTTGTTTCCATATATCAGCTGACTCAATAATAACATTTTTCCACTCTCCTCCCTGAGCAGTTCTATGGGTCAATGCATAAGCATAGTAAATGAGAATTGAATTATTTGATATTAACTCCAGCTCCTTCAGTGCATCATATTTATTTTCTTTGTTTTTAGATTTAATTTTTTCAACCTGTTTATTTATGCTTTGAATAGTTTGCCCATTAATTGATTTTGGTCGTGCAAATTTTCTTTCCGATCTTGACTCCCACGGGTACTTTGGAGTTCCAGTTTTAATTTTGTCTGAATATCCTCCGGTCATATTGTTGTAATCATCAAGAGTTAGATCTAAATCCTTTAATACCTGCTGGAGAACTTTACTATCTTCTTTTTGTAAATCTGATTTTTCAATTGAAATATATTCCTCTATTTTCTTTACCTGCTCTCTGAAAAGTTTGTAAGCTTCTTTTCTGTCTTCTATGACCATTCCTCCAATCCATACAAGAACAAGCCTTTTTTGTTTATAGATATATTGAACAGCTTTTTGGCGAAAATTCTCAGGAAGATAAATTAGTGGTTCTATTTCGATTTCAAAAAAATAGTTTTCATCTTGAAAAAGTTCATCCATTATGTATTTTGCCTTTTCAGATCTTCTTAAATTACTACTTGCTAGAACCAAATCGCCTGGATAGATAGATTCTTGTGTTTTATCTTTTAAATTTAAGCTTTCATTAAAGCCTTCGTCATCACCCGCAACAAATAAAAAATCTCCTTTTACTGGAATGGAGTCTTTTAAAGATGAACTTATAAGTTCATTATCCATAAGACTTTTTAATTTTGGTCTCATGTCTTCAAAATGTTTCAAATGTTGTCTGATCTCTAAGTTAGCTTGATGAACACTTCTATTTGATCTAAACAAGCTAATTACATTTGTAACATTATTTTTTTTTGTACTAAAGAATTGATTATAAATTTCTCCCATTTGTGGCCTACTGTGTTTTAAATCAAACCTTTTGATTACTGTTTTACGAAGCTCATCTTCACTGAAAACATCTTCAAATGAAAGTTTTTTGTTATCTTTCCAAAATACAGAATCTTGAATTTCTTCAATGCATCGTTGAATTTTTGTGTCATCAGCCAATTTACTTCTAGTTATAATTTTATGAAGTGAATTTGGTAGCCCTTCATGATTGGTATTAATTAGATGAGATATATAGTCTTTTTCTCTAAATTCGTTAATCTCATTCACTTCAAGCAAGTCATCAAAATCGCCTTCAAAACTTCCTTGTCGTAAATTTGTTAATAACTCTACATATTCCTTAGATGTTGAGGATGATTTATTTAATAGTCTCCAATTAGATCTTAGATTTATTTTCCTAAATTCATCATTTCCAATACTGCGGTTATTAAATTTAAGCCAAAAATTTTTATATATTTCTATTATTTCCTTAATTTCTAGTCCATAAAATTTTTGTTGTATACCAGATCTAGAATCCCATGGAAGATTTTGACCAGAATCTCCCAAGAAAAGAAATTTTAAATTCAGGTTTAGTTTTGTAGCATCAAATAATTCATTGATGAGTTGTTTTGTTAATAACGAAGCTTCATCTACAACAAAAATGTTGAACTCAGATGGGTTTAAATTCCCTGATTTGAAGTCTGAAATATATTTTTGTGTAGTTCTAGCATAATTTATTTTTCTTAATCTCAAGTTTGAAGCTGCCTGACGAGTAGGTGCACTGTAAGCAATTTTCTTTTCTTTGCTATTGTTTTTAAGGTATCTGACAGTCTCAGTTTTACCTGATCCAGCAGGACCTTCAATTATTAAAAATCTAAATTCTTTGGCCGTTGTAGAAATAAAATCATCAATTAGGTTTTTTAATTCAGCTTCCTCTTTATTTGCTAGATAAATGCTGTACATATTGACTATTTTTTTTTGAGAATTTTAATCTCTTCAGTTGAAGACTCAATATTTCTTTGATACTCAACTTCTTTTTCTCTTATTTTTTCACCCTCTGGGTTAGAAATCATTCTCTCAAAATTTGTAAGACTTTCTTCCTTGTACCACGTTGGTGGCTTACCTCTTCTTGATTTTACATTTTCAGGCACTTTTTTTACTTCCCTAATCCATCCATCAACGTTTGTTAACTTCTCTCTGAAGTTTGCAGGATCTAATTCAACTTCCCACAGTATTTCGTATATATCTTGAATTTGTCCTAATGTAAAAAACTCAGGTAAAAAACGGGTTGCTAAACCACTATATTCAAGCGTTGCCCTCAATCTGTTTGAAGTATCTACTAAAATTTCATAATGATCAAAAGCGAAATCTTCTGGTATATATCTACTCAAATACCGCCTTGGAATCTTAAACCATCTAATATCCTGACTCTCATTATCTAACTGCAATTCTTCATCACTTGTGTAAATAGCAGTAAACGCAGTAGTAACTACTCGAGCTTTCTGACCAGACCGTTGATTGATAACACGGTTATCTCTTTTGATATTGCTATAGGACCTAAACTGACTTAAATACGCAGGGGAGATACCGGTCTCATCAACAAAGATTCTTCTTGCAGCCTCTTCTAAGGTTTCATGTCCTTGGACAAAACCACCAGGAAGTGACCATTTATTCTTTTGTGGAGAAATACTCCTCTTTAATAGAAGAACATTTAACGCTCTTTCCTCCCAGTCAATCTTAAAACAGACAATGTTCACTGCATTTAGAGAAACTGGAAATCTCTCGCTCACACCCATAACACAATTATAAAGAATCTTATTATTAGTGGAAAATACAAAAAAAAGATATTTTTATTTGTCATAATCACCAAAAACATATACAATATTAGTCAAAATCACTAAAAAGAAGGGCTGCAGTGATGAAAACGCGTACTTCCAATAGACCAGCGCTGTGTTGGTCTATGGTAAATGGATCTACCTGTCTTTGTTATCAGTGTTGGAGTTGTAGAAGAAAAATGAAGTATCACACAAAAGAGATTGCTAAAACTAAAGCATATCGTGCAACAAAGCGAACGGATACATTAATTAGTGAGTATCACTGCAGATTTTGTGGATTATTCCATATAGGTCATGTAGGGAGAAATTATTAATGGATAATGTTAATCTCTGTAATTGTAGCGATCAAAACTCGCGGAAAAGACATCATCACGGAATTATATGTACTACATGTAACCCTGCACTTATAGAGCCATTATTTGTTCCTGAAGAAATTAAAGCCTATAGAACATGGAATTTCAGTGTTGAGTCCGGCTTTATTGCACGAGGTAATGGAAGAATTCAATCTTGGAATGATTTCAACTCATCTCCACCTCCCGGCGTCATTGCTGGTGACTTACATAGTGCCAGTCAACCTTGGCAACCTCCTGCAATTTGTGTTTACAACAATCATATAGCACCTGACCCTTATTGTAGTTGCGGATATTACTCTGTGAAAAATTTTGGAGTCATTGGCAGTCACTTTTCTCACGACAGTACAAAAGAAATAGTTTCACGATTCAGCACAAATGTCATTTATACGTTACAAAATAAATTATCCAAAAAACAACAGATAAGTTTTGCAAACTTGTTTTTCCATAGCCCATTATTGAAGACTCTTGAAATTGACAATTTTAAGATATTAAGCGAAGTATCACTTACAGGAAAAGTTATTGAATGCGAAAAGGGTTATAGATCAGAAAAAATACAACCAAGAAAATTTTATTTATTAGTGAATTTTTTTGACCTCAACGTATTGTCTGAAGAACTTGGTAGTTACATTAATAAAGATCCTGCAGAAGCGATAAACTCAACAATTGTATGGATTGATTTCTTGAACAAATATCTTAAAGGAATCGCAAATAATTTAGGGTGCGATTTTGAATTATTAGTAAAAGTTAATAAAAATAATCCAATAGATTCTGAAATTATGTCAAGAGCCGAATACTCAAGAAGAACTGTAAACGATAGTGGTTACTTATCTTTTGAACACGATTTATACATCAATCAAAGATTGAGAGGCATTGCAGATACTGTTTTGATATCAAATAAAATTCTTAAGAAACAACCTTTCTCCGACCTAGAGGAAATAACTCATTTTGAAAAAGAATACATTAAAGATTTGGATCCTGTTCAAATGCATAAGTATGGAATAGGAAAAACTTTTAGAACATTACCAAAAACTGATATAAATTTTTCAAGAATATTAAGACAAAAAAGATACCATCAAGGGGGAGCTCTTGATAATTTTCAAAGATACCAAGAAAAAATACTTGCCTTCGGAATTTTGTACTTAAATCTTATTAATAACAAAAATAATTATAAAGAAATTATCAATTCAGACTTTTCGGAGATTTTCGGTTTTCGATATAAATTGTTTTTAGACAACTATCAAAGCAAAGAGAGTTTAGACCCTCAAAAATGGTTTCCACTTTTAAATCATAAAAAAACAGATTACCAAAGACTACAAGAGAAAGGATAAGAAATGGAAATAGGAAAACCGTTAAGAATAATTGAGGCCGTTCCAGTTCCAGAACCTGAAACTGCCCCAATTCCAGAAAAAGAAAAGGAAAAAGTATAAATATGTCGTATGTGAGTTTGTTAGGTGACAGCATTATCGACAATAAGATTTACGTTCACCCAGGAGAGTTCAGTGTTAAAGAACACCTTGAAGATCAGTCTGGGTATGTTTTTAATCAATTAGCAGTTGATGGACATACAACAAGTGACGTTATAGAACATCAGCTTGATAAAGTAAACAACAAACTTACTACACACAATGTACTTTCCATTGGTGGCAATGATTTATTAGGTCATTTAGGATTTCTAAAAAACAACATTGAACTCACTGCTATTGAGATATTAGAACAAGCAGTTGTGTTGCTGGCACCAATTAAAAATAGATATCGAACCATTGTCAAAAATCTGTCTCAGCAAAACCCTAATCTTTTGTTGTGCACAGTATACGAAGGCAATTTAGTAGGAGATTCGTTCTACTCAGATGTTGCATTTGCCTCAAAGGCAATGGTTTCGATGTTTAACGACATTGTATTTAATACAGGCTCCTCATTCAAGGCTGATGTCTTGGAATTGCGAAATATTTTTACAACTCCTGACGATTATGCAAACCCTATAGAGCCATCTCATATTGGAGGTAAAAAATTATCAAAAGAAATTTTGGAGTGGGTGAATAAATAGTGTCAGATAAACTGTTAGGTTTCGCAATGGCCTGGATATTTTACTGGTCAATATTCGCCGTTAGTCAGCTGACCACGACCTATCAGTATATAGTTATTGGAAATTCCGAAAACAGAACTGTAACCGCTATTAGTGAAAATGCTGAGAAAGAAATTACAATAGATTCTAATCATTATTCTTCAGAAGAGCATTCTAGTAATATCAAAGAGAATCCGGGGCATTCTGCACGAAAGGATATTTGTTTCAATGATGAATTCTGGAATTCAGTTGAAGCAGAAATTGGACCTGAAAGAAAAAATATAGTTGTGTCATTTCCGAACAATCTAAAAAATGAGGGAGTAAAAACCGCATATATAAAAGCAATCCCCTCTAACACTTATGTGTATGAATCGTTTTCAAATGCTTTTCATATGCATTCAATTAACGAAGTAAGACTTAATCTTAATGATTCATCACATAAAATAAGTCTGCTTTTACTAAATGGACTAGATACCAAATATACTCGTAATGTAAATACCTGGAAGGTACAACTAACTGTATCCTCCTATGAGGAAGAAAAATGTCATGAACAAACATTTTTTGAGCTTACAAATTTAAACTACGAGAATATAAATGATTTAGAAGTTTTTTATAAAGAAAATATCATAAATCCAACTTTTGAACTTAATTACGATGTAAGAAGTATTGGAGAAGAAACTTATTTAAATGAGTTTTTCCAATCCCAAAACCTCAGGAAGGTGCACAACCAACTTCCGAAACCTCACGGAGCAGGATTGGCTCTGTTAGACTTCACCCTGTCAAAAGATGAAGACTATATAGAGAGACCATTACACCATAGAGATCGTTTAGAGGGCAAAGTTGTTCTTGGGTTATTTGGAAATGTACTAGTAGAAGATTTAGAAACTGTTAATACAATATTGCGTACACTAAATATTGTTGCTCCTGATTTAGATATTTCCTATTCTGACAACCCAGCTTATGTCAATCTACCGATACACTTTTCAAATTGTGACAATTTATTTTCAGATTTAGTTAATGATTGCAAAGATAAAATAGCAGGATCTTATTATCCAGCAAAATATAGTTACTCAAAAAGCGAATTTGGCTGGATATGGGTGGATTCTAGATATACAAGTGATTTCAGAAAACATGTTCTTGTGCATGAAATTGGACACGCTTTAGGTTTAGGTCACAATCTTTGTACAGATTCAGTTATGTCTTATGCAGACCATGCAGACTATATGGGGTATTTTACACCTCTTGATTTGATGCAACTGAGAATTTTATATGATCCAAAGATATCTTATTTTTTCTCATCATCACATATGGCTACAAATTTAGATATAGACACTGTTCAATACAAGGAATATAGAAACGATAAAGGTGCCATGTGTGGTGCTAAACAATCAGGTTGGGAAGACCTAATACGTTTCCAGAAAGGGGATATAACTGTGGATCAAATACTACAAGGAGGTAATAAGTAGGATGATAAAGAATTTACTGTATATTGTTCTCGCAAGTTTTATTTTTTTCATGGGCTACATTAGTGAGGACTTTATTGCACTTTATGAAACTAGACCAAACCAATATCCACCATATGGAAAAGAAGTAGTCGATGTCAACGGCACAAAATTTATGAGAGACATCAAAGATGAAACAAATGAAAATGAGGAGAAACCATCTGAAGATTTCATCGCATTAGAAAAGAAATACCCATCAGGATGCGATTCGACTTCGTCTCTATCTGGAGAATATTCTTGTTCAAATTTATTTGATAACCTTGATACTGTTTGGCGAAGTAGCAGCAATATATGCCAAGACGAAACAATTACATTTACTTTCAAAGAGCCAATCTTTCTTGAATTTATGGTTTTTCAGAATCCAGAATCAACAACTGTATTTGAAGAGAGCATCATTGTCGCAACCTTAGGTATAACTAGTGACAATGAGTCAAAATATTTTGTAAGTAAAGAATTAGAGCACGACAACACTTCACAGTGGATAGATATAAATTCAGAAATACTTTACGATTTAACCCTAAAAATTGTTAAAAATTATCCACAAAATATTGATAATCAAGAGTCCAGATGCGCCATACAAGAAGTAATTTTTTATGGCAGAGATCTAAACAAATAAGCTATGGAAGAGCGAAGTTTCGAAGAGCATATGGTAAATCACTATATGACTATTCATATCTTGACTACAGCATTTAGGGAACAAATTGAATCTACTCAAAATACAAGATGTTTGACTTGTAATAATCATATATTCTCAGATAATCCTACTTTTGCTTTTTGTGTTAGCTGTGCTGATGAGATGGAAGATTTAGCTATGTTGGAGGAGGAATAAATGCAGGTGTCTAACGACTGGCCTATTGATGAGCCTTTTGGTGGTCCGGGACTTTCTCCTTGCGTAGTTCCAATTTGTGAACACTCAGTTGAAATCTTTGAGTGTGAAATCTGCCTTGAAACACAACCAAGTTTTAAAAAGAAAAGTAAATTAAAAATAGTTGGTTTAATATTTCTTACTCCTCTTTATTTGTTAGGCACTCTTGCATATGGAGTTGTTGCTTTTTTTAGATTTTTGGCTGGCGGAGGATTATTTGTAATAATATTTGTAGGCTGGACA
>CACJUH010000004.1 GCA_902596545.1 uncultured Candidatus Actinomarina sp. | reverse complement strand
ATTTTCTAAAAGATTATCCTACAGATGTATTGACTATCCCTCTTTATAAAGACTTGGCAAGTATCAATAAATTAGACAAAAACAATAATGAAATTCTCGGAGATTTATTCTTAAATAGAAAACTTATAAAAAAACATTCAAAAAAGTACACAAAAACATTAATTGAAGAATATCAACTAGTACTTGTTCATGGATTGCTACATTTAATTGGATATTCTCATGACGATACAAAAAAGCTGAGTAGTATTGAAAATACAATTCTAAAAAAGGTTTGGAATGAAAAATAACAATCTTGACCATTTAGCAATCATTATGGACGGTAATGGTAGGTGGGCACTTGATAAAGGACTTGACAGAACTGCTGGACATGCTGCTGGTGAACATTCTTTATCAACAACAATAGATTGGGCAATAAATAATAATATTAAGTGGCTCACGGTGTATGCTTTTTCTACTGAAAATTGGCTTCGTTCTGATGAAGAAGTGGAATATTTGATGTTTTTTAATAGAGATATTCTTATTAGGAGAAGAGATGAATTTAATCAAAAAGGTGTCCGGTTCAGATTTTTAGGAGACTTGACTGATGAAAAATTACCTGATGAGAATAAAGAATTAATGGAAGAGACAGAAAACTTAACTCAAAACAATACTAAATTAAATTTAAATTTTGCATTTAATTACGGGTCACATGATGAAATTCACAATGCAGTGTTAAATTTACATAATTTAAATCTCAATAAAGAACTTACTTTAAAGGATATAAAAGATAGCTTTATTAACTACTTTCAGTACCCAGAGGTTCCGTTTCCTGATCTTCTATTAAGAACAGCAGGAGAGAACAGAATAAGTAATTTTTTACTATACCAACTTTCGTATACCGAACTGTTATTTATTGAAGACCTTTGGCCTGATATAAATGCAGACATATTAGATGATGTCTTACTAGAATTTAATTCAAGGAATAGAACTTATGGAAAAAATTGATAATTTATTCGACAAAATTGTAAAAATAGCAAATTCTAGAGGCTTTGTTTTTAATGCTTCATCAATATATGGCGGATTAAGGAGCTCTTATGACTATGGCCCATTGGGTGCTCTGCTTAAAAACAATATCTCTGGAAGCTGGTGGAAAGATATAAATCAAGATAGCAAAGTGTCTATATTTCCTATAGATACAGCTATTATTCAAAGTTCTGAAGTATGGAAAGCATCTGGCCATTTAGCTGAATTTACAGATCCTATGGTAGATCATAAACCTACAGGTGAAAGATTTAGAGCTGACCAAGTACCAGAAAATCTAAAAAAAGAAGATTTAACAGAGCCGCGTCAATTTAATCTTATGTTTGAAACAAACATAGGCCCAGTACAAAATGAAAACTCAGCAGTGTATCTACGACCAGAAACAGCACAAGGTATATTTGTAAATTTTGAGAATGTTCAAAGAACAATGAGAGCAAAACTTCCATTTGGAATAGCTAATATAGGAAAATCATTCAGAAATGAAATTACTCCTGGTCAGTTTATATTCAGAACTAGAGAATTTGAACAAATGGAAATTGAATATTTTTGTAGAAAAGAAAATGAAAATGAATGGTTTGACTTCTGGGTAAATAAGAGACTTGAGTGGTACAAGGGGATAGGCATACCAGAAGAGAAGCTCAGGTTGAGAGAACATGAAGAAAACGAACTAGCTCATTATGCATCTAAAACTGTAGACATTGAATTTGATTACCCTTGGGGATGGGGTGAGCTTGAAGGAATTGCAAATCGAGGAAGTTTTGATTTAAGTTCACACGAAAGCTCTAGTGGAAAGGATTTATCATATTTTGATTCAGAAACAAATGAGAAAATAGCACCAGTTGTAATTGAACCTGCAGGGGGATTAACAAGAACACTCTTTGCTTTACTGTGTTCAACATATGATGAAGAAGTAATTAATGATACTACTAGAACACTATTTAGATTTAATTTTGAAATCGCACCTGTCCAAATAGGGATTCTACCATTGAGTAAAAAAGAAGAATTAATTAAAGTTTCAAATGAAATACAACAAACTTTGCAGAAATTTTTCAGAACAGAAGTTGATGTAACTCAATCAATAGGTAAAAGGTACAGACGACAAGATGAAATTGGGACCCCCTATTGTGTAACTATAGATTTTGATTCTTTGGAAGATTTATCAGTCACGATAAGGAATAGAGATTCAATGGAACAGGAACGAATAAAAATAGAGGACCTTCTTGATTATTTCTTAAAAATATAATGGGTATATCAAAGCAATCAATCGAAGATTTAAAAAAAAGATCTAAAATTAGCGACTTTGTTTTATCTACTACAACTGGAAAACTTAGAGGAACTAAAGGGATGGCATTGTGTCCTTTTCATGGTGAAAAAACTGCAAGTATGAGTTTTACAGACGTAGAAAATTTATTTCATTGTTTTGGATGCAAAATGGGCGGTGACATATATAAATATGTTCAAGAAATTCATAATTTGGAGTTTCAAGATGCAGTTGAATTAGTTGCTGAAAAGTATGGATTCAAACTTACGTATACCGAAACTAGTCAGACTAATGATTTTAAAAATTTTCAACAAAAAATAAATCTCATTGATGAATACTTTAAAGAAATGATGGATTCGGAGAAATCTAAAACAGCAAAAGAGTACCTTATTTCAAGAAAGTTCAATGAACAAGATTTTAAAAAATATGGTGTATCTTTTATTGATTCAAATGTTGAAGATTTTCAAAAGTTTTGTGATAAAAATAAAATCTCTGACTTTGATTTAAAAAAATTAGGATTTATCTCTAGCAGTAATAATTTTTTATTTAAAAATAGAATAATGTTTCCTATTCTTAACTTTAGATCTGAAACTATTGCATATGGTGGAAGGGCACTTCAAGATTTTGGACCTAAATATTTAAATTCTTCAGATTCAGTTTTATATAAAAAAAATAGGAATTTATATTTCACAAAAGAGTTCATATCGTCAGTCAAGAAGAAAGGATATGTATTTTTAGTTGAAGGATACTTTGATGTTTTATCATTAAATCAATTAGGTTATTCTAATAGTGCCTCGCCATCGGGTACAGCACTTACAGTTCAACAGCTAGAAGCTGTCTCACGTTATACGAAGAAAATATTACTTTGTTTTGACAATGATGAAGCAGGACTTAAGGCAACAGAAAGAGTTTTAGAAATTAAAAATCAAGTTTCTAATCAACTTGAAATACATTGCCTTAATTTACCGGATAAATACAAAGATATTTCTGAACTCTATGAAGACAATGAAAATATTTTTAGTAGTGTTTTAAACGATAATGTTGAAATAGTGGAATTCTTGATCGATAAATTTATTCAACATACATCTGACAAAAAAAGTGTTTTTACTTATTTTATGCAAATAACATCTAATCTTAGTCCACTTGAAGTTGATGTTTCGTTAGATTTATTATCTTTAAAACTAAATACAGCTAAAGACATTCTCAAGAAAGAATTAAAGTTCCAAACTTCTGAACAAAAAGAAGATATCACAGAACAAACAATAAGTTCTATATCTATTTTTAAAGATTTGATTATTGCAGAAATGATCTCTAATGAATTTAATTCAAATGAAGAAATTAACAAGTTGATAGAGTTAAATTCTGAATTTAAAAAATTAATTGATGATATCAGAAATGAAAATACAAAAAAAGAAGATTATCTAAATATCTCTTATACAAAAGATCAATACTCTGAGGCAGTCTCAAGACTATATTTACATTTTGCAAATATAAAAATTGATGAATTAATCCATGAATTTGAAGAATCTGAAAATAAAAATTTTCAACTCCTTCAAGAAGTAGAAGACATCAAAAAGAAAAAAGAAATTTATCAGAATACCCTTTAATATCTAGTATTATTAATTTGCTATCCGAGGTAGCTCAATTGGCAGAGCAGCGGACTGTTAATCCGTTGGTTGTGGGTTCAAGTCCCACCCTCGGAGCTATACAATTTTATTTTCACTATACTTAATAGCGAATGGAGGAATAATGGATTACTTAGCAATAGTAAAAGAAAGAGCTGAAGGAAAAGACCTTAGCGTTTTGGGTGGGTCAGTAAAGTTTGTAGTTGACGAAAATGTAGTTTTGATTGATGGAAATAGTGGCGAAATTTCATCAGATGATAATGAAGCTACATGTACAATTTCAACAGATGCTGATACTATGCAATCAATTATGGATGGTTCTTCAAGCCCACAAGCAGCTTTTATGACCGGGAAATTAAAGGTTGCTGGTGATATGAGTATTGCACTTAAAGTTCAATCAGTAATTTCTTAAATATCTAGGGCCTGTAGCTCAGTTGGTTAGAGCAACGGACTCATAATCCGTCGGTCGTAGGTTCGAGTCCTGCCAGGCCCACTTGAAGGAAAAAGTAAATATATTTATATTAGGTTCACTTGTTTCAATTTCTTTAATAACGCCCCCTGGATATCTTAGATTAAGTATTTTAGAATTTTCTGATTTTCTAATTCTTGTTTTCTCGTTCTTACTATTTTTTGATTATGCCAGAAATAAAAATTATCCAGACTTTTCTTCAAATATAACAAAATTTTGGGGATCACTTATATTTTTATTGTCTGTTGCTTTGTTTTTTTATGGAATTAATTTTTTTGTTCTTAGATTAATTTTCTATTGTGTAACAGGATACTTATTTACTATATTTGCAAAGAATAAATCAACTAAAAATTTACAGTATTTTCTAATACCATTTGCACTTGTCACAATTTTAAATTTTCTATCATCCTTATTCCAACTATCTTTTGTTGACAATACAGTTGGATGGATTTCTTATTACTATGAAAATCCCTCATTTTTTGACAGAGGAAGATTATCAGGTTTTCAAGGGTCTGGTCCTAATGTTGCTGGTGGAATGTTTACAATTCTTACTTTTCTATGCCTATATTTTTATAGCGAAATTAAAAATAAGTTATTTTTATTTCTTTCTATTTTAAATATATATTTAGTATTTGTTACTTATTCAAGGGGTTCTTACTTGTCTTTATTACTTGGAATTTTTGCTTTTATTTATTTGAGGAAACAAAATTTAAAACAATTAACAATAATTATTTCTACATTTATTCTTGGACTATTAGGATTCTTAAATTTATTTAATTCAGAAATATTGCTCAAAGAAAGTGACAGAGGTTTTTTGACTCAAATTGCTTTTGAAAATATAAATTTATTCCGAGGTTTAGGACCTGGAAATTATGTTGAGAGTATTTATAAAGATTATTTTTTATCTATAAATCCTAAAATTCTTGAAGAAAATTTAAATATAAATTTAAACAAAGTTGAATTAGGAATTACTCCTGAAGAAAATAGAAATTCAAATATTGATTTTTATATTGGTACTTCTGGTGGAGGGTATGAAGTTCTTGTTCAAAGCAAATTTGTTTCTGAATGCTCAGAAGATAGAATAACCTGTCAACATGTAAGAGTAAAAAAAGATTTATTTGCTAATTTCTTTGCAGCAATTTATGAGTTAAACAGTGATGAAATCCTTGCTTCAATGGAAAAGTCTAATTGTTTTGAAGAATCTAATTTAAATATTTTAAGAGGAGAAGCCTACTGTTTTATCGATTTTATTTACAAAGGTAACAATATTTCAATCGTTTCTGAAGTTCCAAAAAACTTAACATATGTACCTTGTACAGAATCTAGTGGTTACGAATGTGAAAGTAGAGAATTAGCTGTTGGAGAGTTAGCTGTTATTGTTGAACAACTAAGTATTAGAAATGATTATGTATCTTATGATAATTATAAAACCTACTGTAAAGAATGTAATTTCAGAAATGTTGAAGGGTATATAAAGTTAAAATTTGACAAACAAGATGGGATTTTACCTAGAAGTATTATAAGTTTTTATACATCTCAAGATTCAAATAACTGGGATATGGTTGGATATGAAAGGACAACTGGGGGGATAGTAGATCTAAATCAAAATAGCTCATATATTGAAATTGGCGGACATTCAGATGGTCAATCATTTGGTAATACTTTCCTTGATGCTTCAATTAGAGAAGTTACTATAATTTCAAAAAGCAAAGTTCAAAATATTCTATTCACAGAAGATAATTTAAATACTGACTATTTTGTTTTTAAACCAAATCAGATTAATTCTTACAATGCAAAAATAACATTTGAAAATAATGGAATAAAGTTGTTTAGACCAAACAAATATTGGTTAGCAATAAACAACAATTCAGATTTTTCAGAAGATTTTGAAATCATTTTGAATCTATCTTTTCCACAAATACCTCAAATGAGACAAACTTTAATTTCAAATACTTCGATTATAAATGGAGAAGTGCAATCTTGGAAATTAGAAATAGTCGATGGTAGATTATTTTTTTACTGGGCAGACAGTGAAGGTGTCTTTCTTAATACAAACTATATAGGTGATAAAAGCTTAAGGAGCGGACTACTAATTCAGCAAAACGGCAAAATTTCAAATACAAGTCCACCAATTGTTGATCCTTCTTTTTTAAGTCAATTGACAACTGCTCATAATGGGTACCTTACATTTAGTGTTGAATTTGGACTATTGTTTTCTATCTTGTTCTACTTAGTCATAATTTTTGGTATGTTAAGAGTGCTAAATAAAATTAACTCTATAAATGTTTTTCCATATTTAGCAATAATTATGTTTTTAGTTCAAAATATAACAAATGATATGATTTATTCACCTGATATGTTTATCTTATTTATTCTAAGTATTGGAGTTTTTGTTCAATCTACCAAATCTTTAGACACTAAGAAATCGTAAAAATTTTCATCTAAAATTAAAACTTGTGCCTTAGCGTCTGTTGTGTAGTTATATGTTGGTACTGTTAATTTTTGAATTTTTTCAAAATCAAAATCTCTGAACGACCATATAAGCTCAGACGCCTGAAGCAATGAAATATTCTCATCGATTGTAAACGCATCTTCTAGAGCATTTACAAATTTAAAAAAAGTATTTAATGAATCAAAATCATTTAAATTATTCATAAGGGAAAGAATTACTTCTTGTTGTTTTTTTACTCTTGTTAAATCACTAACACCCTGCATAGGTTTCCATCTTGAAATATCGTTACCATCTTCATCAATTCTTTTTTCTCCATCAAGAACTTCCGTATTTCTAGATACAACCCAATTTAAAGCTATTTCACCATTTAGGATGTTACAACCTTTTTGGATTTCAAAGGAATAGCCTTCTCTTTGAGTTTGATTTACACAAATTTCTATACCTCCAAAGCTATCGATAATTTCTTCAAAACCTTCAAAGCTAAATTTAGCAAAATGATTTACTTTCAAGCCTGTAATATTTAGCAATACAGCTGATAAGTTTTCTGCATTACTTCCACACTCGTTTCTCACATAAGACGAATTTATTCGTTGAATATTTTGAGTACATGGATCTTTAATCAATAAATCTCTAGGAATCGATATCAAAGTGGGAAATGAATTTTTATCGATTAATACCAACATTATAACGTCTGCACGACTGCCTGTTACATATCCTCTGCTAGCAGAAGAATCTTTACTTCTTTCATCACTACCAATAATTAGATAAGTTTCAAATATTTCATCTATTCTTTCTGTTTTATTATTAATCAATAAAGTATCGTATATGGATGGTTTGAATACTTCGTCTAATGATTCTTCTAAATTTTCTTCAGGAAGGTTTTCATTTTCTTCAATAATTGTTGTTGTAGTTGAAATTGTTCCAGTTGAAATTTCTTCAACAATATCTGTATTAAATTCTTCTCTTTCAAAATTTGGAATTAATAAATACGCACCCAAAGATATAAAGACCAGAGTTATTAATAGTGCTAGTTGTTTATTTATTTTCATTGCCAAATCACAACTATAATCAAATAAAGTACTTAAAATAAAAATAATGGAAAAAATTTCCGCGGTTATCGCTGCAGCAGGTTTAGGCACAAGACTTAAAAATTACAAAGGTAACACTTCCACAAAAGTATTAATTGATATAAATAATCAATCTATGATCTCTCTTCAGATTCAACAATTATCAAATTGGGGTATAAAAAAATTTGTCGTAATTACTAACCCTGCATTTGATGAATTAATAAGAAATGATTTAAAAAATAGTCATCCAAATAAAGACATTAAATACACTATACAAGATAAGCCTTTAGGTATTGCACATGCATTAAAGCAAGCTAAAAATTGTGTAGAAAAAAAATCTAAAATTTTATTTATTTTAGGTGACAATTTTTTTGGCGAAAATCCAATTTTAAATATTAATTTATATGATAATTTTGATACCGTTTTATTTTTAAAGCCAGTATCAAATCCTAGTGAATTTGGTGTAGCAAATATAGTTAATGAAGAAATTAAAATTATTGAGGAAAAGCCAGAGAAACCTAAATCAAATTTGGCTGTACTTGGATTATACTTGTACAGTTATAATTGTTTTGAATTAATTGATAGATTAGAATTTTCTGCAAGGGGAGAGTTGGAAATTACTGATTTAAATAATCTTTATATAAAATCTAAAAATGTTTCATTTAAAACACTAAATGATTGGTGGATTGATGCAGGAACAGAAGATAGAATTGAAGAATTAAAGAAACTAATCTAGTATATCCATATTTGCAAATTTAAAAAATAAGTAAAAAATTAACGCCACATATAGAACTAAGAAGATTATAGAAAACTGGCTATATGTTATTGATAAAGATAAAAGACTAAAAATTAGGATATTTATTAGAACAAAGATTCCTAGAACTTCTTTTACAGTATTACCAGCTTTTAATAATCTATGTGAAATATGGTCTGTACCACCAGTTGTAGGCGAGATTTTATTTTTAATTCTAAATGTAAACACAGTAGCAAAATCTAATAAAGGGATACTGAAAAATAATAAAACCGGTGTAAAAGAATTGTATAAAATATTTTGATTTACAGGACTCCAGTCAAAGAGAATACTTATAAAACCTAATACAAACCCAATAAACAAACTTCCTGAATCTCCCATATAAATTTTTGCAGGTGGAAAGTTTAGAATAAAAAAACCAGAAATAGAAAAAAGTAAAACCAAACTAATATCAGCTAGGTAGTTCTGATTGGATAAAAAAGAAATTATACCTAAAGCCAAACATATAAAAGAAGTATTAATTGAAGCAAAACCATCCATGTTGTCTGTAAAATTAATTGAATTAATTATCAGTAAAATCCAAAAAATTGTGAAAGTTATATTCAGGTTATTATCTAATTTGAAATTAAGAATATTTTCTACATTTAAAAAAATATTAAGATAAATTACTGGAATCCCAACAAACAAAAGCTGGAAAAAGAATTTAATTTTCCAGTTTAAGTTATACAAATCATCTAACACTCCAAGAAAAGCAATTGCTAAGGCAAAAAAAGATATATATATGAATATTTCTTCAGCTTCACCAAGCAACCTAACTGATAGAAAAAAACTAATTGCCATTCCGACACCACCTAATGGAGGTATGTTTAAGGCATTTAATCTTTTTTGACTTTGATTTTTTATTTTAAAATCGGGTCTTTTTTTTACTAAAAAGTAGTAAGTTAAAAAAGAAATTAAAAACGAGAGTAAACAAGCATTTAAAAGTGATAATTGTATATTTTCAAACATATTCTTTATAAAGGTTAGTCATTCTCATTGCAATTGCTTCAACTGAGTAATTTTCAGTAATTATTTCTCTTATACTTGAATGATTAAGCTCAGGTAATTTTTTGCAAATATTTGTAAGCTCATTGACATACTGCTCAATATTATTTTCTTTTATAAGTTTTCCACAATTTGTTGTGCTAATTATATTTCTAGTTCCAGGAATATCGTTTACGATACAATATAGACCTGTATAAGCTGCTTCAAGTAATATTCTTGAAAAACCTTCGTGATAAGAAGGAAGTACCAAAATATCATATTTATATAGCTCGCTATTTATATCTATTTCCCCCAAGTATTGTAAATCAGGAATATTTTGTATTCTTTTGAAATCTTTTTCAGTTAAGCTACTTCTATTACCCGGATCTCTACTACCAGCAATATAAAATTCTAAATCCTCATGATTTGATAAATGATTGATGATATCAATATATTCAAATATTCCTTTCTCTTTTAAAAGTCTTCCTACAAAAATTATCTTTAGTTTTTTGTTAAAAGATTCTTTTTTAGTGATTAATTTAGTTTGTAAACCACTACCTTCTATTATTTCAACTCTATTTTTAAATTTTGTATATTCAACAAATTTAGTTTGATTGTCTTTATTTTGAAAGATTATTACGTCTACGAGTGAATTTATCCTAGAGCTTATAAAATACCTTAAAACTAATTTAAGAAAATTAGCAAATTTTGTATTAGCAAAAAGATACCCAAGTCCAGTTACTGATGCGATGACTGTTTGTTTTTTGTTAGTGAAAATAGAGGATATCAAATAAATAATTAAAGATTTTAATGTAAAGATGTGAAGGATATCTTTTTCTTTAAAATTTTTAATTAATCTTCTTAGCCTAAAAATACCCATTGAATGAATAAGTTTTTGTCTTTTGTATTCCCAATTAATATTGCTTGTAAATGCATCTTCAAGTTCATCTTTATAATCAATGATTGGAGAGATTCCAGTTATATCAAAATCAACTTTTTTAGCTATTTCGGCTCTTGAATTTTTTAAGATCCAATCCCAATGTGCAATATAATAAATCACTATATCCATTATAAAATTAATACTGAGGTTAATATTAGATTAATGAAGATAGTTATTGCAGGGGTTGGCTATGTAGGCTTAGTTACAGGTTTAGGTCTTGCAAAATTAGATAATAAAATCCAATTTCTTGATATTGACTCAAATAAGATTAATAAATTAAAAGACAAAGAGTTACCATTTTATGAGCCTGGACTGAAAGAGCTATTTGTCGCTCCTGATGTATATGGCAACATAACTTTTCATGATAGTTACAGCAAAATAGATTGGGTTAATTTAGATATTTTTATGATTTGTGTTCAGACCCCTTCAACAACTGATGGCACCCTAGACACTTCATTCATGACCAATGTATTTTCAGAATTAAATTTACATTTAAAAAATAATACTATTGTGTGTATTAAATCAACTATCCATCCTTCAGCTGTAAATTCTTTCCTTGAAAGTTCAGACATTAAGTCTGAGAGAATTGTTTTTAATCCGGAGTTTTTAAGAGAAGGATCAGCAATTGATGATTTCTTTAATCCTGACAGAATAGTAATTGGCTCAGATGATTTAGATAATGCACAAAAAATTGCTACTCTCTATGAAAATTTTCCTTCTGAGATGTTATTTACAGATCCAATTAGTTCACAACTTATCAAATATTTGGCTAATACTTATTTGCCTTTAAGACTGTCGTTTGCAAATGAAGCTTCCCAATTAGTGTCAACTATGGGAGGAACTTTAGGAGACGTTCTAAAAGGGATTGGCTTAGATACTAGAATTGGACAAAATTATTTAAGACCTTCGCCGGGCTGGGGAGGGTCATGTTTTCCTAAAGACTTGAATGAAATTCAAAATCTTGCTGATAATAATTCTCTCAACCTTCCAATAATTAAAAATATAAATGAATCTAATAATATACATATGGAGTGGTTTGGAAATCAATTAATCGAAATTAAAAAAGAAAAAAAACTTCAACAGATTGTTCTTTTAGGAGCATCCTTTAAAGAAAATACTGACGACATAAGGCATTCACCCACCTTAACAATTTATAAAAATTTGAAAGCTCTTGGAGAGAAAATATATATTTATGATCAATATATTGAGTTGGATGAAGACTTTGATGAAATTACAAATTTTGAAGATAACACTTTATATGTTGAGATGTTTCCAATAAGTGATAATGTTTTCAAAGAATATAAAGAAAAATTAAGTAAATATGAAAATGTTTATTACTTTAGATTTTGGGAGGAAGTATTAGATATTTAATTACTGGCGGTGCTGGCTTTATAGGTTCAAACCTAGTAGATAAACTAATTGGTAATGCAGAAAAAGTCATAGTTTTAGATAATCTTTTAACTGGAAATTTGCAAAATCTTGATAAACATCAAAACAATGACAAATTTAAATTTTATAATCATGATATACAAAATCCCATTGAGCTTGATGAAGAAATTGACCATGTAGTTCATTTAGCTAGTTGTGCCTCGCCATTTGCTTATTCTAACTATCCAATCAACACGCTAAAATCAGGAAGTATCGGAACTATTAATGCATTAGGGATTAGCCGTAGACATAACGCAAAATTTTTTCTGGCATCTACATCTGAGATATATGGCGATCCAGAAATAACTCCTCAGCATGAAAACTACTGGGGAAATGTCAATACTCTTGGCCCAAGAAGTATGTATGATGAATCAAAAAGATTTGCAGAAGCAGCTACTCAATCGTATGTAACAACACATAATTTACATGGTTCAATTGCAAGAATTTTTAATACATATGGCCCCAAAATGGCATTTGATGATGGAAGAGTTGTAACAAATTTCATTCATCAAGCAATTAACAATCAAGATATAACAATTTTTGGCGATGGTTCTCAAACTAGATCATTTTCATTTATTGAAGATACCCTTGATGGCATTATGAAAATATTAAATCATGAAAGCTCTGATGTCTTCAACATAGGGAATGATTATGAGATAACTATAAACGAATTAGCTAGTAAAATAATACACTTGACTAAATCAAATTCTAAAATAATAAATAAAGATTTACCAATAGACGATCCGAAGCAGAGAAAACCGGATTTATCAAAAGCAAGAAAAATATTAGGGTATGAACCTAAATATGATCTAGAGACAGGTCTTAAGGAAACTATAGGTTGGTTTCAAGAAAACTATAAATAAGACAACAGTCGTTTGGATAGAGTACTTAGTGAATTTTTCTGTAATTTTATCTCTATTTCATTAAATATTTCCAAAATATCATTATGACTTAAATCGACTAATGAATTAATTTTTTTGGTTAATTCATCAACATTTTCAAAATAGAATTTATTATCCTCTAGGAAAAGTGAGTTGAAGTCATCATTTCTATAAAAATTAATAATACCCATAGATAAAGTTTCTAAAACGGACTTATCATAAAAACCTCTTTTTGCACAATTTATATTTACATCATATTTACTAATTATTTCAGGCAAATCTTTATGATCAATTCTTCCTAAAAAATTTACATTTTTAGATTTGTATTTTTTTTGTAAAAATTTTAAATATTTTTCATCTTTTTTATTAAGAGGTCCGCCAATAATATCTAAACTAAAATTTTTAAATCTTGAATTAAGAAAACTATCAATTCCAACTTCAAGATTTTTCGATTTTGAAATTCTTGAGAGCATTAAAAATTTTTCAAAAGAATAATGTGTCTTTGATTTGTTAAATTTTTCAATGTTTATAGCATGACCAATTACATTTACTTTTTTACCTTTGAATGGAAATGAAGTATTTGATGCTGTCACAACTTGTTCAGATATTAAGAAAGATAAATATAGAATTAATTTCTTAATTCCAAACTTAGGACCTGGATGGGTAAACCAAAGTGTAGTTTTAATACCACTTTTTTTAAGATAAAGGTAACTTAGAACTACTGAAATTGGAGACATATGAGAAAAGCATCTGTCATAATTATTTTCGTTGATTAGTTGTTTTACTGTTTTTAAAAAGAAGAGATATTTTGAAATTTTATTGTTTGATGGTTCTAGTCCGTAAATATTAATTGAGTTATCAAATTCAGGTATTGAGTTGACTCTTAGAGACACTACATCTACATGATTAAATTCATTTGAAACATGTTTTATCCAGTCAATCGCAAAGCCTAATGAAGTGTCTTTTTCATCTACAGCTAAATTAAAATAAAGTAGTTTTTTATTCATAAAGCATCTCTTCTATTCTTTCCCAATTTTTTTTAAACTTGTTTTCTCCAGATAAGCTATTACATAATTTAGAAGAGTTGTCACTAAGTTTTAACTGCAATTCTGGATCTTTATAAAATTTATCAATATTAATCATAAAGTCTTCTGCGTCATTGTATTTATAGAGTAATGTTCCGCCATATTCACCAAATGGACTTGAAATACCTTGAATATCACTTGCAAGTGAAGGTAAACCGCACAAACCACTTTCAATTAAGACTCTTGGTAGCCCTTCGAAGCTACTTGCCATTAATAACAATTTTGATGAATTCATCAAGTCTGAAATTTCCTGTGGATTTTTTTTACCTGTAAATATGATATTTTTAATGTTATTTATTTTTATAAAGTTTTGACATTTATTTAAGTAGTTTTTATTAGGAGTATCACCAGCAATTATTAGTTTTTCATCTAATTTATTTTGATTTACAAATTTATCAAATTGTTCAATAATGAATAAAACACCTTTTCTTGGAATTACATTTCCAACAAAAAGAAAATTCTTTCTGTCTAAATTCTTATTAAAATAAATTTTATTATTCACCCATGCTGGAAAAATTATATATTTCTTAGTATATTTTTTTGCAATTTTAGTTGTACTTTCTTTTTCAACACCTCTTATAAGATCACAATTTTTGTAGGTAAAATTTGATATGATTAGGAGAAGTTTTCTTATCACTCTTTTTAAATAAAATTTTCTTTGGTTTAGCAATAAATCAATAAATTCTCCATGATGTTCAATTACAGTTTGTAAATCTTTAATAACGTATTTCTTAATTAATATTGGAAGAAATGCAGATACAGGATCTTTTGCAGAAATAATCTCAATATTATTTTCTTTAATAAATTTAATTAACTTTCTAAAATTGAATATATAAAATTTGAAATACTGATTTATCAAGCCTCTTGGCTTTTTAATATATTTTATTGTTACATAGTTATGATTGATTAATTTATTGTCTTCACCAAATGTTATTACAAAACTACTAAAGCTTTTTGACAGTTCTTGGAATTTTTCTTTGTCAGATTCATTTAATTCAAATCCATAATTTGTAGTTCCATAGAATAATAAATTTTTCATGATTTCAGTAGTTGAATATATTTATTTAAGTTTTTATCTTCATCAAAGTTATTAATTATGTATTTTTTTGCACTTAGTATTTTTTCTTCATCTATTGCTTTATTCTCTATGACACATTTAATTAATTCTTGTAAATCAAATTCATCGGGTGCTTTGTCTTCTTTTAAATTTAAAACCCATCCATTTTTTCCATTAAGTAAAATTTCATTTGTTCCACCGATAGGAGTACTAATTATTGACAAGTTAAAATTTATGGCTTCAAGAATTACATGAGGTAAACCCTCATATCCCGATGCCTGAATGTAAATGTCAGAATTTAAATAAATTTTATTTAATTCATGTGTATTTTTCTGACCAAGAAAAAAAATATTTTTTTCTAGTTTTAAATCTTTAACTAAATTTTTAAGTTGTTGATCTATCGGTCCGCTTCCAACAATATTAAATATAAAATTAAATCCTTTACCATTTAATAAGGCCATAGCTTGAATAATTTTGTCTATGTTTTTCCAAGGTGCTAGACGTCCAACTGTAACAAAATGTAAAACTTCATTTTCTTTCTTAACAATTTTTGGTTGAATTTTTGTACCATTATAAATAACTTTTAAATTATTTTCCAAGACACCCCATTTTTTCACAACTTCTTTTAAATGCATTGATGGGGTAATGACTAAATTTGCTTTTGTTGCTGTCCAACCTCTAGAAAATTTGGCTATCTCAAGATGAAGATTATGCTTATTCTTTTGAAATTCATCAAATGAATCGTTGATTATTCCTTTATTCCTGCCTCTTTCCCAGGCCCAGTCACCAACAATTTTTCTTATAAGTTTTTTTCTTAAAAACAGATTCGCAATATAAGCTTCCATTGGAAGCCCGTTTACAAAAATCACTTCAGCATCTCTACCATGAGAAAGCATATTCAAAACAGTTTTAATCCATCTAATAATGAGATTTTGATTTCTTAATATTCTTATTATTTTGTAAGGTTCATCATCTAAAATTTTTTCATCAGACAAGCAAATAACAGTTACTTCACATTCATTTTCCTCAAGAAGCTTTGCAATTCTTGGTACAAAACTTGCAGGACCTCCTATATCAGGAGGATAAATGCCAACAGTTATTAATATTTTCAAAGGTTTATTTTTTTATATTTAATTATCTCTTCAATCATTTGTTGAATTGTCATTGATGGTTCATAATTTGTTGCATTAACAATTTTTTCAATTGATGGTGTTCTTCTCATTGGATCTTCGAATTTATTTCCATAAACTTCTTCATGATCTTTAAAAATAATTTTGGAACTTGAATTACATTTTTCAATAATTAAAGATGCCAAGTCTTTTATAGAAATTTCTTCAGTTTGTCCAATATTATAAATTTCACCGTAAAGTTCATTCTTTGCTAGTAGATAAAAATAATTTACTACATCTCCTACCCATGTAAATGAACGAGTTTGATCACCAGTACCATGTATAACTATAGTTTCATTTTTTAATGCAGCTTCAATAAATTTTGGAACTACCATTCCAAATTCTGATAGCTGGTTTGGACCTATAATATTAAATAGTCTTACTATTATTGGATTCAATTTTTTATCATTAAATTCAGATAATGCCAAAAATTCATCAATTAGTTTTGAAGCAGCATATGACCATCTAAGTTTCGTAGGAGGGCCTATTAAACTCTTAGTTTCCTCGGTCCAAACTTCATCTTGAGAAACTCCATAAACTTCTGATGTAGAAGTGATTAATAAAGGTATGTTGTTTTCTTTACAAGCTTCAATAACAATATGGGTACCTTCAATGTTTGTTAAAAGAGCCTTACTAACATTATCCATGATGTATTGCACTCCAACCCCAGCTGCTAAGTGAAAACAAAAATCAAATTTTTCAAACATAGTATTTAAATTATCAATGTCTTCTACTCGTTTTTTTATAATTTCAATACTTTTGTTATTTGAAAAATCTTCTAAATTTTTCAATTTGCCAGTAGATAAATCATCAATAATTAATATTTTTTCTGTGCCATTTTCTAATAATTTTTTTACCAAATTAGAACCTATGAAGCCAGCTCCTCCTGTTATGATTACTTTGTTTAGATTATTTTTCGTATTCATACTTAAACTTAATTTCCTTTAATTCATCTTTATAATTTTTATACCACTCTACAGTTGCATCGATACCATCTTCAATCCTTGTAGTAGGTTCCCAATTTAATAATGACTTTGATAATTTTAGACTAGGTAAAACAATATCAACATCTTTCATAGCTCTTTCCCTATTTACAATGATGGCTTTTTTGTTAAGTTTTTTTTCTATAAGATTTATTACTTGATTTAAAGACCATGTTTCATTTGATCCAAAGTTAAAAATTCCAGAATCATCATGGCTAAATAGTTTGTTTAATCCTGAAATTATATCTGAAATAAATGTAAATGATCTTTTTTGTTCACCATCCCCATAAATAATTACTTCTTGATTTGTAGAAATCCAATGTATAAATCTAAGTATTGACATATCAGGCCTACCAAAAGGTCCATAAACTGTAAAAAATCTTGGAATTTGGATTGTCGTATTAGTATCTTCTAAAATATTTCTTGCAAGCACTTCTCCAAAAGATTTTGTTGCAGCATATATGGATGGAGGATTTTCTAACTCATCTTTGTTTTCTTCCGCATAATTTACACCAGTATCTCCATAAATAGAAGAAGTAGAAGCAATAATAAATTTTTTGATCTTATATTTCTTAACATTTAAAGCCAGGTTAGCTGTTGCAGCTGTGTTGTCTAAAATATAACTTTTTGGATCTAAAAAACTTTGTCTTACACCTGCTCTAGCCCCTAAGTGTAATACTGTAGATACATTCTCAAAAATTTCTGATTCTTTATCTAATGCAATTTCGTTTGATAGATCAAGATGTTTAAATGTAAAGTTTGGTTCATCATTTAAAGATAAGAGTCTTAAGTCTTTTAATTTCTTGTCATAAGCATTGTTTAATGAATCAATCCCAATAATTTTGAAATTTGAAGAATTTGATTTAATAAAATTGTAACCAATAAAACCACATGAACCAGTAACTACGATTTTTTCCACAGTTGAATTCTAACTCTTTTGAAGTTTATTATTTGATATTTCTTAGTTCTATTATTATATTCTATATGCTTAAATTTCTTGGTCATGCAGGTTTCATGTATGAAACAAAAAATGAAATGTTATTAATGGATCCTTGGATGTCAAAGGAAGGAGCTTTCGATTCTTCATGGTATCAATTTCCATCCAATCATGATTTAGGAGATGAAATTCGAAATGAAATTGAATCAACCGAAAAAGAAGTATATATTTACATTAGTCATGAACATAAAGATCACTTTGACGTTCCATTTTTAAAAACTTTAAATCTTTCAAAAATTAATTTTATTACTCCAAAATTTAGAAGAGATCACGTTGCATACATCTTAAATAAATTAAATCCAAAATCTGTAACTACTCCTGTTGATTCAGAGGTCTTGAACGTTGGCAATATGGAAATAAGATTATTTCTTGATGATCAGGAAATAGTAAGAGACTCAGCACTAGGTTTAATTGATAAAGAGAAAGACTTCACTTTTTTAAATCTAAATGATTGTAAAGTTTATGACAGAGTAGATGAGTTAAAAGACATTTTTAAAAAATTTGATGCTTTTACATGCCAATTTTCTGGTGCTGTTTTTCATCCAGTTTGCTATGATTATCCAGAGAAAAAGTACAAAGAAATATCTGAATCAAAAGTTTTTGGCAAATTTAATTCTGTTAGTAATTTAATAAGTAAGTTTGAGCCTAATTTGTACATACCTGCTGCAGGCCCTCCAGTATTTTTAGATCCTGAGCTAATCAATATCAATTTCCAAGAAGTTAATATTTTTTCTTCTCCTTTCAAATTTAAAAATTATTTAGTTGAGAATATGCCAGAGTTAAATATTGAAGTACCTTTACCAGGTTCGACATTTAATTTTGATAATGATAATAATATCGAAATTAATCATCCTTTTGATAACGTTGAAGAACAATTTGCTAAAGAAAATATAAAAAAATATGCGAAAAATTATTCATATATTTTTGAAAATAGAAATGAACAAAAATTAGTTTATAATCCAATTCAAATTCAGCAAAGATTACTTAAAGAACTTAAATCTAAACTTGAAAATTTTAATATAGAACAAAATATGGATGTTGTTATGCAATTTTCCATTGTTGAGATTCCTGATTCATCCATATTTGTTTATTTTGATAAAAAAGAAATAAAAATAATGGATAAAAACCAAAACAACTCATCAAGTACTTATGAAATTAGTAGTTCTGCTGGTGATATTGGGAGGTTATTGGACGGGTATCTCAACTGGGAAGATTTCATGCTTTCATTTAGACATAAACTCAAAAGAACACCAGATATATACCAAGTAGCAATCAATGGTTTTTTAACAATGGAAAAAGAAGATGTTCCAGAATTTATTGAAAATTTAATGCGACTTCAAAACCAGCGTGAGCGTATAACCGTTGAAGCAGGTGGAGTGCTTTACTCTATTGATAAGTTTTGCCCTCATCAGGGTAGTGATCTAACAACACATCAAATTGAAGACGAAAGATACCTTATTTGTCCAAAGCACAGATGGTCATTTGATTTAGAAAATGAAGGTAAAGCAGTTGGTCTTGATGCAACAATTAATGCAGTTGATCTTGATGGAGATGGATCCTAAAGCAATTGACCTCAAACTTTAACTCGCACTTAATAATAATTCCAACATATAACGAAATTGATAACATTCCAAATTTTGTTTCTGAAATCTCAAAATTTAATGTTTCTGTATTATTTGTTGATGACAATTCACCTGATGGTACAGGGGAATTAATAAGTGAGATATCAAAATCAAATATTCAACTTAATTTATTAAAACGACCTTCAAAACAAGGTTTAGGATCAGCATATAGAGATGGATTTAGTTGGGGTATTGAAAAGGGGTATGAATTTTTTATTGAAATGGATGCAGACTTTTCACATAGTTTTGTCGATTTAAAAAAAATTATAGAAGTTTCATCAAATTTTGATTTAATCATAGGTAGTAGATATATAGAAGGTGGGGGAAGTCAAGGCTGGGACTTTAAAAGAAAATTGTTATCAAGTACAGCGAATACTACTTCTAGAATATTCTTAAGATCTAAAGTCAAAGACATGACAAGTGGCTTTAGGTGTTATTCGAAAAAAAGTTTAAACGAAATCAAGTATCAAGAAACCGATTCTGATGGATATTCTTTTCAGATAGAAATGACTTTAAGATGTGTTGAAAAAAATTTGTCAATTAAAGAAGTTCCAATAATTTTTAATGAGAGAAGAGTAGGTAAGTCAAAAATGTCAAATAAAATAATTGTTGAAGCTTTAATCTTTTTAATTAATAATGGAATAAAAAGATGGTTAAATCTAAAAATTATTTAATAGAAGCCCAATTAGCTCTTGTATTTTTAATACCAGTCACTCCTCATATTGAAATTTCTAACAATATACAACTTGATGACATTCCGGTACTTTCATTTTTTGTATTATTTATATTTAATATTTTTATAAAAAATATTAAAGAATTTTTTATAAAAGAAATTATTCCAATTTTGTTATTTATTATTTATATATCTATTCAAAACTATCTTATAAATGGAAATTTTCTTTTTAATGATTTAATAAGATATATTTTTTATTTGATACTTTTAGTTACCATATTGAATGTCAAGAATTCACAATTTTTAGATAAATATTTATTTTTGTTATTAGTATTCTTAAGTCTTTTTTCCATATTTTCTTATTTCTTCAAATTAGATTTTGGGGTTGATTCCTACGACTATTGGAAAATTGGATTTAACAGTAATAATTGGATATTTACAGCAGGAAGGATTAATGGTTTGCAAGCTGGAGGTCCAAATGCATTCGGTGCGATTATTGCATGCCTTGGGTTATATTGCATTCCTAATCTGAAAGGTCGCTTAAAAGACGTCATTATTTTTATAAGTTTATTAGGTTGCTTTTTTACATTTAGTAGAGCTGCACTTATTGTTTTTGTATTGCTGTTATTTATATATGTATTTTTAGATAAAGACTATTTAAGAATTTTAACAATCATAGTTACTTTATTAATAACTTCTAATTTTGGATTAATTGATAGATTCACTTCAGAATCTGAAACAGAAGGAATAGAGGACAGAGTACAGATGCAACAGGCTAGTTTTCAAGACATTTCATCACGATCTGCTCAAGAAAATATTTTTGGATATGGATTCGATAATTTTGGCATAGTTAGAAATGAATTGAAATCAATTGGTAAATTTTCAGATGAATTACGTCCTACGGGACCACATAATTCTTTTTTATTTATTGTCTTAAGCTATGGTTTTTTTGGTCTCATATTGTTCCTAAATATTTTTCTTAGGGAATTCATAGCATTTATGAAATTATTTAAGGAAAATATTATAAAATCAAATTATTTATTTCTTGGGGGTTTTGTCGCCCTCTCTTTTACTGGTGATTTTATTCAAAATCACTCCATTTCAGTTTTATTTTTTCTTGTATTTTTTAAACTCAAATCAGAAATAACTAATGAGTAGCAAAATGAAAATATTGCATGTTGTTCCTACTTTAAAAAAAGATGGTGCTGAAGTTCAGTTAGCTGAATTATTTAAAGAAATAAATAATGTTGAAATTGAATTGTTTACATTTGATATGTATGAAAATGGCGATTCAATATTAAATAACTTAAACAATATAAATATTTATAGTCAAAGCTCAATTAAAAGTATTTTTTTACTAAACAGAATTATAAAGAACAATAATTATGATCTTATTCATTCACATTTACCAAAGTCAGATCTAATTATTGGAATTTTAAAGCTATTTAATAAAAGAATAAAGCATGTAGTTTCTGTTCATGCCCAATATGGCACTAGAGCGGGTGAAAATAAATTTAAGTATCTAATAGCAAATATCTTTTGGAAAAAAATATTAAACAATTCAAATGGAGTGATTGCAATTTCAAACAAAATAAACAATTGGCTTGTTGACGAAAGAAGCATAAAACAAGATCTTATAAGTACGATTCATTACGGGGTCAAAATTAATAACCGTCCCACTAGGAATAAACACAAAAACACCATTGGTATGGCAGCAAGAATCCTTCCATGGAAGGGATGGGACAAAGTCTTAGAAACTGCCTTTTATTTAAAAAATTTAGATGTTAATTTTGAACTTAAACTAGCGGGTTCTGATGATGAGGGTTATGTTGAAAATATCAAGGCCATGATACAAAAATATCAACTTGAGGACTATGTTGAAATATTTGACCATTATTCAAACATAGATGATTTTTTTAGCCAATTAGATTTATTTCTTTTTTTATCTGAATCTGAAGGATTTGGACTAGTTGTTTTAGAAGCTATTGAAAATAATGTAGCAGTCGTTTGTTCAAATATTAGCCCACTTAATGAATTTGTAATTAATACAGAAAACTGTTTAGTAGAAAGAGAAAATACTCAAGAAATTGCAAATATATTGAGAGGTTATTTTGATAACGAACAGGAAAAGCTAGACCAAGTTCAAATTAGACAAAAAGATTTTATAGTACAAAATTTCTCTATTGAAAATACAGTAAAATCTTTTGAAAAATTTTATATTAATACGAATAATGTTTAGTTAACATATAGTATTGAATTGTGAATATTTTAATAGTCGGTGGCGCTGGTTATGTTGGCGGTGGAATAGTTGATAATCTCAAAAATAAACATAATGTAACAGTTTATGACTCTTTAATTTACGAAGAATCTTATAGAAAAGATGTAAATTTTATTTATGGAGACATAAGAGAACATGAAAAATTACTTCCTTTATTTGATCAAAATGATGCTGTTATTTGGTTAGCAGCACTTGTAGGAGATGGTGCATGTTCTATAAATCCAGATTTAACATTCGAAATTAATTCAGAGTCTGTAAAGTTTCTTGCACAAAATTTTAAAAAGAGAATTATCTTCTTGTCAACATGTTCTGTTTACGGTGCTCAAGATGGATTATTAGATGAAGAATCATCTATAAATCCACTATCAGAATATGCATCATCAAAAATTCAGGCTGAAGATTACCTTAAAGATACAAATTCAGTCATATTTAGACTAGGTACTCTTTTTGGAATTAGTGATGAATTTTCAAGAATAAGGTTAGATCTGGTAGTTAATATATTAGTCACTAAAGCTCTAACTGATGGAAAATTAACTGTATTTGGGGGAGAACAATGGAGACCCCTGTTGCATGTTAATGATGTTGCTAATGCTATAGAAAACGTATTAGAAAAAGATATTAAGGGAGTATATAACTTGCATCATAAAAATTATAAAATTATAGACATTGCAGAGGCAATTGTCGAAAAAATTCCTTCCGCAAAAATTGAAACAACTCCGATGAAATTCCAAGATTCTAGAAATTATCAAGTTAGCAGTGCAAAGTTATTTAATGAAACAGGATTCGAAGCGTTAATAGATTTAAAAACAGGTATTAATGAAATACATGACTTAATTGCTAACAATAGAATAAAGAATGTTAATCATAAGAGATATTCAAATCAAAATTTCCTAGAAGAATATGGAATTAGTTAATGAGCACATCAGAAAAACCTATTATTTTTGAGAAAGGTGTATCTGAAGATCATAGAGGCTCATTAGAGTATTACAACGATCTTGCACTAGATGAATTTAAAAGATTTTATATAGTAAGAAATCCAAAAAGGGGTACAGTACGAGCATGGCATGGACATAAAGTTGAATCAAAGCTTATTAAAGTCATAAAAGGTGTATTCATAGTTTGTCTTATTGAGATTGACAATTGGGAAAAACCCTCAAAAAATATTGAAATTTTAGAATATGAATTTGATAATGATTCAGGATTAATATATGTTCCTCCAGGGTATGCAAATGGTGCAATGAATGTTGTTTCTGATTCTGAAATAATGTATTTTTCAAACTTGTCTGTTGAGGAGTCTGCAAAAGACGATATTAGATTTAAATCAAATTATTGGGACCCATGGGAAAAATATTCACCGGAAATTTATGAGTGATAACAACATATTAGTTCTTGGCGCTAATGGGATGCTTGGAAAAATGGTTTCCTTATATTTAAAGTCAAATAATGAACTCAATGTTTTTGTAACTTCTAGGAGCAAAAATTCTTTTATTGAAGAAAATTTTGAAAAAAAATATTCTAATTTTCAATTATCTGACGATTATTACGATAATCTTAAAAAAATTGTAAATAATAAAATTGATTTTATTGTTAACTGTATTGGAGTCATTAAACCAAAAATAGATGAGAATAATCCAGTTTCAATTCAAGAAACTATATTAACAAACTCATATTTTCCAATTGATCTCCAAAATCTTGCTTTTGAAAACCAAATTAAATATATTCAGATTGGTACAGACTGTGTTTTTTCTGGTAATGATGGTTCTTATACTGAAACATCATTTATGGATGCAACAGACTTATATGGAAAATCAAAAATAGTTGGTGAAATCGAGGGAACAAATAAATCTTTGATAAGATCAAGCATTATTGGACCTGAGCAAAGTAAAGGGTTTTCCCTTATGAACTGGTTTCTTAATAATACTCAACAAGAAATTTCTGGGTATAAAAACCATTTATGGAATGGAGTTACTACTTTAAATTTTGCAAAAGTTGTAGAAGGATTTATCTTAAGCAATGAATTTAATTTTAAAACACAACATTTAATTCCAAAAAACACAATAACAAAAGCGAATCTATTAGAGGAATTTAAGAAACATTTCAATAAAGACATAGGTATTAAACATATCGATGCTGAAGAAATTATTGATAGAACTCTTTTAACCAATAATGAGCAAGTAAATGAAAAATTATGGAAATGTGCTGGATATTCTTCAATTCCAACTGTAGAAGAAAACATTGAAGAACTAGCAAATTCTCAAATTACAAATAAAATAATGAAACAATGAAAGATTTAGCAATCATTTTGGGTATAAGGCCTGACGTAATTAGGGCAAGTAAAATACTAAAATTATTAAAAAGTCAAAGTGATATTGAATTTGATTTTATTTGGTCTGGCCAACATTATTCGGAAAATATGAAAGACACATTTTTCAAACAACTTAATGTGCCTAAACCTGATTTTGAATTTGAAATTAATAAAGGAAGTGATGCAGATATTGTTTCTTCAACAATTGAGAATTTGTTTAATCACTTTAATGACCATAAATATAAAGCTGCAGTATTTCTTGGAGATACAAATACGGTTATGGGATCAATTGCAGCTGCTCAGCATAATATTCCAATAGTTCATATTGAAGGATGTATGCGATCTTATGACTGGAGGATGCCTGAAGAAAAATATAGAACAGTAATAGATCATTTATCTGATAGGATTTACGCTTACTTAGAAAATTACAAATCTCAAGGTCTTAATGAAGGTATAAGTGAAAACATTATAAAGGTAACAGGGAATCCTATTGTGGATATAATCAATGACAATTTAAAGTACTTTGATTCTGGTCAAGATTATCTATCCGAAGATATTCTTAATTTGTCTAATGAGAAATTTGTTTTGGCTACATGTCATAGGAGAGAGAATATCCTAGATAAAAAAAGTTTTGAAAACATTATTAACTTATTTAATGAAATTGAAGACGTAAATGTAATTTTTCCAATGGGTTACAAGACACAAGAAATATTGAGAAAATCAAATGTAAATCTAAGTAATAATGTAAAGATCATTGATCCTATAGGATATTTAGAGTTTATGTATCTTTTAAAAAATTCAGAATACGTTGCTACCGATTCAGGAACAGTTGTGGAGGAAGCTTGCATCATAGGGATTCCATCGATTCAAATGAGATTTTCTACTGAAAGGCCTGAAGTTTATGATGTTAATGCCTCAATAAAATTTGACCCTACGCAGGACTATAACTCTCCAATAGAACAAGTTACTAAATTGATAGGTACCAATTGGAATAATCCATTCGGAGATGGTAATTCATCAGAAATCATAGTTGAAGATCTTAAGCAATTGAGTAAAGATGACAATTTTAAAAAACACAAGCCTTCTGATTATCAATTTGATACATCTAATTCATTTAAAGGATGACTAGAGTATTATTTCATTCATTGACTATACCTCCAGACAATGTATCAACTGGAAAACTAGTTGCTGATATAGCTAATAAATTTTCTGAAAATGGTCAACATATAGAAATTCTTGCATCTACTCCTCAATATAATTTTGATGAAAGTGTTTTTAATAATGAATTAAAACAAATAAAAGAAAAAAAACTTTATTCATCTAGTTATAAAAATGTAAAAATAAATCACATTTACTCATCACAAAGATCATTCAATCAACAAAAAAGAATTTTTCAGTGGATTTCATTTCATTATCGATCTATAAGATACCTTATTAAACATAGAAATACTTTTGATGTTTTATATATTTTTAGTTATCCGCCTACGATGAATTTAGTAGCAATAATTTCAAAAAAATTATTAAAGAAGAAAACAATTTATTCAGTATGGGAATTGTATCCTGAAATCGCATCAAAATTATCCGAAATCAACTCAAAATTAATAATTAGGTTATTTAAAAAATTAGATAATTATGCTTTAAAAATTATTGATGATATTGTTGTTAATTCAGATGAGTTAAAAGAATATTTAATTAATTCAAGAGGAATTCAAGAAAATAAAATTAAAGTAATTTATCATTTTTCTAGTTCAGAAGAAAGTCCAAGACCAGAAAACTATAATAAAGAAATCATTTATACTGGCAATCTTGGTATTCCACAGAACATAGAATCATTTATTAAAAATTTAAATAATTCTTCAGATCAATATAAATTAAAAATTTATGGATCAGGTAGCCGTTATGAAGATATTAAAAAGATGGAGTCAGAAAATATTAATGTAAATCCTTATACTGATAGATCTGAAATACTCAAACACACTAAGAATTCAACTTTTGCTTTAGTATCATTATCATCCTCTTTGACTGTTGAAGGATTTCCCGGAAAAACTTTTGACTATCTTAAGATGAATAAGATACTTATTGGATACTCAAATCCATTATCAGGCTTAGCTAGATTCATTGAAAAGTACAATGTTGGAATCAACATCGATCCTGAGAATCCAGATATAGATAGTGCACTCAATAATTTGAAAAATTTAGATGAAATTTATCAAAATATAGAGGATGTTAATTTAAAGTACGCCAATTTAAATACAGTTTCTCAACAATATTTAAACTTGCTCTAGTTCGCACCTTTTCTTGAAATAACAGAGGCAATAGTTTTGTAAATAATTTTTATATCCTCGAAAAAAGAATAATTGTCAATATATTGCAAATCCCAAAAGAGCCTTTCTTGTAAACTTAAATCTAACCTACCCTGAACTTGAGCAAGTCCGGTTATTCCCGGAGGTACTGAACAACGTTTGTTGTTGTATTCTCCATAAAGTTCAGATTCATAATTAACTAACGGCCTTGGACCAACAATTGACATATTTCCAATTAATACATTTAATATATTCGGAAGTTCATCAAGTGAAGTTTTTCTGAGAAAAGCACCATATTTAGTAATTCTGTCATCGTTTTCTATTCTTATAGGTTCTAGTGGAGAGTTTGAGGGTTTTATTTCTTTTCCTTTTGCTAAATCTAGATAGTGTGATCTATGAAAGTCTTCCTCAGCAGTTATTTCCATAGTTCTAAATTTATAGAGTTTAAATATTTTATTATTTTTTCCAACTCTATTTTGTACGAAAAATATTGGCTTTCCTTGATTAACAATAGAAAAAATTGAAATCAATAGAATTATTGGCAAAAAGAAAGGTATAAAAATCACAATAATTGCTATATCAAATAGTCTTTTAATCATTATTTACATAATAAACTAAAAAAATTAATGTTAATCAATTAATTTTAGAGCATTAAAGTTAAATTAATGTGTGGAATAGCTGGAATATTTGACTTTTCTGATAATGATATAAATCCAGAAATAGCAAACAGGATAGGTGCTTCATTAGAGCATAGAGGGCCTGATTACTCTGAAGTTCAATTTATTAAAAACAATGTAGTTTTTATTCATACACGCTTAGCAATTATTGATTTAGATCAAAGATCTAATCAGCCTTTTAAATCAGACGACAAAAGGTTCACAATAGTATTTAATGGTGAAATCTATAACTATAGAGAAATAAGAAAAGAATTGGAAGCCTTAGGTGTTAGCTTTAGAACAGAAGGTGATACAGAAGTTTTACTGTATGGATATATAGAATTTGGAGAACAAATACTTCAGAAATTAAGAGGGCAGTTTGCATTTGCTATATTTGATTCATTTGAAAACAGTGTCTTTTTAGCAAGAGATAGAATCGGCATTAAGCCTTTGTATTATTCATTAAATGATGAGTTTCTAATTTTCAGCTCAGAACTAAAAACTATCGAACAATCAGGGGTAATAAGCTTTGAGGCTAATTTAGATTCATATTTAGCCTATCTAAGACATCTTTGTATACCTGGTGACCAGACCGGAAACAAAAATATTTTTAAATTAGAACCAGGACAATACACAGTGATAAATAAAAATGGAGATATTTACAAAAAAACTTATTGGGATCCTTTCAAATTTGAAATAAACAATGATATAAGCGAACATGAAGCGATAAAAAAAGTCGAAGAGCTTTTGATAAAATCGGTCGAATACAGAAAAGTAAGCGATGTTGAAGTTGGTTTATTTTTATCAGGGGGATTAGATTCTTCGCTTATAGGTAAATTAATGAACGAAGGTAACGACTCAAAAATAAAAAGTTTCAATATCGATTATGAAGACCATTTTGAGGGCTACAAGGGTGAAGTACAAGAAGCTAGGTTTGCAGCATCTGAAATTGGAGTTGAATTAGTAGAGGACACAATTTCTTACTCCGATTTTAAGCAATTACTTGATAATTATTCTTTTTATCAAGATGACTTGGTAGGAGATGAGGTAGGTATTCCTCTTTATTTTTTAGGAAGATCTTCCAGAAAAAATAACATCAAAGTTATCCAAGTTGGTGAAGGAGCTGATGAATTGTTTTACGGTTATGAACACTGGTTGAGATTTATGAAATTGAACAGATTGATAAAACCAATAACTTCAAAAAGAAATTCTTCATTTACGTTTGATAACCATAGAAGTAATCTAGTGTCCAATATTCTATTTAATAGAACTTCATTTTCAGGAGGAGCTCTTGGGTTCAATCTCTCAGAAATAAACAATTTAGTTAGTGGTGGTATTTCTAATGAATATAGTTCAATACATTATGTTGACAATATGTGGGATCAATATTTTTCAAATAGAAATTCAAAACTTTCAAAGTGGATGACTTTAGTCGATTTAAAAATTCGACTTCCTGAGCTTTTGCTTATGCGTATGGATAAGCTAGTAATGCAATCTTCAATTGAAGCGAGGGTTCCATTTCTTGATCATGAGCTTGTTGAATTTGTCCTCTCAATTCCCGAAGAAATTATCTTTAAAAACAATGAAACAAAACCTCTTTTAAAAAAAGTTGCGAACAAACATATATCAGAAAAAATATTTAATAGACCAAAGCAAGGCTTTAGAGCTCCTGTAGGTGAATGGATTAAAAAAGATCAGAACTATTTTTATGACGGTATATATGAATTTAATAAGTCAACGAATTTGTTTAATAATAAATATTTAAAATCAGTTCTTGCAGGTAGTGATTATCAAAAGAAATGGTATCTCTCAAACTTGGCAAATTGGCATTTAACTAGGAGCAAAATTGATTAAAAATTGGAAAAAAAATACAGTTTATATATCAATAATGCAGTTAACTCTCTTGGTTGTAAATTTCTTTTTAATTACGATTATAAGCAGAGAGTATGGAGCTGAAACATACGGTGAGTACGCATCTTCAAAAAGTTTATCGGTTTTAATAGGGACAGCAGCAGTTATGTCATTAGCTTTAGTAGTAACTAAGCTTTTAGCTCAAAAAAATGAAAATTCAAAGCTTATGTTTTCTAATTCTTATTTTTTAATTTTTAGAAATTTTTTAATTTCACTTGTTATTTTAATCCCATTGACTTCAATACTTAACAGAGATTTATCAATGACTTTCTTATTTTTATTAGGATTTGTTTTTAATGAGATGATTCATGTCGCACTGGCTTATTTTCAATCAAGGGGAGATTTTGTTACTAGCTCCAAGCAAATATTTTTAAGAACGATATTATACGGTCTAGGTGCATGGATTATTGTAATTCGTGGGTTTTCAGTAAATACATTGATAAGCTATCAAGTTTTAATGCTTTTCTTATTTCTTTTAGTTGCGCATAAATCTATTCCTACAAAAGATGTACTTTTTAAAATTGAAAATTCAAAAAATGTAAAAATTGAATTGCAAAGTTCTGGTAAGAAAATGGTACTTACAACATTTTCAAGTGCATTAATTTCCGAATTAGACATTGTTTTACTTGGTTTATTTTATACAGGTCCAATATTAGGAGTGTTAGCTTGGTCAAGAAGGATATTGGAAATTATCTTCCAATTGTTAGCCGCTAGTTTAGATATATTATTTCCAGAATTATCAAAAACACGAGAAAAGTCAGAGGTTAAACAAGTAAGGTCTCAACTTAAAAAAGTATTTTTCTTATCTTTTTCCGTTCCCATTTTATTTTTCTTGCTTCGTAATATTGCAAATGATGTATTTATTTCTTTGCTCGGAAGTGAATTCAGTGATGTATCTACATATACTTCATCTATACTTTTTTGCCTTCCATTAATGGTCTGGTCAAGAATCAATATTATATTCTCAAGAGCTTTAAATTTTGAAATTAATTTAACAAAATCAATAACAATTGGTGCAATATTGTCTTGTATATCTTATTATTTAATACACAATTTTGCTGATAATCCTGCTGTTTTATCAATAGTTGCTTCACAAATTTTGATTGCCTTAGCAACGACAATTAGTTTTAGAAAGTCTTATGTTTAATCTGATTACTATTTTAAAAAGAGTTAAGTACCAATTTAATAATTTATTAAATTCTGAAAAATCAATTCCCTCAAATTATAAATTATTTGAAAGAAGAGATACTTCATATCAACATTTTATAAACAAATTTTGCCAAGTATCTACTGAGAATGAAATAAGCCTTGATGAAGAAATTAAGATTTTTGGTAAATCTACAGATCAATATATTCTTTCTAGTGATATTTTTTCCAACTTCGATTTTGCGAACAAGAAGTTAAAACCTGCTTTTTTTAATATTGCAGATGTTAAAGTACCATACGAAGCATCAAGGCTTCAATATCTACAGAAAGCAAGTTCTGGAACTATAGATGTAAGTAAATTTCCAAAAATATACTGGGATAGCCCAATGGATGTAGCAATTCGTAATATAAATCTGATATTTCATTTTTTGTCTATAGAAAATAAATCAGGAAAGGCTGAAATTTTAGGTAACAATAAAGATTTGATTAGCTCTTATATAAGTCAACATTATGAGTACATTAAAAATAATTTAGAAGATAGCGGAAATGTAGTGGGCAACCATTATTTAATAGAATTAACTTCTATTTTACTTACAATCGCAACATTTAGATTTGAAAATGATTATGAAGAATTTGAATATTTTCAAAATAAATTAAGATCTGAGATTAAAAAACAATTTAATAATGATGGTACTAGCTTTGAAGGTTCATCGCACTATGCAGCTTTTGTTAGTGAAGCTTTAATTTTATGTAGATTATCAATCCAAGAAATGGATAGTCAATCAAAACTTTTGGAAGAAATTGATGAAATAATTAAAGCAAACAAAATATTCCTTTCTTTATTAATTGTTGATGGTGAATTATCTCAAATTGGAGATAATGACTCTGGAAGGTTATTCTATTTTTCATTTAATGAAGATGAACCATTAAAAATGAATTGGTTAATGAATTTAATTGACAATCTTTACAATGGCAATAATCAAGATAATAAGACTCAGGATAAATTCAAACAAATTATAGATTCAGATATTTCATCATTGGATGAATTGAAAGCTGTAAAAAGTAAAGGTATTAAAGTTTTTACTAAAGACTATGAATGTTATACATCAAGGGATTTTGGAATTTATATATGGAGAAATGATGATCAGTATTTCAGTATAAGATGTGGACCTATAGGACAAAATGGATTTGGAGGCCATTCGCACTACGATCAGCTTTCTATAGAGTGTTTTTCAGGAGATAAATGGATTGCAAGAGATCCTGGTACAGGTACATATACAGATAATATTGATTTAAGAAATAAATTTAAATCATTAGCGTATCATTGGGGACCACAACCAAAAATGAATTTTCCTAAGGAGGATGAGTTTGATTGTTTTAAATTAAATCATATGACGAGTGGGGAAGTATTAAAGTTTGATAAAAATAATTTTGTTGGTTTTGCTGATTTTAATGGAAGAAGAATTTATAGGAAGATTCAAATAAATGATGGAGTAGTGAATATTCAAGATTTTTCTAAAGATGTTGAATTAGAAGAATATAATTCATGGGGAGAAGAAAACAACGGAATTAAAGTACAATTTTCAAATGGCTACAAGAGGATAGATTGAATATAAAATACTCAAAAATTTTAGGTTTTTCTCTTTTATTTTTTGTCACTCTAGAAGGACTGGATGCTTTTTCAATTAGAAATATTCCAATTTACTGGATAGGTGTTTCGTTTTTTTTATTAGTTTTTGTAATTTTGTATTTTTTTGGTTTTAGAATTCCAAATTTTAATTTAATAAATATTAGGAATTGGATTATTTATGGAGTGTTTGTTACTTTATTTCAATCAATGTTTAACGACCTTGTATTGCCAAAGTATGCAAGCACTTCTTATTTTCAATACATAAGCCTGAGAATATTGAAGTTAGCTCTTTTTTTAGGGATTATCTACTCTTTAAATTATTTATTTCAAAAATATTCTTTTGAGAAAATAATTACATTTTTACTTATTTCATGTTTGATAATTTCAACTTTATCAATAATTAGTTACTTCTCTTACCTAATTGGATATAGTGATTTTCCAAGAAATAGATCAGGGTCTGGTGGTTGGACGCAACCAATAGAAAGAGCTTGTAGCATATTACGCAATTACGGAACATTTCGAGAACCAAGTTTTCTCGCAATATGGACTGTACCATTTATTCCATACTTCTTTTATTTAGGTAAAAAGAATAAAAAATGGTATTTTTTATCATTAATACCTATTTTGAGCATCGTATTAAGCAGAAGTTTAACTGGCTATACTGCGCTGTTTTTTTCAGCTATTTTAATTTTCTTATTAATCATATTGATACATAAGAAAGCCGAGTTTAATTTAATGATTATGCTTGCAATATTCCTGATAGTAACTTTCTTTTCTAGTTCAATTTCCTATCAATTTCCTCCTGACAATAAATATTGTGAAAATTTAAGCGAGTGCGTATGTGTTTCTGAAGATAAGCTCGATGAGCTTAAAAATTCACAAAGTGTACCAGATGCTACTTTTGGAAGATTAAGTGAAATTACATCAATTGGTCTTGATGCATTTGAGAATACAGCTTTTTTAATTGATTATATATTTGACCAAGGTTTTTCGTTATTTGGTGATGGTTTTGGACATTCAAATATTATTTTTTCATATGCAGCTGATGAAGCATCGAGAAAAGAAATAGATAATCAAATAATTTACAGAAATCCAGGACAAGTAGTTTCTTTTAATAATTTATATGCGAATATATTAATGTCAACTGGACTTATTGGACTGTTGTGGTTTCTTTACATAATTATTGATATATTAAGAAAATTAGTATTACAAAATTCCAAATTACAACCATTTATATTAACAAGCATAATTTCAACGCTCTTTATGTTTTCATATCAAGCAGAAGAACTATCATCACATTTAGCAATAGCTATAGCATTTAGCTTAAATATGAGTAAAAATGAATAATAAAAAAATTCTAATTGCAACACACCAGTTTTTACCTCACGTCAGTCCGAGAACAACTCGTTGGAAAATGATAATTGATGATCTAATTGAGAGAGGAAATCAAGTGACTATACTTACGGGAACTCCTCCAGATGATTCTGTGAAAAATTATGATATATTATATTTTGGTAACAAAAAAATATCATCGACTATTTCTTCAATAAGAAAAGATGCAAATAATAATGCTCAAAATACCGCTATCAAGAATTTTGTTTATAATTCTTTAAAAAAACTCTACAGATTTTTATTCAAGACATTCTCTTGGCCAGATTATGCCATGTTTTGGGCTTTTACAATATACAAAAATAAAAAGAAAATACCAAAAAATTATGATTATATATTTTCAGTAAGTCTTCCTTTTACTTCACATCTATGTGGATCAATATTGTCTAAACACTCATCAGATTGGATTATGGATATTGGCGACCCATTTTCATTAAAAAAAGATTCACCTGAAAATAATAAGTTTTTATATTCTTTCATTAATACTTATTTTGAAAAAAAATACTATACAAAATGTAAAAGAATTATTTTTACGCACTATGAGTCAATGTTATTTCATCAAGAACATTTTAATCTTGATCCAAAAAAATTAATTATAGGACACCCAATATCAAAAATAGATTTAAATAAAATCTCTTCATCTGAAAAATACAATTATTCAGGTGTTCCTGTCAATATCGGTTACTTTGGTATATTTACTGAAGGAATTAGAGAACCAACTAATTATTTAAATAGTATTTGTAAAGATTCAGAAATTGATTTTCATCATTATTGGTATATAAATAACGAATCAAAAAAATATTTTATTTCATATTTGAACAACAAACAACATACATTTAAAAATCTTGTCCCAAGAACAGAAGCTATTGATTTGATGATAAATAAAATGCATATCCTTCTTTCTATCGGAAACAAAAACACTTATCAACTGCCAAGTAAAGTAATTGAGTATATTTCACTTGGTAAACCAGTACTGCATTTTGCTGAAATTTCAAATGATCCAATGTATAAATTTGAAAATTTATTTAATAATTTAAAAATTATAAATAGCAATACTCAAAAAGAAGACATACAAAAATTCTTACAAAGTTTTCAATTACAAACTGTTAAATTAAATATTGATAATTTTGAAAATAATTTTAGTTCAAAAAGTATTATTGAAAATTTAAATTCCAGTCTTCATGATAAATAGGAACATTTAAAATTTTAGACTGTTGTTTAGTAGTAGAATTTTTACAAGCTGTAACTGCAGATTCTAAGTTGTTCAATTTATACTTGAATACATTTTGAGTATTTAATTGAAAGTATTCTCTGTCTGGCATTACTACATTTAATCCATTACTTAGTGCTTCATAGATAGGTAAACCTACAGTCTCATATTCGCTTGAGTGAATATAGGTATTGTTTTGCCTAAATAGATTTTGTAGTTGAGAATAACTAATGTCATTATATAAATTGATATTCTTACTTGATAAATTTATATTATTTAGTTTTTGCAAATAATTCTCTGAATCTATGACATTTATTATGTGATCCAGCTTTGATAATTCAATTATTAAATCTAAAGTAAATTTTGGATTTTTATTTTTTATATTTTCAAAAATAATTATGAAACCACTTTTGTTCGACTGTTCAATATCGTAATAATTTATTTTTCCAATAATATTTACTTCTGATGTATTTGGAATTAATTTAGCAACATGTTCCTGTTGAACAATAATTTCATCCGAAATTTTAAAACTATAACTGTAAAAAATACGAAGAAATAAATTTCTAAGTGAATTAGTTGGGGCTACAAGCGGCAATATATTCTGAATAAAAGTAAATGTTTTTAGTTTTGTTTTGAAGGCTAAATTTCCAAAATGAATTATATTTTCGTAATTATTAATTTTTTGTTTTGTAGTTTTATTAATAAAAAAGTTTAAAAAAGGATGAAAGTATCTAGGTACTCTAATAAATTCGTTTTCATACTTTGTAACAAGGCTTTCGAGATCAGGATTATCATAAATTATAAATAAATCTAAATTTGAGTTATTTTCTAGATAATTATTGAAGACAGTTACTCCACCTTTAGATTTAACTCCACAAATATTTAAGACAACTCTCGCCATTGATTCAATAATAGTTAATAATTTGATTATTAATACCTACTATTATGGTAAACGTGACAAAAACAAATTATGATACTGCAATGCTTGTTGGTGCAAGACCAAATTTTGTCAAAGTTGCTCCTCTTTTAAGCAAATTTGAAGAAAATAACTTAAATGTTTTATTTATTCATACTGGACAACATTGGGATAAAAACATGTCCGAAGATATATTTCGAGACATAGGCTTAAGAGAACCTGATATAAATTTAAATATTCAAAAAAAATCAATGAATCAACAACTTGGAAACATGATTCAAGAGCTCGATAATCACTTAAACCAAAACAAAGTCAATAGTTTATTTGTTTTTGGAGATGTAACCTCTACACTTGCAGGTGCAATAGCCGCCAAAAACAACTCCATCAAATGCTTTCATGTAGAAGCAGGTTTAAGGTCAAAAAATTTAAATGCCCCTGAGGAGAGGAATAGGGTTATGGTTGATGCTGTCTGTGATAAATTATATACTCCGTCACATGATGCTGTTGAAAATTTGCTTAGTGAAAATATAAAAAAAGAAAAAATTCATAATGTTGGAAATATAATGATTGATACCTTAACAAAAAATCTTGATTTGATCACATCAATAGATAATTTTTCACCACAAGAATTTTCCATTGAAAGAAAATACTTTGTTCTTACTTTACATAGGCCAATCAATCTTACAGATAAAAATTTAGAAATCATTTTTAGTGGAATTTCTGAATTTACAAATGATTATGATATATTAATTCCTGCCCATCCAAGACTTAAAGAGTATGTCAATGAAAATAAAATTGACACATCTAAATTCAAAGTGATTGATCCACAACCTTATATAAAGTTTCTAGGTTTAGTGTATAATTCGGAACTTTGTCTTACTGATTCTGGAGGGCTACAGGAAGAAACAACTTATTTGAATAAAAAATGTTTAACTTTAAGAGAAGAGACTGAAAGACCTATAACAGTAAGTAAAGGTACAAACAAAGTGATTGGAGTAAATAAAAATATTATTAATGAAATTAACAATGCTTTAAATACTAAAATTGCATCTTACAAAGAAATAGAACTATGGGATGGTAATACATCTGAGAGAATCTTTAAGGATTTTAATGGTAAGTAATACTGAATTTAAATATGACTTGGGAGTAGTAGGGCTTGGCTATGTTGGATTACCCTTAGCAGTGGAGGCAGCGACAAGTAGTCTCAAAGTATTAGGTTTTGATATTAATTCTGAAAGAGTTGAAATGATAAACAACGGCCATTCCCCAATAGAAGATATATCAAATGAAGAATTATCACAATCTCATAAAAACTTTCATTCAACTATAGAGAGTAAAGAGCTATCACAGTGTAGAAATATTGTAATTAGCGTACCTACTCCTTTAACTGATTATCAACCAGATCTATCTTATGTAATAAATGCTGCAAAGACTGTTGGAGAGAATCTTGTAAAGAATCAGGTGGTGATACTGGAGTCGACTACATATCCTGGAACAACTGTAGAAGTATTAATTCCAAATTTAGAAAAAATGTCAGGACTAAAAGCCGGTGAAGATTTTTTTGTAGGTTATTCCCCAGAAAGAATTGATCCTGGAAATGAAGTATGGAAATTTAAGAACACACCAAAAGTAATTAGCGGTATTAATAATGTTTCTACTGAAAAAATACAGTCTTTTTATGAATCAATAATTGACGAAACAGTTCTTGTAAAGGGCACAAAGGAAGCTGAAATGGTTAAGTTGCTCGAAAATACTTACAGACATGTCAATATTGCACTAATAAATGAACTAGCTATGTTGTGTAAAATGTTAGATATTGATATTTGGGAAGTAGTAAACGCTGCAAAAACAAAACCGTTTGGTTTTGAATCATTTAAACCAGGACCAGGAGTTGGTGGTCACTGTATACCAGTTGATCCTGAATATTTGTCTTTTAAAACTCGTCAAATAGGTAAACCAGTTCGTTTTGTTGAATTGGCACAAGAAATCAACAACTCTATGCCTTTGTATGTAGTTAATCAAGTTAATGAAATTTTGAATAAGAATAAAATAATATTAAATAGCTCAAAAATATTGCTTATGGGAGTTGCATATAAGAAAGATATTAGCGACATGAGAGAATCTCCGGCTATAGATATTGCTGAATTGCTTTTGGATAAAGAAGTCGATATATCTTACTATGACCCCTATGTTGAAGAATTTAAAGTTTCAGGCCATATAATTGATAGAGAGGTAGATACAAATTCGTTCGAAGACTATGATATGCTTCTAGTTCTTACACCACACTCAAAATTTTCACAATTAGAATTTAATAATCTTAAAACTATTATTTTCGACACTACAGGAAGTGACTTTATAAAAAGCACTGAAAGGATCTAATATACCTGTTCAATTTGACACACTTCCTAATACTATAAAACTTCTTGGCAATGAATTAGGACATGTTATTAAGCAACAAGCAGGTGTTAAGTATTACAAAATAGTTGAAGAGATTCGTCAAAAATCAAAAAAATATAGAGCAAGTCAAAATGAGAAATATCTGAACGATATTTTCAATCTTCTTAAACATCTCAAGCCAGAAGAAATATATGTAATAACTAAATCATTTACAATATTTTTCTATTTATCAAATATTGCTGAGCAGGTTTTTCGTGAACATTTTCTTGAAAATATAAAAATTAAAATTAAACCCTCTGATAAAAAACATCTAACTTTTACTCCTGTTTTTACAGCACACCCTACTGAAAGCTCAAGACAGTCAACATTAAAAAAAATATATAAAATTGGTGAAATTATTGAAAAAAATGATTCGGACAACATGGAAGAGATAAACGGATTGATTGCACAACTTTGGTACACAAGGGATACAAGGTCTTCAAAGCCCAATCCATTAGATGAAGTTAAGTCATTAATTTTCTATTTAGACATTTTATACAGAAACGTTTATAACGATCTTATTTCAGATCCAGACATTATTAAGGGTAGCTCTAATTTCAACATTAGTTTCGGCTCCTGGGTTGGAGCAGATAAAGATGGTAACCCATTTGTAACAACAAAAATTACAAAAGAGGCATTAAAGATATACTCAAATCAAATAATCAGTATTTATAAAGAAAAAATCATCGAATTATCAGATGATTTCAGTGTTTCAACAAATTTTGTTTATTGCCCTGATATTTTAGAGAGTAGAATCAAAAATTATTCAATTTTATTGAAAAAAGAATTTGATCATTACTCTAAAGTAAATTTCGACGAACCATTTAGAATATTTCTTTCTTTAGTTTTTCACAGATTAGAAAACTTTCAGCAAAATAATAAAGGCTATAACTCTTTTAATGAATTTTTAGAAGATATGGAAATTTTCCAAAATAGTGTTAATGAGGTCTTTGGAAAGAATTTTCGAATATCTAAATTAGATGATTTTGTTGATTATGTAAAACAATTTGAATTTCATGGTGTTGCTTTAGATATTCGTCAAAATTCATCAGTTATTAATTCAAAAAAAGGAAAAATATATAAAGACTTCATTAATTTAATTAAAGAAATACCTGAACTACAGAATATTTATGGCCAGAAGGTATTCAATTCAATTATCTTATCCATGACTAAATCTCACCAAGATTTGTTAAATTTATTTAATTTATGCAGTTCATTGATTCCAGATAAAAATATTCCATCACTAACACCTCTAATTGAAGAAATAGAAGAATTACAATCATCACATTTGATAATTAATGAAATGCTAAAAAATAAAAAATACAAGAAATTTATAAAGACTTTAAAAAGGAATAACCAAGAAGTTATGCTTGGCTACTCAGACTCAAACAAAGATGGTGGGATAATCGCATCACAATGGAATGTTTATAAAGCCCAGATTTCGCTATTTAATATAGCTAAGAAAAATAATATTAATATTAATTTTTTTCATGGTAGGGGTGGCACAATAAGTAGGGGTGGTGGTCCAACATATGATTCAATAATGTCCCAACCAAAAGGAACTATTTCTTCGCAAATTAGATATACAGAACAAGGAGAAGTTATATCAGATAAATACTCTACTCACTATTTAGCTTTTGAAAATCTTAAATTAGGTTCTGCAGCATTTATTAATACTTCTTCAAGCACGCTTGAATCAAAATTGAAATATGAAAATATATTTGAAGAGTTATCACATAATTCATATTCAAAATACAGAAGTCTTATAGATAAGAATAATCTCATAAACTATTTTGAGAATGTTACACCTGTAAACTTACTATCAACATTAAATATCGGCTCCAGACCTGTAAAAAGATCTAATAAAATTACTTCATTAGATAACTACAGAGCTATTCCGTGGGTATTTGGCTGGGCCCAAACACGCAGTACACTAACAGGCTGGTATGGTGCTGGAACAGCATTTGAAAGTCTTATTAATAAATATGGAATACAGAAAGTTAGACGTATTTATGAAACATCTAACTTTTTTCAAAACCTAATTAGCAATATTGAGATGACTGTATTTAAATCTGATTTAAAAATTTCTAAATTATACGTTGATGAACTAGTAGGGGAGGAATATCAAGATATTTATGAAGATATATTCATTGAGTCAAAATTAGTTATAAAAATGATTAAACAAATAAAACAAAATTCTGAACTTTTAAATGACAATAAAGTTCTAAAAAATACTCTAAATATAAGAAATGCCTATCTTGATCCTCTGTCTTTGATTCAAGTTTCTCTTATGAAAAAAATGAGAAAAAAAGAGTTAAGTCAGTTTGAAAATAATGCTTTGTTATTATCTATTAATGGTTTAGCCGCTGGTCTTAGAAACACTGGCTGATAAATCTCTTAGTTCAAAATGCATCTCATCGGGAGATGTCCATGTACCTCCCCAGGCAAATCCCCAGTCATTAAATATTTCAACTACTCTAGGCGGATAACCAGATTTTGTATTTATATCAATTGCTATTCCCCAAGCATGCCTTGAAATACTACCTCCTGCATCAAACCTGTTGATTCTCCTTGGAGCATAACAACCTCCAGAGGTTCTAAATTCTTCTATCGATAAAGTATCTTCTAAGCCTTCTGCAAGAATTTGATTTAAAGCACCTTCTAGAGGTTCCCACATAAGTCTATGGCAAACTGTTAAACCAATGATGGGCATTCTCTTTTGCTGAATATTTTCCTGTCTCCATGAAGGTTGAGTAGTAATCCAAACGCCATCTCTTTCTTTGATTTGAAAATCACCAAACATTTCTTTTACTAGTGCTGTTGGAAGAACCCAATTTTTATTAACTCTGTTTTCTCTAAAAGTTAATTTAACTTTTCTGTAGTTAATATTTTTATGAAGCTCAATCAAAAAATTTTCATTTATATGACTATCCCAAATAATCGCTTGGATATTTCTATAAATCCCTAATTTAAAACCTAACTCTTTATTTACAACACCTTCAAACCAGCCTATTTTGGAATCCTTAATGACTTTACCTACTTCAATTGGAATAATTTCACTATTAAGTCCAACAAGATTTACATAATCGCCAACATTTAATTCGTACCTGTTTGCAGTTAGCTCAGAAATAACTATTTTATTGTCTCTAATAGCTTGACTACTTTCTTCATCATAAAAGTAATCTACTACTGACGATTCAATTGTTTTAATCGATAAGTTGTATAAAAAATTATCTAATGTAGTTAAATTAATTTCATTATTTGCAAATGTTGTTGACTCAAGTCCAACATTTGCTCGTCCAATAAAAGTAACATTTGTATTTAAATTATCTACGCTTTCTAAAATTTGATTTGTAACACTATAGAAAAGACTTCCAGATTGAGAAATAGTAATTATGTCGTAATTATCAATTTTATTTTTAGTGTAATGATTTTCGTTTTCATGACTCATATCTGGTGAGATTGAAAAATTTAATATCATTGAAGTTAAAAGTGCATAAAGCATATTATTATTTTAAGTTTTTCGTAGATTTACATTAATTTAACATTAATAAAGTACCGCTAAATTAATATTTAATGTAGTCTTTAGATTTATGAAACTTTTAACAAACTTTTTTTCTTCAGCTGCAACGAAAAGACCAGTAATCACAATACTTGTTGTAGTTCTTCTAACTGGTTTTTTTGGTTATATGGCAGGTCAAGCTGAAGAATTGAGTACAAGTTTTGGTGGAGAACTTGATACTCCAGAAATTCAAGCCCAGTCTAAATTAGGTGAGTACTTCCAAACATCAGGTTCACAATCAGTTTTTCAAATTATTGTAAGTGGAGAAGATGTTCTTACAGTGGATGGATACCTCGCTTGGCAAGAAATAAATAAAGCAGTTTTACAGAGTGAAATATACCCATATTTAGTTAAAGAACAAGGAGGTGCTGTACAAGGTTTTTTTGCACCAGTTGACTTTGCTAAAGCATTTAATCCTACTCTAAATGTAGGTGCAATGTCAGATGAGCAATTTAAACAACTTTATAACCAAGCCAATGGACAAATGCCTCCAGAATTCAAGGCTTTTGCTGCTGCACTTTTGTCATCAACTTATGATGAAGATAAAACAACTGCATCAGCAGGATTAGCAATCGTTACTATAGACAGCTCGTTAATTGTTCAAGAATTTGGTGGTTCAGATGGAGCATTTATCGAACAGCCTCGCATGGAAGTAGCTCTTTCTGATGCACTATCAGAAATTTCAATTGGAGATATAAAAGTCTCTGGTTTTTCTTTTGGGCTTTTGCTTGGTAATGAAGGTGATGATTTTCTAGAGGAAATAGGTTTATTATTTGGCCAAGCATTCATCATCATTCTTGTTGTTCTTGCATATATATTTTTCATTAGGCCAAGGAAAGGTTTTGGTATTCTTAAATCTGGAAGAAGAACATTTAGTGATTTACTTTTAAGCTTAGGAGCAATACTTCTATCAATAGGCTGGATGCAAGGCGCAGGAACAATACTTGGACCTGGCTATTTAGACATAATTGGTGCACCAAATCAAGTGTCTCAGATTGCACCAATCATTTTGATTGGTCTTGGTGTTGACTATGCTATTCACTTTACTTCAAGATATAGAGAAGAGATTGGTTCAGGCAACTCAATAATAGGATCTACTTCATCTACACTTAAATCTGTTGGTATTGCATTAACTCTTGCAACGCTTGCAACAATAGTTGGTTTTTTAACAAATATAGTCTCCCCATTACCTGAATTAAAAGATTTTGGAATATTAGTTTCTACTGGAATATTCTTTGCCTTTTTTCTTGTAATGACTTTTGTACCTGCAATAAGAACTTTATTAGATAAAAGAGCTGAAACAAAAGGAAATATTAGTACCGAGGCTTTTTCATCATCTGGCGAAAGTGTATTAAACAAAATTGCAGCATCTAGTGGAATTATACCTAAGAGACTTAAATTGGTAGCCTTAGCATTATTAGTAGCTATTTCTGGTTACGGTTATTTCAGTTTTACCAACTTAGAAACAATTTTTGAATTTACAGATTTTCTTCCTGAGGATGATCCAGTTGTACAGACTCTTGATTTATTAACCGAAGAATTTGGTGGTGGATTTGGAGAAACTACTGCAGTTTTAATTGAAGGAGAAGATTTAGCAACTCCAGAAATACACAATGCACTTATTGAATCAATTAACAATCTGAGCGATAAGGAAAATATTGTAGTTTATGCTGGAAACGTTGCAGCTGAATCTGTTATTGGTACAGTCGGACAGTTATTAGCTCCACAAGGAGCAGCTCCTGGTGCACCACCAGCTATGCCAGACATGGAGCTTTTAGGAACACTCGGGTCTTTTGGTGTTGATTTAATGTCTGGATCTCAAGGTATAGACGCATTGAGAGTTAAAGACTCCGGTGACGTACAAGGACTTTATGAGTATCTTGTAAGTACTGACCCAGAAGCATTCTTAGCAAGCCTTTACTTTAATGAAGAAAGTACAGTAACTGCACAACAAGTAAGAATTACAACTTCTGCAGGTTCCTTAGGTGCTGCCCAATTAAGAGATGATATTTATGATGCATTTACCCCATTATCTTCTCTAGGTGTTTCAATTGCAGCTACTAACGATGCAATTGTTACTCAAAGTGTGAGCGATTTAATTTCTGAATCACAATTTCAATCACTTATATTTGCAATTTTAGCTTCAATGACTTTCTTAATCCTTTATTACTTAATTGACATTAGAAAACCATTTCTTGGTGTCATTACAATTCTTCCAGTTGTTGCAATTGTGATGGGTACATATTTAGGCATGTATTTTCTTGATATTCCACTTAATCCTGTAACTTCAACATTGTCAGGATTAGCCATCGGTATTGGGGTACCTTTTGTAATTCATGTAACTAATAGGTTTAGAGAAACTCTCTTGGTCGCTCCTAATCCAGTTGAAGCGGTTAAAACAACTTTAAAGACAACGGGCGGTTCATTGTTTGGCTCAGCATTTACAACTATGGCAGGCTTTGGTATTTTAATGACTTCGTCATTAAAACCATTTCAACAAATGGGACAAGTTGTTGTTGTTGCTTTGGGTTTTGCACTTGTCGCATCAATTTTAATCTTGCCTACACTACTTGTATTTTGGGCAAATTACCACAATAAAAAAACTGCTAAATCTTTATAAATTTATTTATTACTATTAATTAAGTGAATGTTGGTAAATTACTAGAAACTGTAAATTCATTAGTTCCTCTTAATTATGCTTTTGAAGACGATTTTGTAGGGATAACTGTTGGTTCAGAAGATTCTGAAGTAAATGGGGTAGCTGTTGCACATGAATTAGAAAACTCTATTTTAGATTATTCAACTAACAACAACATCAACACTTTAATTACCTACCACCCACCTCCACTTCAAAAAATTTTAAAAGATGATGGTACTGAAACTTTTGAAGATGACTTTTTAACAGCGAAATGTAGAGAATCAGGATTAAATATTATTACAATCCATACTGCACAAGACGTTTGCAATGGAGGAAATGCAGACTCATTAGTTGATTTATTCGGCATTACAGACACTAAAGTTTTTGCTCACACTGTTGGAAAATTTGGAGCTGGCCGTTATGGAAATATACCAAAAACATCAAACAGTGAACTTAAAGAAATTGTTGAATCAAAACTTAATACAAAAATTGTTAGAACAAACGAATATTTCCAGGAAATTAAGGAGATAAACACAATTGCAATCTTGCCTGGATCAGGAACCCAATTTTTAGAAGAAATTGTATCTAAAGTCGATGTTTTCATCACTGGTGATATCTCACATAGATATCTATTAAAAGGCGATGAAACACATTTAGGATTAATTCAAGTCAATCACTTATCAACTGAAATTCCAGGAATGACAAAATTCGTTAACAATTTAGGTAATCAGCTAGGAACAAAGCTCGAGTATTTTTATAATAAGTATTATGAATGAACCTTTTTTGTTAAGTAATTTGATTGATTTACAAAATTTAGATAACGAAATATTTAAATTAATTACAGAAAAGTCCCAAGGGGATAGTGTAAATATATTAAAAAATTTAGAAAAAAAATATAATGAAAGCACTTCGCTTTTAAACAAAAAGAAAGAAGACCTTATCAGTTATTTTGAAGAAAAAAAGAGCATTGATAAGCAAATATTAGAAAACGAAAACAAATTAAAAAATATTTTAGAAAAACTCCAAAATCCTAAACTTGATGCTGGGGAACTACAAAATTTTAATTTACAAAAGTCAAATGTTGAAAAAAATGTGAATGATTTGAGTCAATCACTTGAAAAACTAAATGAATTAAATTCGGAAGATCTGATAGATTATTCAAAAATAGAAGAATCATTGGAGGGATTAAAACCCGAATTAATTGAATATTCTAAAAAAATACAATCTGAATGGAAAGATTTAGATGTGAAAATAAACGACCTCGAAATTAGCAAATCAAAATTACTCAATTCTTTTCCAGAAGATATTGTAAAACTTTACGATCAATTAAAGCATAATGGGGTAGAGATAATTGCTGCATATAAAAATGAGGATCAGTGTGGTTGTTGTGGAGTTAGTTTAACATCAAGTGAGTTAGATAAAATCCTTGATTCTAAATATAATCAGTGTCCATATTGTCAGGGTGTGGTTATTTAATGTATGAAATATATTGTGATGGAGCTTCTCGCTCTAATCCTGGCGATGCTTCTATTGGAGTATCTATCAACAAAGATAAAGTGGAAATTGACACTATTAAAAAAAAGATTGGAATTAACACAAATAATGTAGCTGAGTATTTAGGATTAATTGCTGCCTTAGAGTATTGTGTTGAAAACAATGTAAATAATGTAAGAATATTTTTAGATTCCTTATTAGTTGTTCAGCAAGTAAACATGGAATATAAAGTTAAATCAAAAAAATTACAATCTCACTATGAAAAAAGCCTTAACTTAATAAATCAAATCGAAGATATTGAAATTCATCATATCAGAAGAGAATTCAACTCAAGAGCAGACCAGCTAGCAAATGAAGCCTTAGACGAAATATGATAATTTGGACATCAAGTATTTCTATATTTCTTTTTCGTTATATTTTTAAGGATTATGCTGCAGATTTAAGATTTATAATACTAGGAAGTTTATACCCCTTGTTACTTGATTCATTAATTTATAATTTTGGAATTTCAAATAAAACTCAATTTTTAGGTCATAGCTTACTGTTTAATGTTTCTTTATTTTTCTTAATAATGATTATTACCAAACGTGGTTCAAAAATTAGAAGCAATGCTTTATTGTTTTCAATTGGGGCCTTTTTATATTTGGTTCTTAGTTTTACATGGACAAATCAGAGTATTTTCTTATATCCTTTTTTTGAAAATGAACAAAATTTTATTGTTTTGTCTTCACAGGTAGAAATAATTTTAAATTTAATAGGTATCTTATATTTAATTATTAAATTTAAAAATTTTGAAAATTTGAAATTGTTTTTAAAAAATGGAAAATTACTTTGATGTAAAAAACATATTTATTGAAACAAAAATTAAGAATATACCAAAACTAATATTTAAGATACTTTCAGAAATATTAAAAACAAAATTACCCCCAATTACAGACCCAGTGATACCAAAAATTCCAACATAAAGACCATTTTTTACTGAATCTTTATTTTTACGGATTTTTGTAATAGCAGCTGTTAACGCTGTAGGAACTGTAGTAATTAAAGAAATACCTTGAGCAATAATTTGTTCAAAACCTCCAAGCAGGATTAACATTGGAATTCTAATTATCCCTCCACCTATTCCAAGCAAACCCGATCCTATTCCAGATACAAATCCAACTAAAAAATAAAGAAATAAGTTATTTTCATATATTGCATTAACTGATGTTGAGAAAATCATTCTGTAAGCTGTTGCAATAAGTAATAAGGAAAAAATTCTTACTAAAACTTTTGTATTTATTTTAGGAGTTAATTTACTCCCTAAATATCCACCAACAACCCCACCAGTTATTATCACTAGAGTTGCAAATATAAGATTTGAACCTTTATTAAAGTCATTAAAAATGTAAGTTAAGCTACTCGCTGAAGCGACAAAGACTACCGCAAGTGAAGAAATTCCTGTATTAGTTTTAAAATCTATTTTTGTTAGATATGTCAATAGTGGGACAAAAATTACACCTCCACCTACTCCAAGAAGACCAGACAACAAGCCACCGGTAAAACCAATTATTAAATAAGTTAACAATTTATTTACGCAGTTTGGGTAAAAGTTCTTTACCTAATAACCTGATTGTTTCTTCTTGGTTTATTGAAGATATTTGAATTGTTACAATCTCTGAATCAAATTCATTAACCAACGGCTTATAAATTTCATACAGCTCATCTATCGTTGAAGCTTTTGAAAATTTACCCATAATTTCTTCTTTAGGAAAACTATCTGCTTCAAGTCTCAAAGCTTCTGGATCTAGTTGTTGAAGCCTGCTGGGTGCACGTAAACCTCTCCATGATCTTAATGCAGTCCATGCATCATCATCATTTTCTGCAAACATTGTCCATCTATATGTATGAACTGATAGGTTATCTTTTTTCAACTCAGATGTTTTTTCTTTAGCTGGGTCTATAACTCTTTCGTAAGAATCTTTAGGATCTTTGACGCTAATCATAAGACCATCCGCATATTCAGCAGCCACTTGAGCTGATTTAGGACCGCCAGCAGCTAACCATATAGGTATATGTTTTAATGGGGGAGAGTATAACTTTGCTTTTTCAGTTTTATAATATTCTCCATTGAAAGAAAGCTTTTCACCATCAAGAAGTCTTCTAATAATTGTTAACGATTCAATTAGTCTATTTTTTCTTTCTTCGTATTTAGGAAAGTCATATCCAAGAGGTCCTTCATTTATGTTTTCTCCAGTACCAACTCCTAAATGAAAAGTAGAAGACGATAGTCTATCAACAGTTGCAGCTGCCTGCGCTACTACTCCAGGATGCATTCTCCAAAGTGGGGTTGTAACACCTGTACCAAGATCTAATTCAGGAATTTTGTTAGCAAGAGCACCTAAAGTAGACCATGTGAAATTTGATGCAGAATAATCATCAACCCATGGGTGAAAATGTTCTGAAATTGTTAGCATTTCAAATCCTGCTTCTCTAGCTATTTCAGCATGTTTAATTAAGTCTTCTGGTTGCCATTGTTCTGAACCTAAGAAGTATGAAAATTTTGTCATGAAACAATAATAGTTTGATATTTTTTTTAGGTGGGTGCCCCATTAAGAGGCACCCGAGTTTTGTGAAACTATAAGCCGGATTCTGTATACGCAATGCGCATGATAATCATCCATCTTGTATATTTGTTACCAAATATATCTAGCTACTTACCCGCAATTATTAACCGAGCAGATTAATTGCTTCTTAGTATTGCTCCTAGAGGGGTTTGCAAGCTAGTTTAATTACTTAAACTACTGGTGGTCTCTTACACCACCTTTTCACCCTTACTTGCCTAAACAAGCGGTATATTTTCTGTTGCACTTTCCGTCAATTACTTGCCTGGGAGTTACCCAGCTCTATGCTCTACGGAGTCCGGACTTTCCTCGATAAATCGCGATTATCCATCTCACATTTCTTATTTTAATTGCATATATCATTCATTTGAATAAGAATTTATTATTTCTTCTAAATCACTTAAAGAAAGAGGACCAATATATTTTTTTACTATTTTATTATTTAAAATTATATGCGTTTCAGGAACACCAAAAACCCCTGAATAAATAGCTAGCTTGCTTTCTGTATCGATTGCGTAAATTATATCTCCTCTTCCGTATTCATTAAGAAAGTCTATTGAGTTCTCAATAGAATCTTGGAAAGATACAAGTATAACTTTATCAGTCAAGCCTCTTGTCTTTGATAATTGAATTAAGTATTGATGTTCTTCAATACATTCAAGGCACCATGATGCCCAATAATTAATTATCACATAGCTCGATGTATCAATTGTTAAACTTTCATTTGTTTCAAGTGTTTTAAGATTGTTAAAAATACTTTGATCAATTTCAATCTTCGAATCTTCAGTATCTACAGAGCATGAGATAATTAAAAAAAGTAATAAAACAATTCTAACTTTCATAAATTTCCAAAATCTCTTCAATAATTGACAAATCTTCTTCCGATAATGAAGGATTATTACGTAATGAATTCAAAATAAGTATTCCCTCATCTCTTGTATCTGTTTGTTGAATTAAAATAATTCCTCTATAAGTTTCAGCTAATAATGACTTTGGGGATATTCTTAGTGCCTCATTTATATAATTTAAAGATGTATTTATATCTCCAGACTCAAATACCATCCAACCAATTTGAGATAATGACAGACTTTTTAAATCTATGTCATTAGAATTTTCAGCAACATACATGAAGTGGGGTAAAGCACTCGAATAATCATATGCTTCAAAATACCTATTAGCTAGTGCTATTCTCATAGGCATTATGTCGGGATTCAATTCAATTACTTTTTCCATTTCTTGATTTGAAACTTCGTCCAAGTTTGTTGATTGATTTGACATATTCTCAGTATTGTTTTGTAGATTAACAAATAGAAAAATTGGGAATAAAATAATAAAAATTGATGAATAAAACCATTTATTTTTTAACATATAACTTCCTCAAAAAAACGTATATGAATATCAAAACTAAAAATAATGGAATCAAAACAACTTCATAATTTCTTTCAATAGGATTTGTAATTATTTTCTCACCATATCTAGTGACCCAAAACTCATAAATATCATTATCTGTCATATTGTTGTTTATTTGTTCCTGAAGAATAGATCTCATGTCGTCTGCATATTCAGAAGGAGAATCATAAATAGTCTCACCTTGACATACAGGGCATAACAAAGACTTACTCCATTCATCAAATCTTGATTCATCATCTGGAAGAAATTGAGGAACAAATGCCAAAATAGATATTAAAGCGAATGTTAAGTACTTTTTATACACGTTTTTTTAACCTTGGAATAAATGAAATCGAGGATATAAATAAACCAATCCACATAATTAAAATACCGTAGTTGTTCCTAACAATTAATTTATAACTATCTTCATCTATAAATTTTACAGTTATATAGATATCGTTAGCTAATGATCTAAATACAGCAGGCGAACTAATTGCTTGTTGCGAAGAATTTCTAAATATATTTAGAGAAGTATATTTTGTAGTAATCTCATTTGATATTGGGAGTTTTATTATTGTCTTTTCTGGTTTATTTTCTTCTATAGAGTCATATACGAAAAAAGAAGTGTTATTAAATTCAAATTCTTGAAAAGAATTGATTTCCTTTTCAGTTGAGTAGCTTTGTGTTACATTTAAAACAATACCAAGTGCAAAGACAGCTATACCCAAATGAGCTATTTGTCCTGTCCAGTAGGTTTTATTCGCATCTGTAATTCTTATTCTTTTAACCATATTTTTAATTGTTAAAATAATAAGAATTACAGATGCAGCAACGGTAACTACTAAAAAATAACTATTGTTTAAATTTATTAGGAAAAATATAGCTATTACTAGTGATAAATTTAGTAAATTAGAGTTCTCATTAAACCAAGAATTTAAATTTATATTTCTTACTGAAAGCTTTATAGAGAAAATCATTAAACCTAGTAAAACTAATAACATTGGGCCTACGAGAATATCGTAATAAGCTCTACCTATAGTAATTTGTCTGTCATAGATGGTTTCATAAAATAATGGGAATATTGTTCCAATAAATACTATTAAAGCTGAAGAAAACAAGATGATATTATTCAAAACAAAAAAACCTGATTTTCCAAACCAATTAGTAATTTTTTTAGAACCAGAAAAGTATTCAATATTCTTTGAACCAATAAATATAAATAACAAACTAAAAATCGTAAGACCAAATAGTAGATAAGTACCGATATTTCCATTTGAAAAAGCATGAACTGATATTAAAACACCAGATCTTGTAACAAATGTTCCAAAAATTGTAGAAAGAAACATTAATCCAATGAGTATGTAGTTCCAATTTAATAATGTATTGCTAGATTTTTGAATTTTTGACGAGTGTAAAAATGCAGTTGCAAGCAGCCATGGGATAAATGATACGTTCTCAACAGGATCCCAAGCCCAGTAACCGCCCCAACCTAGAACTTCATATGACCATGCTGCGCCCAAAGTTATACCAATTGTTAAGAATAACCAAGGAACATAGGTTGTTCTTTCAGCTACATCAATCCAATCATCTGATTGATCTCTTTTGAACAACCGACTAGTAGCTGCAACAAAAGGAAGCGTCATACCTACATAACCTATATAAAGCATTGGAGGGTGAATGGCCATCAAGGGGTGATTTTGTAATAAAGGATTTGGTCCTCTTCCTAAATCACTAATAAGGGTATTTTGAAATGGAATTAAGGTTGATTTATTGCAACCAACTATTGCTAATTCAATACATCCTGCAAAAGGAGAGGAACTGAAAACTGTATAACCAACAAAAAATATAGTTATAAATGAAAATATTTTTATGTCTAGATTTGAATTTTCAATTTTATAGTACTTTAAATAAAGGAACATAAATATGCTCAAGCATAAATTCCACAATAAAATTGAACCGTCAAGAGAACCCCACAAAGATGCAAACTTATAAAGCGGGGGAGTAGAAACAGCTGAGTAATTAGCTATATAGGACACAGAAAAGTCATTCAAGAACAAGCCTATTTCTAATAAACAAAATAAGAAAATTTGTAAAAATAGATTTATTCGAACAAGTAAATGAACTCTATATTTGCTTTTAGTAAAAAACAGATATATTAAAACCGAGAAGCTTAACCAGCTAATTAAAATACCGAGATTGTATATCATTCTGAGTAATTTTCTACATTATATGTTTCGCCATCGCTTGAAACATACTCATTATCATGCTTAACTAACATGTCATCAGCAAGGAATAATTCATCTTCAAATATGCCATCAAGAATTACACCCATATTTTCCTGAAATAGTTCAGGAACAAATCCATCAAACACAATATCAATATCTTTATTGCCATCAGTTATTGTAAAAAGTGTAAATTCTCCATCTTTAGTTATAGAATCTTCTACAACAAATCCTCCAAGTTTTATTCTCTCTTCATTTGATATTTCTATTCCCAAAGTCTCTGAGGTTGTGTAATAGTAAATAGTATTTCTAGATGCAATGACAGTACTTGCATAAATAATCAAGCCAATGCCCAAAAGGACAACTAATAGATTTTTTTTCACTCTACTTAAATTTTAGCTCTTGATTGAGGATTTAAATAATCTTCCCACGATATATCATTTGATATTCTGAATCTTTTAGTAAGGAATACATGAACAAGTGTCACTAGTAAAACACTAATTAGTAGAGTTACTAGGATATCACTAGACATAGGTGCATCACCTGAAGCTACAGTTTCCTGACTTAATATGCTTGCTTGTTGGTGAACAGATCTCCACCATATAACACTAAAATGCAAAATTGGAATTTGTATAATTCCAAAGATTCCAATTATTGATGAATTTTTAGCAGTTTTGGCTAAATCTTTATTAAATTGTCTTGAGGCTATGTATCCCAAATAAACTAGTAAAAGTATTGCTGTTAAATTAAGTCTTGCATCTCCCCATACCCACCATGTTCCCCAGGTGAGCTTTCCCCAATATGATCCTGAAAGTAAAGTAACAATGGTAAAAATTACACCAGACTTTGCATTGGCAACGGCAAGTGAATCGTATTTTTCTTTTTTAGTAAAGAAATATAAAACCGAGTAAAAAAAAGTAAGTGAGTAACCTAAATATGCAACCCAAACTGTAGGGACGTGAACGTATAATAATTTTGATGAAATACCTTGGGTGACATCGTAAGGTCCAAAAGACGCTACGGCGATCCAAACTAATAAAGGTCCGTATAGCATCATTATGATTTCCTTAAATAAAAATTAGTGAAAGAGTAAATGATCATAGTTATTCCTAAAAACATCATTAAGTAAATATTACTTATTTCTCGATTTAAACCTAACCAAAGGGGTGCAATTAAAATTGCAAAACCAATATAAATAGGAACAATCAATGTAAATTGCACAAATCTGTTATTGAAAGTAGTAAAAATTTGGAAAAATAAATTTATCATAATTGTGTTCAAGCAAAAAAATAAAACTGATAAACATATATGTAATAAAGATGAATTTAAAGAAGTATTTGTAAAACCTGAAAAAAGAATTAACAAAATGATTATTTGTGGATAAAAAATTATTAATTCTGAGAATGTCTTGCTGTAAAAATAATCTACTTTCTTTATAGAACCAAAATTTAATTCTTTTATTAATTTCTGTTCATTTAGGGGGTTTCTGATTGAAAAAAGTGTTGTAAATATAATTAAAAATAAAAGCTCAACAATCAAAAAGATATCATTTTCAACACGAAATCTATTTTCTGACAAAATGGGAAAAACTATTATTAAAACGCACATTGTGGGAGTAATTAGAAATAAAGATGTATTATTTCTAAATTCCATATTTAGCTCTTTTTTTATAATATATTTTTTAATCATTTAAATTAATTGACCTCTCAATTGACGTAAATGCACCTATACTTTCTTGACTAGACAAAATGGAAGTACTACCTTCTTTTTCTCTTTTTGTAATAAGATTTAGCAATAGGTCAACTCCGTTTTCATCAAGATATACTCTGGGCTCATCAATACAAAGCACTTTTGGGTTTTTAAGGTCTGCAATTGCAATTTCACTTCTCTTAACCATTCCACTTGAAAAATCTCCAACTAGATCACTCTTAAAACTTTCTAGTTCATATTTATTAAGAACATTCGATATCATGTTTTCATTTATATTGTCGTTAAATAAAAAATATTTAATATTTTCAAGCAAGGAAAGCTCGGGCATGAGGGATGGGGAAGAGCCAATTTCCATTAATGAAGTGTCTTTTCTGCGAATATTAGAGTTAAAAGTGTTTCCTATAAAATTATTACTTATACACATGATTAGCGTAGTTTTCCCGGAACCATTTTTTCCTGTAATTTCATAATTTTTTGAAAAGTTTAAAGAAATATCTAGATTTTTAATTACAAGTTGATTGCCGTAACCAAGTGTTAGATTGTCAGATTCAAAAAATAAACTCATAGTACTATTGTATTAGCTTCTGATTTTCTTAGGTAACGCAAAATTATATGAAGTTCACTTAAAAAATGTGGAAAAGAGTATTCCTCATTCAAATTATTGATTTCAAATAAATTATTAGAATCGTTAAAATTTTCTATAAAAATTTGTTTATCTTGAATCTTAATTCCATGATTTGATAGCTTTGTACTAAGGTCTTCATTATTTTGAAGTATTTTATTAAATAAATCTGAAAATTCTTGGTGTTCCACAAGTATGGATAATAATAATTTGTATTTTTGAGCATTTTCATATTCTAAATTTTTAGAGTAATTCTTAATTAATTTTTTTATTTCTGAAATATTTATATCTAGATTCTCAAAATAATTTTTAAACTCTTCATTTTTTTGGATTAAGTAATTTTCTAAACTGAAATTTTCTATGCAAGCGCATTGAGAATTTAATAATAATGAAATATCACATATCTCTTTTCTTGCATTATTTTTCTTACACTTTATTAATTGAAATATTTCTTCTAAAGACTTTTTATAATTAACTGCTTTCGAGTAACTTATAAATGGTCCAAATTTGTAAAGTGTATTTTTTGTACTTTCAATTTTAGAAATTTCAAGTCTAAGTTTATTACTTTTTAACTTAACCCAATAAATATTTTTTGGTACTTTACCGCTTCTATTGTAAGTTGGTTTGAAAAAATTAATTATTCTATGCTCTGCAATGAGTGCTATTAATTCACTATCCAACTCAATAAAATTTAAATTATTTGAATTAGTTACTATTTTATTTGACTTATAGCTTCTCGCATAACTTAGGTGTGATCCAATTCTATTTCTTAGATTGTTTGATTTTCCTACATATTGGATTTTGTTATTTTGCAAAAAACAATAAATACCTATTGAATTAGGTACATCTTCATAGGAAAATTGAACTTTTAGTTCATCATCAACTTCGTTTAAAAAAGAATTTAAATGTGAAATGCTTTTCTTATTTATAATTCTTTCATCACTAGCAAGATTGTTAAATACTTCATAAGTTGTTAAAACATCAGCTTTTGCGTTATGGTCATTCTTATTAGTTGTCTTAAAGTAACGACTTAATGTAGATAGTTTATGATTTCTAACTTTATTCCTCAACAGAGCTCTTGATAACTTTAAAGTATCTATGTTTTCGTTAGCAATATTTTCAAACCCATTATTTATTAGGTCATAATTTAAAAAAGATAAATCAAATTTTAAATTATGACCTATAACAACAGAATCACCTATAAAAGTTTTAATATTTTCAATTTCCTGGTCAATTGTGGGGGAGGTATTGACATGCCATTGATATATCCCTGTTAAATTTGAAATGAATAATGGAATTTCAATTTCTGGATTAAATTTTGAATGATATTCTTCTACAACTTCATTGTTGTAAACTTTCAGCATGTAAAGTTCAATAATTTTGTCAGTATTAGCTTTTATTCCAGTAGTTTCAATGTCTAAAACAACAATATTTTTATTTTTTATAAATTCCAATTATTTTGTCAGCTCCCACATTGCTATAGCTGCTGCTGTAGATGCATTTATTGAGTCAACATTATTTGTTGATCTAATAAATAGGGAAGTGTAGTTAGAGTTAAACCAATTATCAGATATACCATATTGTTCAGCACCAACTACCAATGCAAAATTCTGATTAGGAATAAAACCTTCAAGACTCTCATCTCCCTCCGGGTCTAATAACAGTACTTGGTAATCATTAGCCTCCAATAATGAAATTATTTCATCATTACTTCCACTAGATATATTTGAATTGAATAAGTGACCTATTGAAGCTCTTATAACATTAGGATTATATACATCAGTTATTTCATCAGATAATAATATATTATTTATACCAAATGATTTTGAGGTTCTAATCATAGTTCCTAAATTTCCAGGTTTTTCAATTTGGTCAGGTATAAGAATAGGGCCAGATATTGTTTTTGGTAACTTGTTTTTATTTACATCAAATATAGAAATTATTCCGTCTGGTTTATCACGATAAGATATTTCTTTAAATACTTTTAATGCTACTTGTACAATTCGAATATTTTTATTTTCAAATTTTCTAATAAGTTTTTCATTATTTTCACCTACAAACAATTCTGGACAGATATATAAAGTATCAACATTTAAACTTGAATCTATTAAATTTGAGTTTTCCCGGTACCCTTCAGCAATAGATTTATTTTCAGATTTTCTATTTCTATTTTTTTTCAGAGATATTAAAAATTTATATTCTGGATTATTTAAAGATTCAATATATTTATTTATTGAATTGTTCATAATGTACTAGTTTTTTCTTTATTTTTGTTTTTGATTTTTTGTCAATTCCAATATTATCTTCTACTCCTGCAGTTATCATTCCAATAATTTTATATGTATTTGGAACATTTAACATTTTATGAATGCCGTCCCTATCTGTATTGTGTAATCCCATAAAACCACTTTTTAATTCTTGCTCTTCAATTAATAACATACAATTCATCATTGCTGCACCTGCATCTACATACCAATAAGGAATATCCCAATCTTTTGAACTTACGCTTTTAATCTTGTCAGGATTCTCGTATCTCTGGTGGTAAGCATTCTCATTTAATAAGATAAAAAATAAACAAATGGAATTTGATATCCACTTTGGCTTTCCTTTTTTGATATACTCCAGCTCATTAAAATGTTCAGCAATATTCTTAATGTTTTGTTTATTAGTTACTTGCAAAATTTCTATCCCGCGCGAAAACCCTGCAGTAGGAATTTTTACACTAAATTTTGAAATATTTTTTAATTTTTCAGGGTCAAATTCGATTTTTTTATAATTTCTTACAACTTTTCTATTTGATATAAGGTTTTCTAGGTAAGTGAAATCTTCACTCATTTAAATTAGATAGTTCTTCAACTACTGAATTACCAACTTCTTCAGTAGACATTCCCATTTTCCCAGCTGAAAGAGAATCTAATTTAATTGCCGTATTGATGATTGCTTTTTCAATGTCGGATGCATATTTTTCTTCACCTAATTCTTTGACCATCATTGCACCAGCTCCTATACAAGCAAGAGGATTAATAATATTTTTACCTGTATACTTTGGTGCAGATCCTCCTATAGGTTCAAACATTGATGTTCCTGAAGGATTGATATTCCCGCCTGCAGCGATTCCCATTCCTCCCTGAATCATTGCGCCTAAATCAGTGATAATGTCTCCGAACATGTTATCTGTAACAATAACGTCAAACCATTCTGGATTTTTAACCATCCACATACAAATTGCATCAACATGTCCATAATCGGTTTCAATTTCAGGATAATCTTTTGCAACATCGTAAAAGATTCTTTCCCATAAATCATGTGCATAAGTTAGTACATTTGTTTTTGCACAGAGTGTAATTTTTTTTCTATTGTTATTCTTTGTATATTCAAACGCGTATTTTATGCATCGATGAATTGCATGATATGAATTGATTGATTCTTGAGTTGCTATTTCATTTTCAGTTCCATAATGAATATAACCTCCAGCTCCAGCGTATAATCCTTCTGTATTTTCTCTGACAACAATAAAATCAATATCTTCAGGCTCTTTATTGGCAAGTGGGGTTTCTACACCGGGATATAAAACAACTGGTCTGAGGTTAATATATTGGTCAAACTCTTTCCTAAGTTTGAGAAGAATACCTTGCTCTAATATTCCAGGCTTTACATCTGGGTGGCCAATTGCGCCGAGAAGTACCGCATCAGAATCTTGAAATTGTTTAATATCATTATCGGTAACTAAATCTCCAGTATTTAAATATCTATCTCCTCCAAGATCATTCTGAGAGAAATTGAATTGCGTATCGTAATAAGATGAGGTTTTACTGAGTACTTTAACTGCTTCATTGACTACTTCAGGACCAGTACCATCTCCGGGGAGAAGTGAGATATTAAAAGTTTTACTCATTTATTTAATGCATTTAGAAATGATTCAACTGAACCTTGAACTACATCTGTAGATACTGCACGTCCCTGTTTCATCAAATGACCATCATTTATTATTGTAACGATTTCTGCAGTTGCATCTGAACCTTTAGTAATACTTTCTACACGGTAATCAATCAATGTTGCATCAGAATCTAATATCTTCTTTACTGCTGTAAATGCTGCATGAATCATTCCATCACCAGTTGCTTCTTCTGTCACTTCATTACCGCCTACCTTGAGTGTTACTTTTGCAGATGCATATTCATCCTTACTATTTACAGATACAGATACTAACTTTGTTGAATTTTCTTTATTTTCAACCTGTCCAACAATAGCTCTTAATTCATTTTCAACTATTTCACCCTTTCTATCTGCAATTTTCTTAAAAGTATCAAATGCATTACTAAATGAATCATCGTCAAGGCTTATATTTAAATTGTCTAGAGCATCTTTAAATCCAGCCCGACCAGAATGTTTACCTAAAATTATTTTTGCCTCTTGCCCTACTGAGTCCGGGGACATTATTTCGTAAGTCGTAGTATTTCTTAAATAACCATGTTGATGAATTCCAGACTCGTGACTGAAAGCATTTTTTCCAACAACTGCCTTATTGTATTGAACAGGGTATCCCGTTAATTTAGAAACTAACCTAGAAGTTTCAAAAATTTCAGTAGTTTCTGCTTTAATATCTACTCCAAACTGATCTTGTCTTGTTTTTATTGCCATAATGATTTCTTCTGTTGAAGTATTACCAGCTCTTTCTCCAATACCATTAATTGCACCTTCTATTTGTCTTGCACCTGCAGTTATTGCAGTAAGAGAGTTAGCAACTGCTAATCCAAGATCGTTATGACAATGAGTAGAAATAATAACATCTTCATTACCCCCCTTAACATCTTCATATACTGATTGAAGAAGATCTAGATAATCCTTTGGAGTTGCATAACCTACCGTGTCGGGAACATTTATAGTTGTAGCCCCCTCTTCGACAGCAATTTTTAACACTTCTATTAAAAAGTCTTTATCTGTTCTTGTTGCATCTTGTGCTGAAAACTCAACATCTTGACATAATTTTTTTGCATATTTTACAGATTCTCTTGTGTCTTTAAGAATATCTTCCTTTGTCTTTCGTAGCATATGTTCCATATGAATTTCTGATGTAGAGGTAAAGACATGAATCCTTGAATCCTTAGCAACTTTGATTGCTTCCCAAGCTTGCTCAATATCATCTGGATGACATCTTGCAAGAGATGCAATTGTAGAATTTTTAATATTTTTTGCAATTAGATTAACACCTTCCCAATCACCAGGGGAGGATGCAGCAAATCCTGCTTCAATTACATCAACTTTAAGCTTTTCTAACTGCTGTGCAATTAAAAGTTTTTCTGATGGAGTTAAAGCAATACCCGGACTTTGCTCTCCATCTCGAAGCGTAGTATCAAATATTACAAGTTTATCTTCACTCATTTATCTTTTTTAATATCCTTAGCATCCAAAAAAGGCATCATATTTCTTAAATTTTTTCCAATTGATTCAATCTGATGAGCTGAAGCCTCTTCTCGCTTTTGATTTAAAAATGGTGCACCTTCTCTTGCCTGTGACATCCACTCTTTTGCAAATGCACCAGATTGTATTTCTTCTAGCACTTTTTTCATTTCATTTTTTGTTTCACTTGTAATAATTCTTGAACCACGTGAAAAGTCACCGTATTCAGCTGTATCTGAAATTGAATGCCTCATCCACTCAAAACCACCTTCATACATTAAGTCAACAATTAATTTAACTTCATGAAGAGTTTCAAAGTAGGCACTTTCAGGTTGGTATCCAGCTTCTACAAGTGTTTCAAAACCATTTCTAATCAATTCTGTTAATCCACCACAAAGAACTACTTGTTCCCCAAATAAATCAGTTTCTGTTTCTTCCTTAAAAGTTGTGTTTAGAATGCCAGCACGTCCGCCACCTATAGCTGAAGCATATGAAAGGGCAACTTCATGTGTGTGTCCACTTGAGTCTTTTTCGACAGCTACTAAGCACGGCATCCCACTTCCTTCTTCATAAGTTCTTCGTAATAAATGACCTGGACCTTTCGGCGCAACCATGCCAACAGACAAATCCTCTCTTGGAATGATCTCGTTAAAATGAATGTTGAATCCATGAGCAAACAGTAAAGTTGCACCTTCTTTCATACTGTCAGCAATCTCAGAGTTATAAACATCTGCCATAATCTGATCTGGAAGAAGCAACATTACAACATCTGCATCAGATGCGGCATTTGCTAAGTTTTCAACTTTTAAACCCATTTCTTGTGCTCTTGAGAATGATTCTGTATCCTCTCTAAGGCCAACAGTAACATCTACACCTGAATCATGTAAATTTAATGCATGTGCATGACCTTGACTACCAAATCCAATAACACTTACTTTTAAATCTTTAATTAGATTTTGATCAATTGATGAATCGTATATAATTTTTGTTTCCATATCTCTCCTTACAAATTTGTTTGAATAGCAATCCTTCCACCTCTAACCATTTCAATTATTCCAAACGGTTTCATTAAATCCTCAAATTTATTTAATTCTTTTGAAGAACCAGTAAGTTCAAAAACTGCATAATCTTGGCCTACATCTACTGAATTAGCTCCTGAGAGACTAGCTTTTTCAATTACAGATGTTTGGCTATCTTTATTTATTGACACTTTTAATAATAAAACTTCAGTTTCGATTGTCATGTCTGGATCTAGCTCAACAATTTTTATAACATTAACTAATTTATTGAGCTGTTTTTTTACTTGTTCTACTGCATCAAGTTCAGTAACAATTGTCATTTTTGATCTGCCTTCTATGTGAGTAGGTCCTACAGACAAAGAATTTATATTAAAACCTCGTCTTGAAATAGTAGATGCAACTCTAGCTAATACACCAGGTTTATCTTCAACCAAAACTGATAAAATTCTTTCACTCATAAATTTTTTAAATCCTCTTCATTTAAAATTATTTGGTCGTTGCTACCACCCGCTGGGACCATAGGAAATACCATATCTTCAGGATCTACAACACAGTCAATTAACACAGGTTTATCATTTATTTTTAACATTTCTAAAAAGACATTTTTTACTTCTGATTTTTTAGTCATTCTTAAACCTACAGCACCCATTGACTCAGCTAGCTTTACATAATCAGGAACTACATGACCTAATTCAGATGCAGAGAATTTACTATTGTAAAATATTTTTTGCCACTGTCTAACCATTCCATGATTTCCATTGTTAAATACTACAATTTTGACTGGTATATTTTCTGTAGAGGCAGTAATCAATTCCTGACAAGTCATTTGAAAACAACCATCTCCATCTAGAGCAAGTACCAATTTTTCAGGATATGCAGTTTTAGCACCAATAGCTGCAGGTAATGAATACCCCATAGTTCCAAGACCCCCTGAATTTAACCAAGTATTTGGTTCAGTAAAATTCCAATGTTGTGAAATCCACATTTGGTGTTGTCCAACACCTGATACAACAATTGCCTCTTCTTCAGTTAAATTTTGAAGCTCTTCAAGAACAAACGGAACTTTCAAAGGACCATTTTCGTTTTGATTATAAGAAAGTGGAAATTCAGTTTTCATACTATTTAATTCGTTTATCCAATTTTCAGTATTAAGTTTTGTATCTCCAAGAGCATCAATAAGACCTAATATCACACTCTTTGCATCACCAACTATAGGTACTTGAGCTTCTCTTACTTTTCCAATTTCAGCAGGATCAATATCAGCATGAATTACTTTTGCATTTTGTGCAAAAAATGAAGGATTAGCAGTTACTCTATCATCAAATCGAACACCTATAGCAATAAGCAGATCTGATTTTTGTATAGAGGTTGTAGCTGTATAATTTCCATGCATCCCAGGCATTTCTAAACATAACTCATGACCATCAGGGAACGCACCTCTACCCATTAATGTTGTAACAACAGGAATATTAAATTTAGTTGCTAAGTCAAAAAGTTCTTGGTTTGCTTTGGAGTGAATAATTCCGCCACCAACATAAAGTATCGGTTTATTTGAATTTTTAATTAAGTTGGCTGCTTGCTGAATCATTTTTGGATTTGGTTCTAATGTAGGTTTGTATCCTGGTAAATCAAGTGGACCTGGTTCAACCCAATCAGATTTTTGATTTAAAATATCCTTTGGAATATCAATTAAAACAGGACCAGGTCTTCCTGAAGTTGCAATATACTTTGCCTCTTTTAACACTTGAGGTATTTCAGAAGCATTAGTTATTAAATAGTTGTGTTTTGTAGCAGCCATAGAAAGCCCGACAGTGTATGCCTCTTGAAAAGCATCATTACCAATTGCTTCAGAAGCTACTTGACCAGTAATAGCTAACAGAGGAGTGGAATCCATCAATGCATTTGCTAAAGGAGTTATAAGATTTGTAGCTCCAGGTCCAGAAGTTGCGATTACAACACCAAGTTCTCCAGTTGATTGTGCATATCCCTCAGCCATGTGGCCAGCACCTTGCTCGTGTCTTGCCAGAATATGTCGTATAGGGCTATCGTATAATGGATCATATGCAGGTAAGATTGCACCACCAGGAACTCCAAAAACTGTTGATACATTAAGGTACTCTAAACCTCTAATAACTAATTCTGCACCTGTAAGTTGTTCTTTACTCATAAAAACTAAATTACTCCATCTTTACTAAAAAAAAACCTCCCGATTTGGGAGGCGCTCATCACAGCAAAATGAGCGCTAAATAAGTAATAGCACTAATACTGAAATGAATACAGCTAAATTTTTCATTAAAATAACTATAGTAAAATCAAAAAAAAATGAAAGATATAAATCTTAATAATTTCATAATAGAAAATTCACTAGATATTCCACTTGATGTGTCTATTGGAGTTGTATCAGTACCTACCGGTTTAAATTATTCTGATCAAATCAAAAAAGTAAAGGAGCAAAATCAACATGCGAACATGAAATTTACATTCTCTAATCCAGACTATTCAGGTCTTGTTGATAAATTTGATTGGGCCAATTCTGCTCTAATTTTTGCATATGACTACAAAAACAAGGTAAATACTTCAAATTTAACAAATATAGGATATGGTCAGATAGCAAGATTTGCACAACAAGATTTTTATTTACCTTTGAAAAAAATAATCAATCAATTTGAAGACATATTTAATGAATTAAATATTAAGCACCAAACATTTATTGATAATCCAAAACACTACGATAGATCTTTTTTTGAAAAGTCTGGGATGGGATGGCAGGGGAGAAGCACAATGATGTTGAGTCCTGGTATTGGTCCATGGCAACTACTAGGAACAGTTTATGTTGAAACTAATTTCCAGTCTACAGATGAAAGAACTTACTCATGTGGAGAATGTAACTTATGCCAGATTTCCTGCCCAACAGGTGCATTGGATAATGAATACAAACTAGATTCAAATAAATGTATATCTTATTGGCTTCAGTCGCCTGAAATAATTCCGTACGATATGAGGGAATCAATTGGAAATAGATTCTATGGTTGTGATGAATGTTTGATATCATGTCCACCTGGTCAAAGTAATAAAATTAAAATTAAAACAAAAAATGAATTTCAAGTAAATCTAGAAGATTTACTTGAAACAAATGATGAAGTATTACTCAAAAATTATTATTGGTTTTATATTCCTAAAAGAAATGTCGATTATTTAAAAAGAAATGCAGTCATTGCATTAACAAATAATCCTAATAAAAGTACTTTTAATTTTTTTTTGAAATTGTACACAAATTCTTCAGATTTTTTGAAGACTTATATTTTGTGGGGATTCTGGAAGTTAGGAAAAATTTTTGAAATAAGTAGTTTGCTTGATAATGAAGTAAATGAAAATTTAAAACTTGAATATGAAAAATTAAAAAGTATGACTTCATAATTGAAATAATCTATTCTTATTCTATGGAAAAAATATCTGATGACGTAACAAAAGGAGCTAGTAAATCTGCTGCTAGAGCGATGTTAAGGGCCGTTGGGCTGCAAGATGATGATTTTAATAAGTTTCAAGTAGGAGTTGTTTCTGCGGGTAATGAAGTTACTCCATGTAACCTGACAGGTCCAGAATTATCTGAATTTGCTAAAAAAGGCGTAAATGGCCCTGATTCTGCTGCATTGATATTCTCTACAATTGCTGTTTCTGATGGTATTTCAATGGGTCATGAGGGGATGAGAGCATCTTTAGTTTCTAGAGAAGTAATTGCTGATTCAGTTGAATTGGTAATGCATGCAGAAAGATTTGATGGAATGGTGACAATTGCGGGATGTGATAAATCTCTTCCAGGAATGTTAATGGCTGCAGGAAGAATTAATCGTCCAGCAATATTTTTATATGGTGGAAGTAGTTTGCCTGGAGTTTACAACGGAAAAGATATATCAATAGTTGATGTTTTTGAGGGTATAGGTGCTTTTGAAAAAGGAATCATCTCAGAAGAAGAACTTTATAAAATTGAGTGTGCGGCTTGTCCTGGAGTAGGGTCATGCGCAGGAATGTTTACTGCTAACACTATGGCATCAGTTGGTGAAGCAATAGGAATGAGTTTACCTGGTACCGCTGCTATTCCAGCTGAGGATGCACAGTTACGAGATGCTGCTGTTGAATCTGGAAAGCAACTTAATTATTTATTAAAAAATAATATAAAACCTAGTGATATTATGACTCATGATGCATTTACCAATGCCATCACAACCGTACTTGCTCTCGGTGGAAGCACAAATGCCGTACTTCACTTATTAGCTATTGCATATGAAACAGGAGTTGAATTATCGATTGATAAATTTGACCAACTTAGTAGAAACGTTCCTCACTTAGCTGATATGAAACCATTTGGAAAATATCATATGGTTAATTTGAATGAAATAGGAGGAGTTCCTGTAGTATCAAAAATACTTCTCGAAAATAAATTAATTAATCCGGATTGCATGACAGTTACTGGACGAACTGTTGGTGAGAATCTTGAAAAAGTACAAATTCCAAAAAACCAAAATGTCATAAGTTTTCCAGACAATCCTATATCAAATGAGGGTGGCATTGCAATCCTTAAAGGTTCATTAAGTCCAAATGGATCAGTCGTAAAAACTGCAGGAATAGATATTAATACTTTCTCTGGACCCGCAAATGTTTTTGATTCTGAACAGGATGCTTTAGATGCTTTGTTTAATAACAAAATTTCAAAAGGAGAAGTTGTAGTTATTCGAAATGAAGGTCCTAAAGGGGGGCCAGGAATGAGAGAAATGCTACAAATTACTGCCGCAATTAAAGGCGCAGGATTGGGTAAGGATGTCTTGCTAATAACTGATGGAAGATTTTCTGGAGGCACTACTGGTTTGTGTATTGGCCATGTTGCTCCAGAAAGCTTTGACAAAGGACCTATTTCAGTATGTCAAAATGGAGATATCATCACTTTGGATATAGAAAATAGGTCTTTAAATTTAGAGATTGAAAAAAATAAATTAGATGAGAGAATAAGTAAATTAAAATTGCCTCCTCCAAGATACAGTTCAGGTGTTCTATACAAATATTCAAAACTAGTTAGTGGTTCTGATACAGGTGCTGTTACAAATTAATAGATGATATTTATTTCAGACGTCCATCATCAATTAGAATTTTTAAAATTATTGCCAAAAAAAAATGAGCCAGTAGTTATATTAGGCGATTTAATCAATTGGATAGATTACAGAAATGGCGATGGCATAGCCAAAGAGGTATTTGGATTAGAAAATGTGCAAAAGCTTATTAATTTAAGAAAAGAGCACAGATTTGAAGAAAGAAAAGATTTATGGAAAAGTTTATATTCTAATGATCCAGAAGTGATTATGAAAAATATGAGAGATGCTATTGAAAATCAATATGAAGAAGTTTTTAAAATTTTAAAAAAATATCATGTATGGTTTATCCCTGGGAATGTAGATGACGTTGAGATTATGAATAGCTACACGTCGTCTACTATAAAAAATGTTGATGGTCTTTTAATTGAACATCAAGGCACTAAGTTAGGTTTTGCAGGAGGGGGAGTACCTACGCCTATCAATGCAAGAGGAGAAATTAGTGAAAATGAATTTTCAAAAAAATTAAATAAGCTCGATAAGGCTGAAATTATTTGTACCCATGCACCACCGTATATAGATGAATTAATGACAGATGTAGTTACAAATAAAATAGAACAGGGATGGAAAAGTCTGCTAGATTTTATAAAAACAAATCATCCTAAATTTGCGCTTTTTGGAGATGTTCATCAACCTAAAGCTTCTACTTGGATAGTAAACAATACAAAATGTATTAATACTGGTTACTTTAGAGCCACTAACCAATATTTAGAATTATCATCAATAATATAATGAATTGCTTATCTTTTGACGTTGGAGGCACAACAATAAAATATGGAGTTATAAACAATAGTTATGAAGTCATTCACAAAGATAAAACCCCCACCCCTAAAGATGAAGAAAAGTTCATAGAGTCACTCTCAGAAATTATTCAAAAAAATATTAATAACATTTCAAAAGTATCTGTAGGGATGCCAGGATATGTAAATGTAGCAAGTAACAAATATTTGTATGGTCCACACTTACCATTTGAAATTGATTTTTCAAAATTATCAAATTTTTCAGACTACGAATTTTATCTAGACAATGATGGAAATGTTGCAGCTTATTGTGAATATTTTTTAAATTATAAAAATAAATACTCAAATTTGATTATGTTAACTTTTGGTACAGGGGTTGGCGGGGGAATAATTTCTGAAGGTAGATTGTTAAGAGGAAGCGGAAATGCAGGAGAGGTTGGGCATATGCTCACTTCAAATGATAGAGATGTTGAGGGCGATAGTGGAAAGAAAGGTAGTTTTGAGACATCAGTTGCAGCATCAGTATGGACAAAGAAATGTCACGAACTAACTGAGAAAAATCAAGATTCGGAACTTGCTAAAGCATTTGCTTTAAAAAATATTGGTTCAGTACTTTTCGATACCACATTAAACTTAACGGACCAAGAAGCCACTGTAAGAGATGAAATAATTCAAAATATTTCAAATGGACTTTTAAGCTTATTTGAAATATTCGATAATGAAGCTTTTGTTCTTGGCGGAAGTATGTCCTCTGAACCTTTTGATTTAATCGAGCTTATACAAATCGATATTAAGAACAGATACAAATTTCCTTCTAGAACTTTTCCTGAAGTATTTATTGCTTCACAAGGAGAAGATTCTGGGATAATTGGTGCTGCTGCATTAGCGTTTGATGAATAGAAAAAATTCTTTACTTCTGCCACCACAATTTTTTGAGACTGATTTTGATAAAAAAATAAGGTCTATTCTTGATTTGGGTATTGATGCACTATATCTTTTTGATCATTTTAAAAATCCCACAGACTCAATTAAGCCCACTTATATATTTACTGAAGAAATCTTTAGCTTATATAAAAAAGTAAAAAATGAAATTGAAGTAGGTGTTTGTGTATTAAATGTTAATGCAAGAGATTTAAATATATTATTTAAAGATATTATCGATCCTCTTCTTGAGCTTAAAAATATAAATATAGGTTTAGGTACTGGTGATAACAAATATGAAAAGCATGATGAGATATTTGATAATGATATTGAGGTAGTTATTAATTATATTTTGAAAAATAATAATTTTATTTCAAATAATTCAACATTATTTATTGGAGGAAATTCACAATCTAAATTAGATTTAGTACAAAAGTACAATTTAGGGATTAATCAGTGGATGGGTTCAGATTCTGATTTTATAGATAAACAAAACATATATAAAAATTTAATAAACCCCATAGGGACACTTTCAAGATGTGTTACTAATAAAAAGATATATGTATTTGATTACGAGAAAATATTCGTTGTAAAAGATTCTAATTTGAAGATTTTTCAAGAAACTATAGATAATATTTTTAAAAATGACTAAATACTCAAACAATTTAATTGATAACTTTCCTGATTATTTGTTTAATAAAATTAATCAGCAAAAACTAGCTCTGCGACAAAGTGGTGAGGATATTATTGATTTGGGCTATGGGAATCCTGACATTCCCTCTCATGAATTAGTTGTAGAAAAGTTAATAGAGTCTGCTCAAATAAAAAAGAATCATAAATATTCTGTTTCAAAAGGCATTCATGGTTTACGAAATGCTATTGCAAATAAATATTTGAGAGAATACGAAATTAATTTAGATCCTAGTAAAAATATTGTAAATACAATTGGTAGTAAAGAAGGATTGACTCATCTACTAATGTCTATACTAAACAAGGGTGATAATGTTGTTGTTCAGGACCCTAGTTATCCTATTCATCATTATGCTCCATTAATTGCTGGTGCAAATGTAATTAAAATTGAATGTTTAAGTAGTGAAAATTTTTTAAATAATTTAAATACAGCTTTAACAAGTCAAAAAGTTAAAGCAGTGCTTGTATCATTCCCACACAATCCAACTACATTAACAGTAAATCAAGAGTTTTATGACGAACTTGTGCGTCTTGCACGAAGATATAATTTTTTGATAATAAATGATTTTGCTTATTCGGATATATATTTTAATGAAGAAAAACCTCCATCTTTGTTAAATTCCGATCCACAATTTGACCACACAGTAGAACTTTATTCACTCACCAAGGGCTATTCTATGGCTGGGTGGAGAGTTGGCTTTGCCGTTGGTAACGAAAGTGCTATTAGTTCTCTTACAAAACTTAAATCTTATATCGATTACGGAACTTTTCAACCAATACAAATTGCATCAACAGTTGCAATAAATGAATTAGACGATTATCCAAAAGAAGTGTCTTCTATTTATCAGGATAGAAAAATGTTGGCAGAAGAGTATTTAACAAAATATGGATTCGAAGTCTATAAAAGTACCGCAACAATGTTTATATGGGCGAAATTACCTGATATATATAAAAATGATTCTATGAAATTTTCAATTAACCTACTTTCCAAATCTAATGTTGCAGTTTCTCCAGGTGTTGGTTTTGGAAACTGTGGAGAAGGACATATAAGACTTGCTTTAGTTGAAAACAAACAACGCATAAGGCAAGCAATGAAAAATTTTGCAAAAATAATTGATAGTGTTTAGAAAATTTATATCTGAATTATTTTTCAATACCTCGTTAGGTAATGGTTTTTATTCAGACCTATCTTCAGGAACATTTGTAGTATTAATTATTTTTATGATTTTGAGCTTACTTGTAATCAAGTTTTCAGAATATATAAAATTCGAATTTCTTATCGGCTTAGGGTTGCTATTAAGTTCCATAACAACATTTAATGTTCTAAGGTACAAGCCATATGGTGGTGACGCAAAGATTTATTGTGATTTAACTTTTCTATCAAAATCAAGTAATTTATCAATTTATGATGTTGAATATAAGTACACCTTTAATTACCCACCTATTTTTAGACAACTATTAGATTTTTCATGTGATTTTGGATATCAAACAAATTACTACTTTTTTTTAGTCCCTGCTTTGATTCTATTTTTATTGATTTTAAGAAATGAAAATAGAAATCTTTTTCTCAGCTCTATGTATTTATTTGGAGCTTTTTTAGCTCTTAGGTGGGTTCTTAAGACTGGAAACTTTGTTATGTTGGAGTTAGTATTTCTAATTTTGTTCGTTTGGCATTACAAAAAGAAAAGTCATTTTTTATATTTGTTTTTGATTCTTTTTGGAATTCAAAGAATTTGGTTTCTTTTACTAGTTCCGATTCTTTTTTACTTGGACAATACTAATTTTGCTAGAAAAGTAAAAACTATAATTTCTGCTTCATTATTTGCGATATTAATAAACATTAATTCTTTAAATCAATTTTTAGGGATTATTTTCAATTCAAATTCGCAATATAACATTTTGAAAGAATCACCTGGTCACAATACTCCTTCAATATATTTGGGTTTATTAAATATATTGAATATTGACTCAAATATATTTTTACTCCTTATATATGTCTTAGTTTGTATCTTTATTATGATTTTAGTTTTAAGGAAATACAAAATGTCTACTGAGATAAAACTCATAACAACTTTCACTTTAGTTTTACTTATCAATCCTTATCTAAAGCCCTATCATTTTATATTTATTGTCCCTTGTTTATTATTAGTTAGTGATTCTTTTCTAAAAGATAAGAGAAGTATTATCACTGCAATTATTATGCCAAATTTGTTTTGGATAATATTTTCAAACTTATCTTCGGGCACCTCTTTAGGATTTTTTCAATTATTTTTCATAATTGCATTTATTATTAATCTCATATCTTTAGATAAGGAAAAAAATGAAATTGATCGATTTAAGATCTGATACAGTCACTAAACCTGACAAAAATATAATTGAGGAGGCTTTACAAGCCGAACTAGGAGATGATGAGTATGGTGAAGACCCTACTGTAAATAATCTTCAAGAAAAATGTGCAGAACTCTTAGGTTTTGAAAGCGGCCTTTTTGTTTCTTCTGGACTTATGGGAAATCAAATCTCACTATTAATTCACAATTCACCTGGTACTGAAGTTATTACAACATCTGATTCACATATTAAAAATTATGAACATGGTGCAGCTTCATTTCTTTCTAGAGTCCAGTTTAGAGAAATTGATCATAAAGATGGGGCGTTAAATTTAGATTCAATTAAAAGTGTTTATGAAAAATCAAAAGTACATAAACCTCAAATTAAGACTATTGCACAAGAAAACACTCATTTAGCATCAGGAGGGTCGATAGTTTCTTATAACCATCTTGCTGAAGTTTATTCTTTTGCAAAAGAAATAGGTATAAATATTCATATAGATGGAGCAAGATTATGGCATGCAATACTAGGTGAGGAATCTACAACAAATTATGGAAATATTTCTGACAGTTTGACTTTTTGTTTTTCAAAAGCATTGGGTGCTCCTATAGGTTCAATGCTTCTTGGCAGTAAGGAATTTATTACAGAAGCCAGAGAGTACCGAAAAATACTTGGAGGCGGAATGAGACAAGTAGGAGTCATAGCTTCAATGGCAAATAAATCACTAGATTTACGGGAAAGAATATTAGAGGACCACCAAAAAGCTAAAGACGTTTTTGATTTTATAAGTGAAAAACAAGAATTTGATGGCTTATTTAAAGCAGAATATAAAAATACAAACATGATATTTCTTAAATTTAATGATGGAGCAAATTCTCAAAATTTTATAAAAAACCTAGAAAAAGAAAGTGTGCTATCAGGATTAATAAATGATAAAACAGTTAGGCTAGTTTTTCATAAGGATGTTTCAACTGATGATTTGGTATATGTAAAAGAGAAAATTTATTCTTCTTCATTAATTTGATTCCATTCAGTAATCGATTTTTCTGAGAGATTAACCAAAATCATAGTTCCTATTAAAGACGAAAGATTAACCACGAATATATATAGAGCTATATCATTAAAGCAATCACCATTAGAATCAGCTAAACAGAATGCATTTCCCAAAAGATAACCTATATAAGTAGAAAATAAAATAACTATAGAAAAAATTAAAAAACGTGTTTTGTTGCTAAATCTCATATTTATATTAACTTTAGCTTATTATGAATTTTCCTAGTCCTTGGATAACGATTTTAACTTTTGTTGCAATATTTTTTTCAGGGTTCTTTTCTTTTATGTTTAGCAAAAAGACTGTGGAGTTATATTTATCAAAAGTTGAAACTAAATTTTTGAAATCTTTAGAACCGCTTATTGGATCAATTGGATTTGTCTCTTCATTTGGATTAAGTTTATTAATTTTATATTATTTTATAATTCAAGTAAGTTAAATAACCTAACTAGGTCAAGGTACGTACTATATTATTGTCAATAAATTGAATTTCACAATTTTTAGGCCTATACATTGAAAAATTTTCGTCATTTGTAAAAAAATATGTAAATGCTCTTATTGTGTCTTGATGAGAGATAAATAATGTATTCGCGTTATTTTTATATTCTATAGCAACTCTTTCATATACACTTTTTAAGGTCTCCTCAACAGGACTCAAATCTATAGATGATTTTCTTTCTGAAAATTCTTGTGAAGATTTAATCTCTTCAATTGTCTTTCCTATCCAGTTGTTTATTCCAGTCCACTCTGTCAGATTATTTGAAAAGAAAATAGGAATTTTTAAAATTTCAGAGATAATTGAAGACGTTTCGCGTGCTCTTAATAGGGGAGATGTAATAATTTTTTCAATTTTTTTATCACTATTTTTTAATAATTTTCCAGCTGCAACACTCTGCTCTTTCCCCTGGTCACTTATTTGAAATCCTGGTAAATTCGCATACTGAATATTTTTCTTATTTAACACTTCAGCATGTCTTAAAAATAAGTTTGTCATAAATTTAGCGTAGTGTGGTAAATGATTAAAATCTACATATGGCATTAAACAAAAAAGAACAAGAAATATTAAACCAAATTGAGCAAGAACTTTTGAAAGAAGATCCTGAACTTGCGAACACAGTAAAAGAATCAACTCTTTCCAAATACACAAGAACAAGAGCTGTTGTTTCATTTTTTATTTTTTGTATTGGCCTTTTAACTATGTTTAGTACCTATATCATTCAACCAACTTTAGCTTTAGCTGGTTTTGTTGTTATGGCATTGTCTGCTTATATTTTTGTATCCAATACCAGAGCACTTTTAAGAGCTGAAAATATTTCTGAATGGAATTTTAAACAGGTATATAAAATTTTAAGAAACAAAGATAACTCTAGACAAAATTAAATCTTTAAATTAAATTAAATATACATCGATTTTTTATAGGAGTAAGGTTTTGAAAAAAGATGCATTTACATCTAAGCAAGCTTGTTATTTATCAGGATGCACATCTCACCAATTAAGATATTGGGACAAAGTGAACCTTGTTAATCCATCAATACAATCATCAAATGGAAAACCCGGTGTTCCAAAGATGTATTCTTTCAGAGACATTGTTGCATTAAGAGTAATCAAAACTTTGCTTGATAATGGAATGAGTATTCAAAGAGTAAGAAGAGCTTGGAGATACTTATCAAAAAATGGTGATTTGACCCAACATTTGTCTGAAGTTAAATTAGTTTCTGATGGAAGCACAATTTATACCGTAGGTGATGAAGAGGTGTTAGATGCTCTTAAAAATGGACAACTTACATTTTTTGAGACAATTGATAATATTACAAAAGAAGTTAAAGAAGATGTATCAAAATTTGAATTAGATAAAGAAAGATTTTTAAATTTATTGACTAAAGTAGAAGATGATGTACTTAGTCAACAACTGCAAGCATAAAATTTTTACCTAATGTTAATTTATGGAAAAATATCGTAGCCATAGAACTCTTATTTTAAACTCCACTTACCAGCCGCTATCTGTTGTTCCATTTAACAGAGCAATATCATTATTAATAAACAAAAAAATAAATTCCATAAATGATTCTGAAATAATATTTAAATCAGAAAATAAACGAATTGCTTTACCTAACGTTGCATTATTGAACTATTTTGTTAATGCACCTTATTCAAGGAGAGTTGCTTTAAATAAGGAAAATATCTTCATAAGAGATTTTTACACTTGTCAATATTGTGGAGCTCAAGCAGAATCAGTAGACCATATTATTCCAAAATCTAAAGGGGGAGAGCATATCTGGGATAATGTTGTTGCTTGTTGTAAAAAATGTAATTTAATTAAAGCTGATAAAGATCTCACAGATACTAGGTTAAAATTAAAAAGAAACCCCCAACAACCTGTTGGAGCTTTTTGGATAAAAACAATCGTTGGATCAAATCCCGATCCATCATGGGAAGAATATTTAATTTCAGCATAAAAAAATTTTTATCAAAAAGTGTTGCAAAGTGGTAGATAGTGTCATATAATGTGTAAAAGTGGTTCAAGGCACGAAAGGCGGAGAAAGTGTTCCTTGGTGAGTTTCAACATACAATGGACTCTAAAGGTAGGGTTGTAATACCATCAAAGTTTAGAGACGAGCTTCAACAGGGCTGTGTGATCACCAAGGGACAAGACAACTGTCTCCAAATACTAACTAAATCAAATTGGGAAGAAGAAGCAATAAAAATGGCTTCACTTCCATCCACAGACAGAACATCAAGGCAATTAAGAAGGGCTTTATTTAGTGGTGCTATTGATGTAAAAATAGACTCAGCAGGAAGGGTGCAAATACCTGAAAACTTGCGAGTATATAGCGGAATTGATATCAATGAAGAAGTTACTGTAACTGGTTCAGGTCCCGTTGTGGAAGTTTGGTCAACTAGAAGTTGGAAGAAAATTCAAAACGAAGCTGATAAAGCCTTTGCAAATATAAACGAAGTGAAAGGATAAGTTCATAGCCAGCTCTCTAGACAACTAAATTGGAACACCCTTACTCCGCCCAACTTTCCAATTGGTGCCAGTGCTAGAGAGCTGGGTATGAATAACAACAGGGTAGGGTACTTAAAGCATGACGGAGTAATGATATCCGAAGTTAATGAAATAGTATCTAATTCACCTGCAGGAATATTTGTAGATGCTACTTACGGTTTTGGTTCGCATTTTAACTACTTAAAACAAAAGAACAGCCATCTTAAATTTATTGGAATAGATAGAGATTTAGAAGCAGTTAAGAATTCCTCTGATGAAGTCTTAAATATAAAATTTTCAAACATTACTGATGTATTATCTATTAAAAATATTTTGGATATATCAGGAGTTTTCTATGACTTTGGTATTTCCTCACATCAAATTGATAACCCAGATAGAGGATTTTCATATTTGAATCAGGGACCACTAGACATGAGAATGAACCAAGATGACAGAATTACTGCAGATGAAGTATTAAATCAATTTGAAGAAGAAGATATTGCAAATATTTTGTATAAATATTCTGGTGAAAAAAATTCTCGTAAAATAGCAAAAGCAATTTCTAACTCAAGACCATTAAAATCGACCGAAGATTTTTCTAAAGTTTTAAAAAATGTATTAGGAAAACAAAATCCAAAATATATAAATCAGACAATAAAAAGATGTTTTCAAGCAATAAGAATTTATGTAAATAATGAACTTGAGGAGATTACTTTATCGATAAATAAAATTAAAAACTTTATTAAACCGGGTGGTGTAATTGTTTGTCTTACCTATCACTCTCTTGAAGACAAAATAGTTAAAGATATTTTTAATGATTTAACTATTACATGTGTTTGCAATCCGAGAATTCCAATTTGCAATTGTGATACGATTCAAAAATTTAAATTTGGTAAGAATAAAAAATTATTTCCATCAGATGATGAAATCAATAAAAATTCAAGATCAGCTTCAGCTACTTTGAGATATGTGGTGAAAATATGAAATTTAGAAATATTATGTTACTAATGGCAAGTGTTTTTATTTTGTCAATGCTTTCAGATTTGTATTTCAACTTAAAAATTAATGAATTATCTAGTGATTTAGAGCAAATTAATAATGAAATTGTAATACTTCAAATTGAAGAGTCTAAGGTTCATTTAAAACATACTGAAGAATTTTCAATTGGAAATATTGAAAAACTTTCAAAGGAAATTAATTTTAAAAGATTAGATATTCACAAGAAAAATTTTGATTTAGTAAGACCCTACAAATTAAATGAAGATTCAAATCCTGTAATTGTTTTGGGTTTTGGAAAATGACTAATTTTCAAAGATTAAAAAATTATTTTCTAATCTTTGTAGTGATTTTTACAGTTTTAGGTTCTTCGTATGTTTTTATATCAACAGTGTATGAACTTCAATTTACAAATTCTGATTATTTTAAAAACCAAGCTTTATCTTATCGAGTTAAAACTGAAAAGCTAAAAGCGTCAAGAGGCAATATCTATGACAAAAATCTCTTAGTATTATCTTCAAGTTCTCGGTCATATAATATTGGAATTTTTCCAACAAAAATTGACAATTTAGATGAAGTAGTAAATTCACTATCTGCAATATTATTTATAGAAAAAGATTTATTACATAAAAGGATAATATCCACAACTAACTTTTTTTATCTAGATAGAAATATAGATTATGAAAAAGGGGAAGAAATAAAAAGTTGGAATCTTGAAGGGGTCGTTTTAGAACCGTCATTTAATCGTGTAATACACTCTAATTCAGTTTCAAAAATTATAGGAAAAGTTGATCCTGACGAAAATGGGATAGAAGGGTTAGAGCTTTATTTTGACTCATCACTTAAAGGAATAGATGGTGAAATTAAATATGAAGCTTCACCGAATGGAAAAATTATTCCTCAGGCACCTATTAAAACTATTCAACCAACTCACGGAAAAGATTTAATTTTGACACTAGATTCCGAATTGCAATTTATAAGTGAAAATCTATGTTCTGAGGCACTGGAAAAGACTGAAGCATTAAATTGTTCTATTGTTTTTGCTAATGCAAATACAGGAGAAATATTAATTGCTGCCGAAAAAAGTGGAAATCTTGAAAATAGTTTAAATATAGACCTATTGAGTATTAGAGCTCAGTACGAGCCTGGTTCTTCATTAAAAATTTTTTCTATAGGTGCAGGTATCGAACAAGGATTATTTGATGAAAATACTAAATATTTAGTTGACGATAAAATCGAAATTATAGAGGGATCCTGTGCCAATAATTACGATGGTCTAAAAGGATGTTATAGAGATTTCTTAAAGCACGAGCCATATGAAATATCTATTAAGGAAATAATAGAGCGCTCATCAAATGTTGGGACAATTCTTGCTACGAAAGATTTGGATATAAATTATTTAGAAGACTATCTTCATAAATTTGGTTTTGGTGAAAGAACAGGAGTGGAATTGACCGGCGAGATAAAGGGAAGTTTCACCGAATATAACATTTGTAAAACCTGTTTAAGTTCACTATCAATCGGTTACTCGGTTAATGTAACGCAACTTCAAATGGTCAAAGCATATAGTATTATTGCAAATGGCGGTAAGAATATAAATTTGTCATTAATAAAAAAACCTACAGAAAGTTCAAATATTCAACAGGTAATAAGTGTTGAAATGTCTGAAAGACTAAGAAATCTCTTAATAAATGTTGTAGAGGGTGTTAATGGAACAGGAAAGTCATTGAAACTTGATAATTATATAATTGGAGGAAAGACTGGGACCAGTAGAACTCATATTGAGGGAGATGGCTATTCAGATTTTAGATTTAATACTTCTTTTACTGGATTTATTCAAACACTAGAAGGACCTGTTGTTGGATCAATTATTTTATGGGGAGCTTCTGTTAACCCCGCATCTGAATACGTTACAGGAGGATCAACTGCTGCTCCGATATTTAAAACAATTGTCAGCAACCTAGTACCAGGAGAGTAATGAATAAAATTTATAATTATGAAGAATATTCGGGAATGAATTTAGATTTTTCGGTAATTGTAAATTCAACACTTGACCTAAAACCTGGTTCAATTTTATGTATTGATAATGAAGATATTGAAAAGTTAGACTATTTGATAAAAGAAGCATTGAGTAAAGATGTAGACAAAATTTTAACCAGTTCAAAATCTAAAATTTTCGATGAGAAGGTATATAGATTCGAAGATTATGAAAAAGTTTTTGAAGATATTTTGAAGAACATAAATCCTGATTTTAAAAATAAAACATTTTTTGGTATTACAGGAACAAATGGAAAAACAACTACTGCCCACTTACTAAACTCTCTACTTGGAGATTCCTCAATTTTTGTAGGAACTATTGACGAAGATAATCTTTTTGAATTTACAAAAGAGGAACATTTAACAACACCAAAACTATTTAATCTTGTAAAAATGTTGTCCTTAGTTGATAGAGATATAAGCAATGTGGTTCTTGAGGTTTCTTCTCATGCTTTAGACCAAAAAAGATTAAATGGTTTATATTTCAAAATGTCAGGATTTACAAATTTAAGTCAAGATCATTTAGATTACCACAACACAATGGATGAGTATTTTGAAGCAAAGACAAAGCTATTCAATAAAAAAATCTCAGATCAGTTTGCATACATAGTTTCAAATTATGGTGAAAAATTAAATCAAATTTATGATTCTAGTGGTTTTTCTATTGGCAATACAAAGAATAACAATGTTCAATTAAATTCATACACTAATGATTCAATTGATTTTGATATTGATGGAATAAATGTGAATTCAAAACTTTACTTATCAGGTCCAGAAATTATTTACAATTTTCTTTTGGCTTTTAGCATGGCTTATTTTTCAAAAGTTAAAGATATTAATGAGCTTAAAGATCAAATACCCCTTTTAAAAAATCCAAAAGGAAGATACGAAGTGATCAATTATGCAAAAGGTGATATCATCGTAGACTATTCTCATACACCTGATGCAATAGAAAAAGTGATTAAATATACAAAAGAAAGATATAAAAAAGACGTAATTGTAGTTTTTGGAGCAGGAGGAGATCGTGATAAGTCAAAAAGAAAATTTATGGGTACAGCTTCTCAAAATGCTGAAAAAATAATTATTACTAACGATAACCCAAGGAAAGAAGACCAACTTGATATATCAAAACAAATACTTGAAGGAATTGATCTTAAGAAAAATGTAGAGATCATTTTAAATAGAAGAGAAGCTATAAGCAAAGGTGTAAACCTCCTAGATGGTAAAAGCACACTACTAGTATTAGGTAAAGGACATGAAAAATTTCAAGAAATAGGTGACGAATTGTATGAATTTGATGATATTGAAGTTGTTAGAGAAGAGTTAAGCATCTAATGATTGGAATAATCGTATCAGGAGGATTAAGTTTTTTATTTGTTCTTGTATCAACATTTTTAGGAGTAAATTATTTCAAGAGTAGAAATATAGGACAAAATATTCAAGAAGAAGTTATTCACCACGAACATAAAAAAGGGACACCCACAATGGGAGGAATTTTCTTGATTCTTGGTACTTCTTTCGGATTTTTTGCTTCACACATAAACTTTTGGACTATAGGTAGAGGTTTTGAGGTTGTTTTAAGAAGAATTAATGAAGATGTTTTAGCTTTATTAATTATTGCGATAGCTATGGCTTTAGTTGGTTTAGTTGATGATTATTTAAAAGTAAAAGGTAATAGAAATTTAGGTCTTACGGTCAAACAAAAATTTGGACTACAGTTTTTAGCAGGTATATTGGCAGCTGTATATATTTACAATTTAGGCTACTCAACACAACTATATATATTTAGTGGTTTTGGTATAGACATTGGATTTTTCAAATGGATATTAATAGTTTTTGTCTTTGTAGGTATTACTAATGCGGTAAATCTTACAGATGGTTTGGATGGGCTAGTAGCTGGAAGTAGTTCAATTAGTTTTGCTGGTATTTTAGTTATTTCATTTTGGATATACAGGCATCCAGAATATTACACAAATTTTATTAGTGACTCTTTTTTAACAGTAGATATTTCACTTTTGATTTCATCTTTGTCAGGTGCATGTTTAGGCTTTTTGTGGTGGAATACTAATCCAGCAAAAATAATCATGGGTGATGTCGGCTCACATTTTATTGGTGCAATGTTTCCATTAATTTTGATTTCACTTGGTGCAGAAGGGCTGCTTCTATTTTTTTGCTTCTTATTTTTAATAGAAGCTGGATCAGTAATAATTCAGGTCGTTTCTTTTAGATATAGAAAAAAACGAATTTTTAAAATGGCACCTTTACACCATCATTTTGAAATGAAAAACTGGGCTGAAACAACAGTAATAGTTAGATTTTGGATTATTAATGGAATTTTTGTAGTACTTGGTTTGGGGCTCTTTTATGCTGACTGGGTTTTGTTTGGAAATTAAGTGAAAAAATTAATATTTGGATATGGTGAAACAGGCAAAGCTGTAGAACAGTTTTTTATTAACAACAAAATAGATTTTGAAATCTACGATGATAATATTTCTGATTTCGACAGAGATATTACTGATAATCTTATGGAATTTGATGAAGTCATAATTTCTCCTGGTATTCCTCCAGATAATTTACTTCTTTCAAAAATAAAATCACAGAATTTAAATATTTCTACTGATTTAGATCTCTTTTTTAGGTATAACGATAAAAGTATAAAAATTATTGGAATAACTGGAACAAATGGCAAAACATCATTTGTAAATATTGTTAAAGAATTTTTAAAGAAGAATGGTCATGAAGCGATATCGTCTGGCAATATAGGAACTTCGCCATTAAATTCAATAAATAAAGATTTTGAATATCTTGTATTAGAGCTATCTAGTTACCAACTTCATTATTCAAGGAACTTATCACTTGATTTTGGAGTAGTTTTAAATATTGCAAGCGACCATCTGGACTGGCATGGAAATTTTAAGAATTATTTAGAAGCTAAGTCCAAGATTATTAAATTCACTAAAAAGAATAACATCCTTGTTTATAGTGATTTAATTCGAGAGTTTGCAGATTATGAAACTAAAAAAAATGTTAATGCTGAGTATTCATCCTTAAAAAATATAGACACGCCTTTTTCTAATGAATTATTAGTACCTTTTTTAGATTTGATTTATTTATTGGATTTAAATAAAGACAATATAGAAGAAGCTTGTCATAATTTCTTAGTCGGCTTGGAACAATTAGAACATAGATATGAAAGAATCGATTTTAAAGGAAATATAAAATTTATAAATGATTCAAAAGCAACAAATTTTCATGCTGTAACAAATGCAATCAATAGATCAAAAAATATAATTCTTATTCTTCATGGTTTAACTAAGAATATTCCTAGTGAAGAATTAAAACTTACATCTGATGTTAAAAAAATTATTGTACCGTCCAAAATGAAATTAAATTTAAATCAATTTAATAGAAAAATTATTAAATACGAATCAATCAATGAAATTAAAAACTTGATAAAGACTGAGATGCAAGAAGGTGACACAGTTCTCTTTTCATGCGGAGGTGCAAGTTTCAATGATTTCAAAAACTACAAAGACCGAGGAAAATTTTTCAAAAAAATAGTAAAAGAGATTGAAAATGAAACTTAAATTTTATCTTGATGAATATCTTATAAAACTGAATGGTATTTCAGTGATACTTCTACTTATCTTCGGAGTATTTCTTGTATCTTCCGCTACAGCTGTAGAGTCTCAAAGAATTTACTCAGACAGTTTTTACATGATAGCTAATCATGGATTAGCAATATTAATAGGAGTCGGTGCCTTTTTTGTAATAAAAAAACTCAATTACATATATTTATTCAAATTTCTTACTCCAGTTGTATACCTGATGCTTATTGTTTTATTCGTTTTACCAACTCTGGGAATAAATCTTTTTGGTAGTACACGTTGGTTAGAAATAGGAAGTATAAGAATTCAGCCAAGTGAAATTGCAAAACCAATCATTATTCTTTTTGTAGCAAGACAGTTATCTAATATTCATACATCGGAACATGATTTAAAAACAATATTAAGGACAGGGTTTATACCAGCAATATCGATAATATTAATCTATCAACAGCCTGATTATGGTACAACAGCAACAATTGCTTTCATAGTTTTTATACAACTTTTATTTTCAAATATTAAACTAATCTATCCAGCACTGCTTTCAATAGGAGGGTGGTTCATTGGAAAATATTTTTTGATGTCGGCATTTTACAGAGCTGAACGAATTAGGGTTTGGAGTGAAAAAATATGCAATGAGGGTCAAGAATTATTAGGTGCATGTTACCAGGTTCATCAAAGTCGAATTGCAATAAGTTCTGGGGGGATGCTTGGATTAGGTCCAGGAACTTCTAGAGCAAGATGGGGTTCTTTGCCAAGTGCTTATTCAGATTTTATATCATCAATAATTGGTGAAGAATATGGTTTCATTGGGTACTTAATATTTATATTTATTCTTTCAATATGTATCATTACTTTCTTCTTAATTGCTGTTAGAGAAAAAAATGAATTTAAAAAAATATTTATTTCTGGTTTAGGAGCATGGATACTTTTTCAATCCGTTTTAAATTTAGGTGCTTCTGTATACTTGTTACCAATTACAGGAATTGTATTGCCATTTGTATCATATGGAGGGACGGCTATGGTTTCTATTTTTGTAGCCCTAGGGATAATGCATTGTAGGGTTGATGATTAAAGGTGTGTTTTTATGTGTTGGAACTGGTGGACATGTTCTACCAGCTTATAACATAATTAAATCGATGCTTGATCAAGGTATCGATAAAAAAAATATTTTAATAGTGACTGATGAAAGAGGTATTGAGTATTTCAAAGAAAAAGACTTTGAGACTATAGTTTATCCTTTTGTGTCCTCACGAAAAGGTATTATTGGCTATATACTAAATCTTGGTAAAATCTTAAAAAGTATTATTTATTTATATAAAAATTTAAAAAAGTATAAACCACAATTTCTTTTTACAACTGGTGCATATATTGCTCCCGTTTCAGCAATTGTTTCAAAGTTATTGAAAGTGAATTTCTACATTCAAGAACAGAATATATATTCAGGTTTAGGAAATAAGCTTTCAGCTCCCTTCGCTAAAATTGTTTATACATCTTTTCCTGATACTAAAAATATTCAAAAGAATAAAATTCAATATTGTGGACCAGTTTTAAATTTAGACTTAAACAACAATAATGAAATTAATAAAAATTCTAATCTTACAATAGGATTTCAAGGTGGAAGCCAAGGGTCAAAAGAAATAAATGATCTTGTTTACAAATTTTGTGAAGATGAGAGGTATTTTGATATTGATATAATCCACATTGTTGGTAAAAATAATGAAATAATTAATACAAATAGAAGAAATTATATTTCTCATAATTATATTGATGACATGCAGTCGTTTTACAGTTTAATTCATTTACAAGTTTCTCGTGCAGGCGGGGGTAGTCTTGAAGCTGCGTATCTCAATATCTACCAGCTACTCGTTCCATTTAAGCACGGAACTACTTCGGTACATCAACAGCTTAATGCTGAGTATCTGGAAAAAATAAATGCTGCAAGAATTATTAAAAATTATGAAGATTTTACTAATCAAGTTGATTATTTTCTTGAAAATTATACTGAAAATATAGAAAAAATTAAAATTGAAGCAGGAAATTTAACAATTAGTGAAAAATTAGTAGATGAACTTATTAAGTAGTTTCAAAAAAATCTTCATTATGGGTATCGGTGGCTCAGGGATGAGTTCAATTGCAAAATATCTCAAACAAAAGGGCCATGATGTTGAGGGTTATGATCAAAGAATTTCTTACATTACTAACCTTTTAGAAAGTGATGGGGTAAAAACTTGCCAAAACCTTGATAATTTTAAATATCAAGAAGATGTACTATATGTTATCTCGTCTGCAATTAACCTTGACGACACTTTTCTTGCAAATTATTCTGAAAATGAAAATGTAATTTCAAGACCAAAATTTTTAGAATTATTATCTGAAGAAGTAGAAATTCTTGGAATAACTGGTACTCATGGAAAAACTTCTACTACAGCTTTGGTTTCTCATATATTTCATTTTAATAACAAAAATGCATCATTTATTTATGGAGGGGTCAGTGGTTTTGGTAATTTAGGTGGTCATTTTGGTGAGAAGACTCAACCTTTAATACTTGAAACTGATGAAGCATTCAATACATTTAAAAATATAAATATTAAAGATTTAATTGTTACAAATATAGATAATGATCATATAGATTTCTATGAATCGTATGAGAATTTAATTGATGCATTTAATCATGTTATTAAAAATGTAAAAGGAGTGAAAGTTTTAAATTACGATGATGAAAATCTTAGGTTAATAAATGATAAAGACATAATTTCGTATTCAAGAACACAAACGTCAGATTACAAAATTAACCTCCCTAACTCGTTTGAATACGAAGGCAAGTCTTATGAAGTATCAACAAAGTTAATTGGAGACCATTATCTTTCCAATATAGTAGCTGCAATAGCAATTTGTAATGTTTATGGTATCTCGCCAGAAGATAGCATAAAAGCTATATCTGAGTTTGGAGGAGTTAAAAGAAGAATGGAGTATATAGGAACTTATAACAACACGAAATTCTACGATGATTACGGACATCATCCAACAGAAATGAAGGCAACCATTAGTGCTTTAAAAAGCATAACAAAAGGGAAATTGTATGTTATTTTTCAACCTCACCGCTACACAAGAACACGTGATAATTTTGAAGCATTTCAGAACAGTTTGAATGTTGCTGATGCACCAATTGTTACAGATATTTACTCAGCTGGAGAAGAGCCAATACCTGGTGTTTCAAGCAAAAATTTTTCAAACAGTAAAATTAAATATATTAAATCGATTCGATCAGTACCAATTTTTATTAAAAGCAATATTAAACCTGGAGATAATGTCTTAACTCTTGGAGCGGGAGACATTACCTTATTAGGTCCACAGATACTAAAATATTTAAATGATTAATCAAAAAGTTCTATTAAAAAATGAAACAACGTATCGTTTTGGAGGTATGTGTAAGAACTTCTTTTTACTTGAGGATAAAAAAGACTTAGATAATTTTGATGAATATGACATTTTTGATGAGTATTTTATTCTAGGAAAAGGGTCAAATGTTGCATTCTCAGAAAATGAATTTGATGGAGCTGTAATTCAATCAAAAATTAACTATATAAATTTTGATAACAAAACAAACAAACTTGAATTAGGATCAGGAACTTATTTACCAGATCTTTCTAGATTTCTAAAATCAAAAAATTTAAGTGATGGGGAATTTCTTTTAGGTATACCTGGAACAGTTGGGGGAGCTTTATCCATGAATGCTGGTTGTTATGGATATGAATTTTTAGATTATGTAGAGGCTTTTGAATATTTTGATATAAAAAGTAAAAAAATTAAAACAATTAACAAATCTCAAATTAATTATGGTTATAGATTTACAGATATTGATGATTCAATAATTCTGTCTGTCACAATGACATTTCCTGATGGAAATCCTGACAAAATCAGTAAAAACATGAAAGAATTCACAAATCATAGAAAAAATACGCAACCCTCTGCTTTATATAATGCTGGTAGCGTATTTAAAAACGGTAAAGATTATTACGCTGCTGAATTAATTGAAAATGCTGGTCTTAAGGGATATAAGATAGATGGCGTTAGGGTGAGTGAAAAGCATTCTAATTTTTTTATTGCTGATAAAGATGCTAAATCATCAGCTTTGTATAAATTAGTTAATTTTGTAAAAGATAGTATCTTTGATAAATATGATGTGATGCTCCAAGAAGAGATTATATTTGTTGGAGATTTTTCTTGATAAAAGGAAACATCGATATAGAAAAAACCAGTTTTAAAACTTTTTTAGTATTCTCATTTTTCTTACTAGCAACACTTCTTCCTTCATACCTTATATTTTCATCTAAATACATGGTTAGGAATGTTGAATTTTCTCCAAAATACCAAGTTGACAGTTCTTTTTTAGAAACATTGTATGGTGAATCTATATGGACATTGGATGAGACCTCGGTAGAAAGTCTTTACAGCGCTGATCCTACAATTGAAAAAATTGAACTCACCAAAATCTTGCCATCTAAATTAGAAATTAAACTGAAGCTTTACGAACAAGTAGCTGAAATATCTGACTTAAGGGGATCTCAGCCAAAACTATCTGTGTTGTATAAAAATTTATACATTGCCGAATCTATTGATGCGTCTAAAAACACATTATCAGTGACAATTGTAAATGGACCTGTCGACAACGGATTCAATGGAGAGGTAGTAGCACTTTTCATGACCTTGAGTAGCTTTGATGACATTAATACGGGTTCTTTAAAGTTAACTCACTTGGGTACAAGTGTAATAGGTTACTACGAAGATACTGAGATACTTTTTGGAAACCCGATTGACCTGGCTACTAAAGCAGCTGCAGTGGGTGAGCTCTTATCAGACGGCTCTTGTCAAGGGACTGTAAGATTTGTATCAACAAATTCATTTGTGACTGATTGTAATATCTAAACCTAAAGTATAGATATAGATAAAAAACTAAAAATTTATTGTTTATATTTATATATGATGATAATCTAGATTCATTAATTGGAGATTTTATGGCACAAAGAAGTAAAAAAACAAATCAAAAGGGAGTGAATCTAAATATGAGACCTAGAAATTATACAGCTGTTATAAAAGTTGTCGGTGTTGGTGGTGGAGGAACCAATGCTGTTAATAGGATGATCAAGATGGGCATTAAGGGTGTAGATTTTATTGCTGCAAATACAGATGCTCAAAGTTTACTTGGTTCAAAGGCTGACGTTAAATTAGACCTCGGTAGAAAAACAACAAGAGGACTTGGTGCTGGTGCTAACCCAGAAGTAGGAAGACAAGCAGCATTAGATTCTGCAGATTTAATTAAAGAAGCATTAAAAGGATCAGACATGGTATTTATTACAGCAGGTGAAGGCGGTGGTACTGGAACAGGTGCTTCACCAGTTATTGCTGAAATAGCTCATGAGTTGGGCGCTTTGACTGTAGGTGTAGTTACTAGACCTTTTGGCTTTGAAGGAAGAAGGAGATCTGTTCAAGCAGAAGAAGGCGTTCAAGCTCTAAGAGATGTGCTTGATACTTTGATAGTTATACCTAATGATAGACTTCTACAAATTAGTGATAACAATGTAAAAGTAAATGAAGCCTATTTAAAATCAGATGAGATTTTATCAAATGGTGTAAAGGGAATTTCAGGATTAATTACCCAACCAGGTGTGATTAATGTTGACTTTGCAGATGTAAAAACTATTTTGAAAGATGCAGGCAGTGCCGTACTGGGAATAGGAAGATCAACTGGTGAGCAACGTGCACCAAATGCTGCACAAGCTGCCATATCTTCACCACTACTCGAAGCAAATATGGACGGAGCAGAGGGTGTATTAATAACTATTACAGGCTCTGCAGATCTAAAACTTCAAGAAGTTGATGAAGCAGCAAGAGTTATTACAGAACGTGCTGATGACAACGCTGAAATCATCTTCGGTCACATTGTAGATGAATCTCTTGGTGATGCTGTAGAAGTTACAGTTGTTGCTGCTGGATTTGGTCCAAGACCAAATAGAAGATTAAAGAATGATTCAGAGCAAACTGATAATGGAGGTGACGGTCTTCCTGATTTCATTAAGGGATGATTCGCTCTCAAAATTTAAATAATGCTTTCTTCTCATCGGCAAATGATGGGAGTTTAGAAGAAGTATTAGAAACCATTGGTTTTCAAAACCAAGTTGCAACAATGGATCAAACCCATTCATCTGAAATTGCATTTGCTGACTCGAATATTTCTTACAAATGTGATGGTATTTACACAAATAAAACCAAATTACCATTGGTTGTAAAAACTGCTGATTGTGTTCCTCTTCTAATGGAATCAAGCAAAGGAGTTTCTGCAACCCATGCTGGCTGGCGTGGTTTAGAAAAATCTATATTTGAAAAAAGTTTAGATATACATGAAATATCTAGTTTAAAAATTTCAATAGGGCCACATGCTAGAAAATGTTGTTACGAAGTTGGAGTTGAGTTTCTAAAGACATTTAACAATTCAGTCAATAAAGTTAACGATAAATATTATCTAGATTTAACAAAAAATATTAAACAATTTGCATTTGAAAATAATATAAATTTAGAGGATACGAATGTATGTACTATTTGTAATAAAGAATATTTTTCATACAGAAAAAACAAGACAATTGAAAGACAATTTAGTTTCATATGGATATAGAAAAAAATTTAAATAGTATTTCTAAAAAGTTATCAAACTATGACGCAAAGCTAATCCCAGTTATTAAAAATAGAACTGTTGAGGAAGTGAAAAAGGTTTATGACTATGGTTTTAGAGAATTTGGCGAAAATAGGCTTGAAGATTATTATTTGCATTCAGAAAATTTTAATGATGCTATCTTTCACTTTATTGCCCCTCTTCAATCTAGAAAAATTAGAAGTATTTTTGAAAATTTTGAATTTATTCATACTGTAAGTCGTTACAAAGAGATAGATTTGATTTCGAAATTAAAGTACAAAAGAGAAGTTTTTCTTCAAGTAAATATTGATAATGATAAAAATAAGTCAGGTATAGATCCTGATTTAATTTTTGAGTACTTTGAATACTCAAAAGATAGAATAAATTTACCAATTGGCCTAATGTGTATACCAAATATACAATCAGATCCAAATATAGTATTTTCAAAAATGCAAAACATTAACACTGAGTTAAAAAATATGTATAGTCAATACAAAGGTGAGCTTTCAATGGGAATGTCAGAAGACTATGAAATAGCTCTAGATTATGGTGCTACTATAGTTCGAGTAGGAAGTAAAATATTCATATAATGTTAGAAAAATTTTTAATTTCGATTGGTTTAAAGCAGCCTGAATCTATTCCAGAACCATATACTGAAACTACTACAACAGTTAGACCGTCGGGTGAAAATAGGTTTATTGATAATGAAAATATTTCAGATGTAAGAATTCATTCACCTAAAGATGAAGTAGAGATTAAAGCTCTTAGATCTTTTAATGAAATACATAATTTAGGTGTTGCAATTAAGGATGAATTTGTAGTGGCAATGGATATAAGAGATATTCCAGACCAAGGTGAAAGAAGAAGAATTCTTGATTTTGTAACTGGTATGGCTTTTATGAGTAACGCAACTATTAGGTCTATAAACAGAGATGGTGTATTTCTAATACTTCCCTCAAATTCATCGCTTTCAACTGATGAACGGGAAAGACTCCAACAACTCGGTTTGTATAAATTAAATGTGTAGCATTACATTTCTATTTTTCAGAGTATTTTATTACAGTCTTTTTGCCTGGATAATATTAAGTTGGATTCAAGTTCCATATGATCATCCTATTGGACAAGTAAAAAGTTTCTTAGATAAATATTTTGAAAAAATACTTTACCCAATACGGAGTAGGATTCCAGCCCTAAGAATAGGAATGGCTGGTATTGATTTGTCACCATTGATTTTAATTTTTGGAATTAATTTCCTTCAGCCTTATATTTTAAGAGTTGTTTGTTAACTTTTTAATATCTAAAGAAACATTTTTGTCAGAAATTAAATTTTGTGTTTCTTCTTCTATAAAGTTAAGTTCGACCGCTAATGTTTCATTTTTCACATAATCATCGTGAATATTTAAAGATTCCTTAACAAAACTATCATTTGAAGTAATAGTTAATTTAATTCTATCAACTACATCTAAGCCAGAATCCTTCCTTAGTTTCTGAATTGAAGACACAAGCTCTCTTGAGAATCTCTCCATGATTAAATTTTCATCTAATGAAGTATCAAGATACAAAGAGAAATCATCGACGATATCTTGGTTTTCTTTGTCTTCTTTTTTGTTTAAAATAATATCAATTTCACCTGTCGGAACTTTTATATCATCAATAACAACTCCATTTCCTTGAAGAATATCATTACTAATATTTTCGTCGACATTTTTCAAATACTCGCTAAGAACATTTATTTGCTTTCCTAACTTAGGTCCAAGTACTTTAAAATTAGGTTTAAATTCATAATTTATCCAATTATCCACATCAAAATCAAAAAGTACTTCTTTTACATTCACTTCATTCTTAATCAAGTCACTTATGACGTTAAGTTTTTCTTCAATTTCTTTATCTTTAGTAATTATTTTTACTGAATTCAGCGGTTGTTTGTTTGGAAGTTTTAATTTTACTCTTAAATTCCTTACGCTTTTTATAACTTTTTTTGCAAGTTCAATATTATCTTCTAAATCTTTATCAATTAAATTTTCATCTGCTTCTGGATAGTTACAGTAATGAATACTTTTATCATTTTCTTCAATTAATCCTTGATAAATCTTCTCACAAATAAATGGCAAAACAGGTGCCATCGATTTTGAGAACTCTAAAAGCACTTCGTGAAGAGTTTTAAAAGCATTTATTTTATCTATATCATTTTCATCTTTTTCTTTCCAGAATCTTTTTCTGTTAGACCGAACATACCAATTTGTTAATTCATCAACAAAATTCATCAACGGAGGAATAACTTCATAAAGATAATAATTTTCCATTTTTTCGTTAACAGTTTTGATCAATGATTGCATTGATGAGATTATCCATCGATCCATCATTGGACGATCTTCTACTGGAGATGCTTTTTCAAGATCTTCAAAAGTAATGTCATCAGCGTTTGCGTATGTTGAAAAAAATGAAAATGAATTCCACAACGGGAGAATGATATTTCTTGTAACTAACTTAACACCCTCTTCAGAAAATTTTAAAGGTTCTCCTCTTACAACAGGGGAATTTATTAAGTAAGCTCTCAAACTATCTCCTCCATAGCTATTTAACAACTCTTCTGGGTCTGGGTAGTTTTTTAGACTTTTACTCATTTTTCTTCCATCTTCAGCAAGAATCATGCCAGTGGTTATACAGTTTTTAAACGCTACAGAATCAAATAAAGCAACAGCAAGCACAGTCAATGTATAAAACCATCCTCTTGTTTGGTCAAGACCCTCTGCGATAAAATCTGCTGGAAATCCATCAAAGAAATCCTTTTCATTTTCAAAAGGGTAATGTTGTTGACCATATGGCATTGCACCGGATTCAAACCAGCAGTCCAGTACTTCAGATGTTCTTTTGTATGTTTTTCCATCAATTTCAATATCTAAATCATCTAAATAGTGTCTGTGTAAATCAGTAATTTTCTGTCCTGACAATTTTTCTAATTCATCAACGGAACCAATACAAAGCATATCTTCTGGATCATCAGTATTTATCCAAACCGGTATACAGCTTCCCCAATACCTATTACGACTAATTGCCCAGTCTCTGGCATTTCCAAGCCAGTTAGAGAATCGTTTTTCACCAATAAAACCAGGAACCCAATGAGTAGACTGATTAAGTTCAACCATTCTATCTCTAATTTTTTCGACATTGACAAACCATGTTGGTATAGCTTTGTATATCAATGGGGTACCAGTTCTCCAGCAAAAGGGATAAGAATGCATCTCAGTTGTTTTGGAAAATAAATTACCTCTTTCCTCTAGCTGGTCCATAATTAATTTGTCCGCATCCTTTACATTTAATCCATCTAATTCTTTAAAAGTACTGTCAAACTTGCCTGAGAGAGTTACTGGATCTGCGATTACATCTATACTTGCATTTTTTAAGGCATAAAAATCACTTTCTCCATATGCAGGTGCTTGAGAGACTAGACCAGATCCAGATTCAGTATTGGTATCATCGCTGTGAATGATACGAAAAGCCCCATCTTTGAATAAATGCTCATATTCCGAATAAGCAGGTATATATGATGCTCCTATTAAATCCTTACCAATAGAAGTCTCTAGAACCTCTACTTCATAATCACTCATTTCAAACAACCTATCTGTAGCTATCCAATAAAAGTTGTTTTTAATTGAGATTCTTGAATACTCTATTTCTTTTCCTATGGCAATTGCTAAATTTCCAGGTATACACCATGGTGTAGTGGTCCAAACCAAAAACTTATCACCTTTAATTACTTTTTTATAATCATCCCTTGCATCAAGGGTAAAATAGATTGAAGGATCCTCAACATCTCTGTAGTCCATATTTGCCTCAAAGTTTGAGAGAGGTGTTGAAGCTGCCCATGAGTAGGGTAATACTTTATAATCTTGATAAATTAAATCTTTAGACCACAATTCCTTAAATACCCACCAAACACTTTCCATAAATTCAATATCCATAGTTTTGTAATCGTTTTCAAAATCAACCCATCTACCAATTTTTCTTGTAATTTTTTCCCAATTTTCAGTATTTGTTTGGACTTGTGATCTACAAGCTTCATTAAATTTATCTATTCCATACTCGTCAATTTGTTGTGGGTCCTCTAAATTTAATTTCTTTTGAACTTCCATTTCAATTGGAAGACCATGGACATCCCAACCAAACCTTCTTTCTACGTAATAACCACGCATTGTCCAATATCTTGGAACTATGTCTTTAATTACTCCAGCAAGAAGGTTTCCATAGTGAGGACTTCCAGTTGGAAACGGTGGACCATCATAGAATCTAAAAGTTTTATCATTTTTACGATTTTCAACAGATGTTTCAAACGCATTTATCTTGTCCCAATATGCAGATATTTCTGATTCCACGGAAGGAAGATCTATATTTGCATCTACTCTTTTAAACATATCTTAGAATTTTAAAGGGTTTCTCTTACAATTTGTGTAATTATTGAAGTTTTAAAAAAATATAAAAATCTTTGATTTATTTTAAAAATGGCTAATATACGTTCAACAATAAAAAGAACATGGCTAGAAAACTTTCACCAAATACAATCAATAAGTTCAAAAAAAGACTTGAAGCTGAAAAAGAACAGCTTTCATCTATGTTAGAGCTACATCAGCAAGAAAGGGAAAATATACGACTTTCTGAAGCTTCAGCTGAAAGAAGTCCTGATCCAACATCTGCCGATGGAGGATCTATGGCATTTGAACTTGAAAAAGAGCTTACATTGGATGAAAACACTAAACATTTACTCAACCAGGTAGAGCACGCTCTGGTTTTAATCAAAAAGAAAAAATATGGGAACTGTGAGAATTGTGGAGAGCCGATCCCTGTTGCCAGACTTGAAGCAATTCCTTATTCAACTATTTGCAAAAATTGTGCTGAGTTAATTGAATCTTAATAAGAAAATACTTCCGTATCTTTATGCAGTTATTTTTGCTTCATTAGATTTAATAACAAAATACCTTATTCGAATTAACAACATACAGGAACAAGTAATTATTGATAATTTCTTAACTATTGATCTTACATATAATACAGGAATCGCATTTGGTCTTTTTAGCGAATATACATTAATAACATATGTATTTTCAATTTTTGTTTTCACCTGGTTAATTTTTCAATTTAGAGAAGTTAAAAATGGAACAGTTGAGTTTTATTCACTTACACTTATTCTTGCTGGGGCAATAGGAAACTTAGGTGAAAGAGGCTGGAATCTAGTTTTTAATGATAATGGTAAAGTAACAGATTTTGTTGAACTTCTGTTTATACCAAGTTTTAATTTAGCTGATACTTATATTTCTTTTGGAATTGTTTTGCTTTTATACTCGGAGATTAAAAATAAATAATATTGAGATAGTTTTTAAGAGTGACCAATTTTTGGTTTTAAACAAACCATACGGAATGTTGTCACATCCAACTAGCAATTCTAAAGAAATTACAATTAGAGACTTTTTAGTTAATGAATTTAACTTACCAATCAAAGATGATAATCAAAGAGAGGGAATTGTTCATAGGTTAGATAGAGTAACTTCTGGATTGATGGTCTGTGTTTTGGATGAGAATATTTTTGCATACTTTCAATCTCAATTTAAAAACAGATTAATTAATAAAAAGTACAGAGCAATAGTAGAAGGTTATCCACATACAAAAAGTGGTGAAATTAATCTTCCGCTTGCAAAATCAAAAAAAAATAGAAGAAAAAGAGAAGTTAATAAAACCGGGAGAGAAGCTATAACAAAATTTGAAATAGTAAACAGAACTGAAGAGAAAGCTCTTTTAGAATTAGACCTAGTTACTGGTCGTAATCATCAAATTAGAGCACATTTAGAGTATTTAAAAACCCCAATTGTAAATGATCAACTTTATGGCGCTAAAAGAGACAAGAATGTACCGGAGAATGCAATCTGCTTACAATCGTATTACTTGGGCTTTACTGTAAATAATGAAGATTATGAATTCGAAATTGATATGCCTGATTATTTTAGTTCAATAATGAACATGTAATTTCTAAAAAAAACTTTACAATAAATTTATGACTAAATCATTTGTTCATCTACATGCACATACAGAGTATTCAATGTTAGATGGTGCTGCAAAAATTGTTGATTATTTAAAAAAAGTAAAAGATTTAAACCAACCAGCTGCTGCAATAACTGACCATGGAAATCTATACGGTGCAATGGAGTTTGTTCAAAAAGCAAATGATTTAGGAATCAAACCAATTATTGGATATGAAGCATATATCACTCCAGGTTCCAGATTTGATAGGCCAGATAGAGAAAATAATAAAAGATATCACTTAACTTTATTAGCCGAAAATAATATTGGATATCAAAATTTAGTTGAATTAGTCAGTAAAGCATATACAGAAGGTTATTATTACAAACCTAGAATTGATTATGAACTTTTAGATCAACATCATGACGGCTTAATCGCTTTATCTGGATGTCTTGGAGGAGAGCTAGCACAACACTTAGCACCGGACGGTTCAGTAGAAGAAGGAAATACCTCAAATGAAAGAAGTTTTGAAAAAGCTTTAGATATTGCAAAAAAATATCAATCTATATTTGGTAAAGAAAACTATTTTATTGAAATCCATAATCATGGAATCAAGCAACAGCTTGATATTCTTGATGACTTAGTGGAAATTGCTGAACTAATAGATGCACCACTTGTCGCTGCGAATGATTCTCATTATGTAGAGGAAAATGGTGCAGAAGCACATGATGCACTTCTTTGTGTTCAAACAAATAGAACATTAGATGACGAAAGCAGATTTAGGTTTGACGGTTCAGGTTATTATGTAAAGTCTGCTGAAGAGATGAGAAAATTGTTTCCTGAAGATAAGTATCCAGGTGCCTGTGACAACACACTTGCAATTGCGAATAGAGTAAATTATGAATTTAATTTTGATAACAGCTATCTCCCAGATTTTCCAATTGAAGATAAAAACGTTTCTCCAGAAGAGCTTTTAAAAATTAAAGTTTACGAAGGGGGAGAAAGCAAATATGGGACTTTAACTTCTGAGATTATTGAAAGAATAGATTATGAATTAGACGTCATAAATTCTATGGGATTTGCTTCATATTTTTTAATTGTTGGTGATTTAATTGAATTTTCCAAAAAAAGAAATATAAGGACAGGAGCAGGAAGAGGTTCAGCTGCTGGATCAATCGTTTCATATTGTTTAGGAATTACTGGAATTGAACCACTTGAATATGGATTAATCTTTGAACGATTTCTTAATAAAGGAAGAAAATCTCTTCCTGATATTGATATGGACTTTGATGAGAGATATAGAAATGATGTAATTCAATATGCTATTGAGAAATATGGTCAAGACAGGGTCGCTCATATAGTTACTTTCGCGACAATTAAAGCCAAACAGGCAATAAGAGATGCAGCAAGAGTTTTAGGACTTCCTTTCTCTAGTGGTGATAGAGTAGCAAAATTAATGCCCCCAATGATACTTGGAAATACAGCAACTATTTCAGAGTGCTTAAGTCTTGATGAAGAAAACACTAGTGGTTATAGTAAAGAATTCTATTCTGCGTCAGAAGAACTTAGAAAACAATACAAAAATGATGAGGAAGCTAAACAAATTATTGATATCGCATTAGGTCTAGAAGGCTTAAGAAGACAAGATGGAATTCATGCTGCAGCTATAGTAATTTCTCCCGACACTATAACAAAATTTTTACCAATTCAACAAAAAGGCTCGAATGCAGAAATTGTTACACAATATGAAATGCACACAGTGGAGCAACTTGGTTTATTGAAGATGGACTTTTTAGGACTGAGAAATTTATCAATAGTTGATAGAACTTTAGAGCTTATTGGTAGTGAAAGCCTTGATATAGATAATTTAAAACTTGATGATGAAAAAACTTTTAAATTATTTGCTGAAGGTAAAATGACTGGAGTATTTCAACTAGAAAGTAGAGTAGCTCAATCTACTTCAAGAAGTTTAAAGCCAAAAAGATTTGAAGATATAGTTGCATTGGTTGCATTAATTAGACCTGGGCCTCTCGGTGCTGGTATGCACAATGAATTTGCGGATAGAGCAAATAACAGAAAAGAGATTGAATATCTACACAATGATCTTGAAAGTATTTTAAATGAAACTTATGGAGTAATTTTATATCAAGAACAAGTTATGCAGATTGCTGAAAAAATTGCAGGATTTAATCTTCAAGAAGCAGACAATTTACGAGTTGCTATGGGTAAAAAAATTCCAAAAGTAATGGAGGAGCAGAGGAAAAAATTTACAGATGGAGCTGTTTCCAATAATTATTCAGAACAGTTTGCGATAGAGCTATTTGACCAAATTGCATATTTTGCTGGGTATGGATTCAACAAAAGCCATTCAGTTCCGTATGCATTATTGGCATATCAAACAGCCTATTTAAAAGCTAATTATCCTGCTGAATACATAGCTGCTTGCTTAACAGCAGTAAAAAGAGATAAAGATCGAACTGCAATCTTTTTATCTGAAGCTAGGGATATGGGAGTAAAAGTTTCAACCCCAGATATTAATTTAAGCTCTTCAGATTTCACAGTTAATGACAATGAGATTCTTTTTGGCTTGTCTGCAGTTAGAAATGTAGGAGATATTACAGCGGACAAAATAGTTTTAGAACGAGAAAGTAATGGACACTTTGAATCTATTGAAGATTTTTTATCACGTATAGACTCAAGATCTCTCAACAAAAGAGGAGTCGAGGCATTAATTCAAGGGGGAGGCCTTGACAAATTTGGTCTTACAAGAAAAGGAATGTTTGATTCTGCTATTGAATTGATTGAGAATGCAAAAGAACTAAAAGCTAATAAAGAAAATAATCAAGGTTCATTATTTGAAGTGGAAGATTCTAATTCAACACACATAAATATAAACAACACTGAGTGGGATAAAAAAGAACTACTTGAAAGAGAAAGGGAAATGCTTGGTTTTTTTGTAAGCGAAGATCCCCTTGAAGGATATGGAGAAGTTTTAAAATCTGAGTCCTCCCATTCAATTATCGAATTACAGAGTCTAGAAGACGAAGAAGAAATAAATGTAACAATTTCAGGATTAATTTCAAATGTTCAAAAACGAGTTTCTAGAAGAGGCAATCCATGGATACAATTTGACATACAAGATCTAACAGGATCTTCAGGAGTACTCTTATTTAATAAGTTAGTTGATAAATATAATGCTTCAATAGATGGAGAAATCTATCTCAAAGTTTCTGGAACTTATGTTGGGGGATCTGAAAATACTATTAGAGCCAGAGATGTTGAAGTCATAGAACCATCAAAAATGATTGAAAATTTAGATATTTCACCACTTAGAATATCAGTTGATGAAGAAAAGTTAGACAAAAAAAACTTAGTCCTTTTAAAAGAATTGTTAGAAAAATTTCCAGGACTATCTTCAGTTGAGCTGGAAGTGAACTCAAAGTCGGGTTCTAAATTATTAGAACTAAAAGAAATAAAAGTTAAGAAAACCAATCAACTTAAGAATGAAATTAGTACATTACTGGCAAAATAACTAGAATTTAATTATGTCGTTGAATGTAGAAGAATTAATTAATAGATATAAAGAACGTGCTGAAGCTGTAAAGAACCGTTCTATTCCACCTGTAGGGGGAGATGATAGAATGGCATTTATTAAACAAGCAGAAACAGACTACCAAGACTTTATGATGATTGCTGATTCAGAAGTTGAAATTACAGATGAATATTTAATTTTTAAATTTAAATTAGACAATTAGTTTAAATTTTCACCCATTGGAAAAATTTTGTTAATCACATCAGCACATGCTATTGCGATTTCCATGTGTTCTTTTTGAGTTCCATTAGCTGATCTTAGTTCAATGTAATGTATCCAGCTTCTTAATGTTCCATTCATATAAAGACGACTTACAGTATTACCTTCTGGCAAAACAGACCTCGCCTGTTCTTTAGCAATACCATTTTCAATTGCCCAGTTATATGCTTCAGTTGCATCTTTGATTATCTTTTCTTGTTTATTTTTCCAATTCTCTGATATTTCATCATTTTCAGTTTCGATAGAATTCTGTCTGTTTTTTGGATCTTGCATTCTTGCTTCTCTTACTATGAATTCCAAATCTTTTACAGGGTTAGCATATCGTTGGCTGAATTCCTGAAAACTAAAAGATCTATGTCTTAACATTTGTCTTGCTATATCTCGTGTTGTCTCGATTTCTAAACAAGCACTAACCATTTCTAAAGGTGACCAATGGGCATTATTTATAAGATATTTTATTAATTTTTCACTAGTCTCAGTATTTAATTGGTTTGATGGATTAGAAACCCTTGCACAAAAAGCAACCAATTCTTGAGCATCATCTATACCACTATCTGCAATTTCTTCAGTTGGTTTGGAATAACTTATTAATTTAACTTTCATTTATGTAACTATATTAAAATATTTAAAATATGTTTTTATTAAGAATAATAGTTTTTTTAATCTTGATTTCTCTAATCATGATTCTTGCATACCCCTTATTAATTGTTTTTGATATTTCAACTGGTGGAAATGGTTTCGGTGTATGCGAAGATCTTTTGACTTGTACGATTCCAATTACTGCAGGTCCAAGATTACTTGTAACTCTTATTAGCGCTTTTTTCTTTCTAGTTTTTTTACTAAGAATTATTATGAAATCTATTAATTACTTAAATAAAGAAGATTCTATTCTTTAATTACTAGAAATATTGATAATAAAACTAGTAATACTCCAATCCAGCTAACCAATCCTAAGATTTCACCCGCAATCAATATTCCAATAAAAAGTGCAAAAATTGCTTCCAAGCTCAAAATTAATGCTGATGTAGATGCTTTGATAATTTTTTGCCCATAAAGTTGGAGATAGAATGCACCAACATTTACAACTATTCCTAGAAAAAATATTGGTAGTATGTACTCCATTAAATTTGAAAACTCATTTATATTCAACAAAGGAAGGCAAAGAATAGCACCTGTTATTGACTGAACTGCCATGAGCTGAGAGATGCTAAGGTTGCTTACATATCTTTCAACAAAAACTATGTGCATTGCATATGCAATTGCACAAATTAATGTAAAAATGTTTCCAAAGATTTGGGAGAAATCAGTTATTGAAATTAAAACAATACCTACAAATCCCAAAACGGAATACACATAGTTATTACGGCTTAATGAAGTTTTGTTAATTGCTCTAGAGAAAAAAGGAGTCAAAACAACATAAAAACCAGTTACCACTCCTGAATTAATTGTTGAGGTTGTAACTAGACCTTGAGTTTGGGAAATGTAACCAAGCCAAAGGAAAAAACCCATCAGTACACCTGGTTTCAAAGTTTCCTTTTTTGGTAATCCACCGATTATTAAGAAAAAGATTGCAGCAATTAAATATCTCATGAAAACAACAAATGTTGGACTAAAGGTATCTAATAAGTTTTTAACAATTAAAAATGTTGAACCAAAGAACATTGCTGAAAAAAACAGCGCAAACAATGACTTATTTTTATCACTTAACAACATATGGTTGAACAATAATATATTGTTTAAAATAGTGATGTGTTAACAAATAAAGAAAAAAAAGCTAATGATATTCTAAAAATACTTGAAAAATTATATCCTAAAACTCCAATTCCTTTATCTCACAAAGACCCTTATACACTATTGGTAGCAGTGGTATTATCAGCTCAATGTACTGATGAAAGAGTAAATAAAATTACTCCACTTTTGTTTAAAGAAGCAAACAATCCCAAAAAAATGGTAAAGCTTGGTGTAAGAAATATAGAAAAAATAATAAGACCTTGTGGCCTATCACCACAAAAATCTAAATCAATTCACACTTTATCAAAAATGCTTGATAAAGATCATGGTTCTAAAGTTCCAGAAAATTTTAAAGATCTGGAGAATTTACCTGGTGTTGGACATAAAACAGCCTCAGTAGTTATGAGTCAAGCATTTGGGTATCCTGCTTTTCCAGTTGATACCCATATTCATCGTTTAGCTTGGAGGTGGGGACTTTCAACAGGAAAAAATGTAGAACAAACTGAAAAAGATTTAAAACGCTTATTTCCTATGGATAAATGGAATAAATTGCATTTACAAATAATATTTTACGGAAGAGAGTTTTGTCCAGCTAGAGGTCACGATTTAGAAAAATGTATAATTTGCTTTAAACATAGAAGAAAAAATAATTTCAAATAATCATAAGTAACGTAAATATTCATAAAAAAAATCAAAGTATATATTTATATAATGGATCTTAATTTTGGAATTGCATTCTTTTTTGGTGTTATATCATTCTTCTCACCTTGCGTCTTACCACTAGTGCCTGGTTATCTAGCTATATTTTCTTTAAATAAAAACGACCAAATTTCACGAATAATTGGATCATTACAGTTCGTACTGGGTTTCTCTTTTGTCTTTGTTAGTTTGGGTGCTTTGGCAACTACTCTAGGCTCTTTTTTTAGTAGAAACGCCACAATTTTGTCACAAGTTAGTGGATTCATAATTATATTTTTTGGATTAATACTTTTAATTCCTAAATTAAATACTCGATATTTTTATGGTTCTAATTTATTAAATATTGATAAATTCAATAAATCCAAAAACTTACTTATGGGATTTACTTTTGGATTTGGCTTTACTCCTTGTATTGGTCCAGTCCTTGGAGCACTATTAACACTTTCTTCAAAGGCAGAAACTATAAATAGTGGAATATTCTATTTAATTATGTTTTCCTTAGGTATGGGAATACCGTTTCTTTCAATAGCGATTCTTTCAAATCGAATCAATCTTAAAAATAGGTTATTTGTTAATTTTCAAAAATTCTCCAGTAAATTTTCAGGACTTGTTTTAATTGGGATAGGTTTTCTTATTTATTCAGACAAAATGTATATTTTGGCCTCTTTCTTTCAAGAGATATTGTATTTATTAAATCTTGATTGGCTGAGTACAATCTAGAATATGTCATTAAATATAAGCAGTGAAGTATCTTTAAAGTTTTCTGGGAAAGATGCCTTTAGTTTTGTTGATTCACTTATTTCAAATTCAATCTCAGAATCTGAAACAAAGTTTTCATATCTTTTGGGACCAGATGGAAAAGTCATGTTTTGGTTTATTTGTTCACTAAACAATCAAGAATTTCAAATGTATCAATCCTCAGAAGTTCTTGAAAAAATGATGGAAGTATTTAATAAATATAAAATTAGAATTGATTGTGATATTGAAATATCTAAAGATGTTAGTAACTTCAAAGTTCAAATAGATGGTGATAAATTAATTGTGATTCCTTCAGATAAATTAGAGGAAAATAATTCTTGGGATATGTTGGGATTGTCGCTTGAACTACCATTAAAAAATATTATTGATAACGGCATACTTCCAAATGAAGTTAATTGGCTAGAGAATTTTGTTGATTATTTTAAAGGGTGTTTTATGGGGCAGGAACAAACTTCGAGGGTTAAATATAGAGGTAGGCCCAGGAGAATTCTTAAAACTTTACCAAATTCAACTCAGGAAATAGTAAAAATATAGAATTATATGGTTACAAATAAATCTAGGTGTAGTTATTGTGGTCGCGTTTTACACAAACAAGTTTCTGAAAAATATTTTGTTTGCTCACTTAAATGTAAATCTTTAATAAAAAATACAGAATATATTATTTCAGTAGATTCTATAGTCTTTGATCTTAATAATTATAAGTGGAATAAAGTTGAAGATTTATCACAAAAAGCTCAGATCAATAAATTTGATTTTATATCTTCAGTAAGAAGACTTATTTATTTTCAAGAAAAGCTGAGAGCTAAAGATATTAAAGAAATAAATCAAAAATCTTTAATATCTAAAGTGAAAAAATAGCTCCTCTATCAAATTTTTTTAAAGATACTTGAACTATTGGTCCAATACTTATAACCATAAACACAGTTCCTAAGCCAAAAGATCCTCCAAGGGCAACCCCAGTTATAAATGCAGTAAAGTCAATTGCAATCCTTGTTGCTCTTATGCTTGGACCAAGTCTTGAAACTCCTACCATAATCCCATCTCTTGGTCCTGGTCCAAGTCCTGAACCAACATATATACCAATACCTATACCAAAACAAATAGTTCCAAATACAAGGTAGGCAATTTTTATAATTAAGTAATCTGGACTCTGAATGTAATGCATAGTTAAGTCAGTAACATTTCCTATGGTTAAAATATTTAAAATTGTGCCAATGAATGGTTTTTGTTTTAAAGGTATCCATCCTAACAAAACAATAAATCCAGTAATAACTGACGCCTGACCAATTTTTACATTTATTAATTTACTAAAACCATCATGAAAAACATCCCATGGATTCAATCCTAGGTTAGCTTCAATTGTGAATCCCAAACCCATTCCACAAAGAAACAAACCTATCATTAGTTGCGGAAGTCTATTTATAACTCTTTTATTCATTATTTATAAAAAGGTTTTCAAGTTGAGATATATTTTCAGGACATAGCTCGTAAGTAGATTGGAATCTTAATATAGGCACAATGCGGTCATCCTTATTAATTAATAAACCGTAATTATTTATTTGTGATGTGATTATTTCAATAGAAGCATTTTCATTAGTCCACTTTTCTGCATTAAGACAGATTTCTTTACCCAGATTGACTAAATCAGAATCGTTCAGTTCATTTAACGTATCTTCGCTATCGGCAATTCTGACTTGATTGATAAATTCATCACCAAATGTTTCAGAATTAAAAGTACTATAACTTATAAAACTAATTACAGAAATAATAAAAATAACTATAAAAGTGATTAAAGTTTTATCGTTCATATTATATTATTAGCCGTTTTCAGATTTACTTTATTAAATAAGTACCCGGAGGGGGAGTCGAACCCCCACATCCGAAGATACTGGATTTTGAATCCAGCGCGTCTGCCAATTCCGCCATCCGGGCTTTATAAAGATTATATTCATATCAAGATGAATGAGAGAAAATTTTTATAAGTTTACAATAATATTGTGGTAATTCTCATAGATGGTCATAGCATTGCTTTTAGAGCATTTTATGCACTTCCCGATTCTCTTGTTACAAAAGAAGGATTTCCTACGAACGTAATTCATGGCTTCCTGATGATGATTTCTAAAATTATAAAAGATTTTGATACTGATAAGTTAATAATTACATGGGATGTCTCAAAAAAAACCTTTAGAACAGATTTATATAAAGATTACAAAGGAAATAGAAAATCTGCTCCTGATGAATTCAAAATACAAGTTAAGGTTTTACAAAAATTAATAGAAAAATTCAATATTCCACAAGTATCTGTAGAAGGCTATGAAGCAGATGATGTACTTGGAACACTTTCAAAAAGTTTCAATGATAACAATGAAGAAGTTTTGATAGTAACTGGGGATAGAGATTCTTTTCAGCTAATAAGTGATAAAACAAATGTACTTTATACAAAAAGAGGAATTTCAGAAGTTGAGAGATTTGGTAAAGCAGAGTTTGAAGAAAAATATAAAATTTCAACTTCTCAATACATTGAATATTTAGGGTTAAAAGGTGATTCATCAGATAACATCCCAGGACTGCCAGGAGTTGGTGAAAAAACAGCAATTAACTTGCTTTCTGATTATGAAAATATAGAAAATATATATAAGAATCTTGATGACTTAACACCAAAATTAAGAAATACTTTCCAAGATAATAAAGATTTGCTAATGCTTAGTAAGGATCTTGCAACAATAAAAAGAGATTTAGACATTAATTTACCGGAAACAAAAATAAAAGATTCTATTTTTTTTAATGAGGAAGTACTCGATAATGCAAAAGATGAAATTATGAAATACGAGCTGACAAGATTTTTAGGTGAAAGAAAAGATACTACTCAAATTAATAATTCTGAAGAACTAGAAATTGAACTTATTAAAGAAAAAATTTCTGATGAAAGTATAATTTTGAATTTTGAAAATAAAAATTACTTTGTGACAAATAATTCATTTGGTGAATTTGAATCATTAGAACAATTTAATAATGTCATTTCAATGTCATCACAAACATTTGCTTTAAATTCAGAATTTGAGCTTGATATTGAAAAATTCTTAGCTTTTGATTGTTGTTTGTTTTTAATTGATCCAAGCATTAAACCAGACAATCTATTAAATATTGTTTCTTACATTGATAAATATTCTGAAATAAATAAAAAATCTAATCTGAGTGAATATCTATTATTTTTTCAAAATAATTTTGATAATATAAAAAAAGAATTCAGTGACTTTAAAAAAGATAGAAAACTTTTCCAAATATACAACGATATAGATTTTCCAATGCTAGATATATTGTCTTCAATGGAAAAAGACGGTATATCTGTTTCATTACCTAAAATGAAAAAACTATCAAAACAATTATCTAAAGAATTAGAATCTTTAAGCAATAAATGTTATGAGATTACAAATCAAGAATTTAACTTAAATTCTCCAAAACAACTTTCTGAAATATTTTATAATGAAATGAATTTTCCAGTTCTTAAAAAAACACCCAAAGGAGCGCCGTCTACAGATGCTTCAGTTTTAGAGGAATTATCAAAAGAACATGACTTACCAAAATATATTTTAAAATATAGAGAATTAGAAAAAATAAGATCAACATATGTTGATGGTTTAATTCCGGAAGTAACTAAACATAATAAAATCCACACTCACTTCAATTTATTTGGAACAGCAACAGGAAGATTGTCATCAGAAAAACCAAACTTACAAAATATTCCTAACAAGACAGAATTGGGTCAAAAAATAAGAGATTTCTTTATAAGTAAACCTAATTTTTCATTCATTATTGCTGATTATTCTCAAATAGAGTTGAGGGTTCTTGCTCATTTGAGTCAAGATTCTACAATGATTGAAATATTGAAAAATAAAAAATCAGATATACATTCTGAAACTGCTTCTCGAATATTTAATGTAGCAATAGGAGATGTTACTTCAGACATGAGAAGAAAAGCAAAAGAAGTAAATTTTGGCTTAATTTACGGAATGGAAGCTTTTGGACTTTCGAAAAGTTTAGATATAGAACAAAAAGAAGCTTCACAATTAATCGAATCTTATTTTTCTCAATTTCCTGAGATTAAAGGGTTTTTAGATAATATAGTCGTAAAAGCAACAAAAGACTCATTTACAGAAACTCTAATTGGTAGAAAAAGATATATTCGTGAACTAAATTCATCAAATTTTCAAGTTAAAGCTGCAGGAAAAAGAATTGCTATGAATGCACCAATTCAGGGTACTGCTGCAGATATCATGAAAATTGCGATGATCAAAGTTTTGCATAAAATAAAAGAATTAGACCAAACACAATTACTTTTACAAATACATGACGAAATCATTATTGAAACCAAGAATTCATTAAGTTCCAAAGTAGAAAAAACTATTATTTCTGAGATGGAAAAAGCTATGAAATTAGACGTCCCTTTATTTGTAAATACTAAAGTTTCTGGATCACTTGCAAATTTTAATAATTAGTTTGTAAAAAACTCAGATATGTTATTCTTATTGACGCAACACTATGATTGGAAAAAACTTAAATAATGGTAAATAATAGCGATGAGGCGTCAGTGCCCTCCAACGTAGTCTCTCTTCCAGATGATATAAAACCTGAGGATTTTCCAGAGCTTCTAGAGCAAACTTTAGTATCTTTCAACGATGGTGATGTTATTGAAGGGACGATTGTAAGAGTTGACAGAAATGAAGTTATGGTAGATGTTGGTTATAAGTCAGAAGGCGTTATTCCATCAAGAGAACTTTCTGTTAGAAAAGGTGTCAATCCCAAAGAAATAGTAAATGAAGGCGACAAAATCCAAGCTTTAGTTTTAGACAAAGAAGATGATGAAGGAAGACTCATTCTTTCCGTCAAAAGAGCAGTCTATGAAAAAGCGTGGGGTGACATTCAAGAAATATCAGATAATAAGAAATCTATAAAAGGTACAGTAATTGAATCAGTCAAAGGCGGTCTCATCGTAGATATTGGTGTAAGAGGTTTTTTGCCAGCTTCATTGATTGACGTTAGAAGAGTTAAAGAGCTTTCTTCATATATCGGTGAAGAAATAGAAGCGAAAATTTTAGAACTTGACAGACAAAGAAACAATATTGTTTTATCCAGAAAAGCTCACCTAGAAGAAGAAATGTCAGAAGAAAGACAAGGGTTTTTAGATGATCTTCAGGTTGGTGACATTAAAGAAGGTAAAATTTCATCAATCGTAAGCTTCGGCGCTTTTGTTGATATTGGTGGTATGGACGGTTTAGTTCACGTTTCAGAATTGTCTTGGAGGCATGTCGAAAATCCAAATGAGATTGTTAAAGTTGGAGACTCTGTCACAATAAAAGTTTTAGAGATTGATAATGATAAAGAAAGAATATCTTTATCAATAAAGCAAGTTAAAGAAGATCCTTGGCTAGATTTTGAATTACATTACAAAGAAGGTGATGTAGTAGAAGGTGAAGTTACTAAAGTAGTACCTTTTGGCGCATTTGTAACTATTGGAAAAGGTGTTGAAGGATTAGTTCACGTATCTGAAATTTCAAGTGAAAAAGTTGACTCCCCAGAACTTGCTCTAGCACTTGGTCAAAAAGTTCAAATAAAAATTACCGAATTAGATATTGAAAAGAGGAGAGTAAATTTATCAATTAAGCAGGCAGATCCAAACTGGAAAGAAGTAGAATCAGATAAAAATACTCCAAAAACACATTCAAGCGCAACCGAAGAACCAGCACCTAAGAGACAAACAGTTGAAGGCGTTGACGAATCTTTAGAAAATATCCTTCAAGAACTTAAAGAAAGAGGAATAGGAAACTCTTAATTTTATTTTTTTTTATGCTTAATCTTTAAGTATGGCAAAAAAAGTAATAATCGTTACTGGTCCAATTGGCAGTGGAAAAAGTACCGCTATAGAACACATAAGTAACAAAGGTTATCCTACCTTAGACCTTGATAAAATTTCGAATGAAATAATCAACTCAAAAGAGTCAATAAAATTTTTAGATAATAATTTTCCTGGTGTTATTAAAAACAAAAAATTAGACAAGGCGTCCCTTGCAGATATTGTTTTTAGTGACAATGAAAAATTAAAAATATTAGAAGATTACCTTCATCCAAAAATTCTAATTGAATTCCAACAACAAGCTTCAAAAGTTGATGGGACATTATTTGTTGAAGTATCAGCTCCAAAAAATATATACAAAGATTTTGAATGTTTGGTAATTAGCACTCCTGAATCAGTAAGAATAGAAAGATTACTAGATAGAGGCATGAAATTAAAAGATATTAAGAATAGAATTCACACACAAAAAAATGAAGATTGGTGGAATAGTTTAGGTCATGTTATTTCAAACAATTCACATTCCTCTTTAGAACAAGAAATTGACAAATTTATAAATGAAAAAATTTGAAGTAATTTCTGAATTTTCTCCTAAAGGTGATCAGCCTAATGCAATAAAAAAACTTAAAAATGGAATTTCTAGAGGAAAAACTTTTCAGACCTTAAAAGGTATTACAGGTTCAGGTAAGTCAGCAACAATTGCTTGGTTGATTGAACAGACCCAACTTCCATCACTAGTGCTAGCACCTAACAAAGCACTTGCTGCTCAATTAGCAAATGAGTTTAAACAATTTTTTCCGAATAATAGAGTTGAGTATTTTGTTTCTTACTATGACTATTACCAACCTGAAGCCTACGTGCCACGCTCAGACACTTTTATTGAGAAAGATGCAACTATTAATGAAGAGATCGATAGATTAAGACATTCAGCAACTAGTGCACTTTTGTTACGTGATGATGTAATTGTTGTCTCATCTGTTTCATGTATTTATGGACTAGGTTCCCCGATTGAATATAAAAATAAGCTAATACCAATAATAAAGGGTGAGGATTTTGATATTGAAGAATTATTAATCAAATTAGTTAAACAACAATATATTAGAAATGATCTAGTAGTCGACAGAGGAAATTTCAGGCTAAAAGGTGATACGTTAGATATATTTCCAGTTTACGAAGAGACTATATTTAGAATCGAATTTTTTGGTGATGAAATTGAAAACATATCAAGAATTGACCCAATAACTGGTGAAATAATTGAAAAACTCACCGAACTAGCAATTTTACCCGCATCTCATTATGTAATTTCTGATGAGTCTAGAAAAAATGCATTGAAAGAAATTGAGAATGATATGGTGACTCAAGTTGCAAAGTTTAAATCTGAAAATAAACTATTGGAGGCTCAAAGGATAGAGCAAAGAACAAAATACGATCTTGAAATGCTCACTGAACTCGGAGTTTGTTCTGGAATTGAAAACTATTCAAGATATTTCGATGGAAGAAATCCAGGTGAACCACCTTTTACTTTACTTGATTTTTTCCCTGATGATTTTTTAATGGTTGTTGATGAAAGCCATATAGCAATACCACAAATTCGTGGGCAGTACGAAGGTGATAAATCAAGAAAATCTACTTTAGTTGATTACGGTTTTAGGTTGCCTTCTGCTCTTGACAATAGACCACTTAAATTTGATGAATGGAAAGATAGAGTAAATAAAGCAGTACTGGTTTCTGCGACACCAGGAAAATGGGAAAATGAAAATTCTGAAAATTTCATTGAGCAAGTAATAAGACCAACTGGCTTATTAGATCCTAAAGTAAAAATTAAATCTACAAACAATCAGATACAAGACCTTTTAGAAGAGATAAATTCTGTAATTGAAAATGGCAACAGAGTTCTTGTTACAACATTGACAAAAAAAATGAGTGAAGCCTTAAGTGATTATTTAATTAATGCTGGCGTTAAAACAAGATATCTTCATTCGGATATAGACACCTTGGAAAGAATAGAAATACTTAGAGATTTGAGAAAAGGAGATTTTGACGTATTAGTCGGTATTAATTTATTAAGGGAGGGCTTGGACTTACCAGAAGTCCAATTAGTTGCAATACTTGATGCAGATAAAGAAGGTTTTTTGAGATCCGAAACTAGCTTAATTCAAACTATTGGAAGAGCTGCTAGGAATGAAGATGGTTATGTAATAATGTATGCCGATAAAATTACTGATTCAATGAGCAATGCAATCGGAGAAACAGAAAGAAGAAGAAACCTGCAAAAAAATCATAATATGAAAAACAATATTACCCCTAAGACCATACAAAAAGAAATAACTGACATTTTGGAAATAGTTGAAAAAAATAGAGGGAAGACAGATAAGCGTTTAAACAGATCCTCTATGAATATAACAGATGCTTCAAAAAGTGATTTAATAAAATTGTCAAAAACTATTGAAAAAGAAATGAAATCTGCTGCTGATTTCTTAGAGTTTGAACTTGCTGCTAGATTAAGAGACGAATTAAAAGAATTAAAAAAAGAAATTCAAGAGTTATCAGAATGAAAGAAGATATTTTAAAAGTAAGAGGTGCTCGAGAACACAATTTAAAAAATATTTCGGTAGACATTCCAAAAAATAAACTTGTTGTAATTACTGGATTGTCTGGTTCAGGAAAATCTTCGTTGGCGTTTGATACTATTTATGCAGAGGGTCAAAGACGTTATGTTGAGAGTTTATCTGCATATGCAAGACAATTTTTGGGTCAAATGGAAAAACCAAATGTTGAAAGTATCGATGGCCTTTCGCCAGCAATTGCTATAGATCAAAAAACTTCTTCTAGAAGCCCCAGATCTACTGTGGGAACGGTTACTGAGGTTCATGACTATTTAAGATTGTTGTGGGCCCGAATTGGAGTGAGTTATTGTCCTCAATGTAATAATAAAATTGAAAAACAATCTGTAAATTTTATAGTGAATCAAATTATGGAGTTTGGAGAAGACTCTAGTATTGATATTCTTGCACCAGTTGTTAAATCAAGAAAAGGAGAATTTGAAACACTATTTAAAGATTTACAATCACAAGGATTTTCAAGAGTCCTAGTCGATGGTGAGATAATAAGATTAGATGAGGCTAAAAGACTTGATAGGTACTTCAATCATGATATTTCGGTAATTATAGATAGAATTAAATTAAAAAAAACACCTGGTAGAAGGTTGCCTCAATCAGTCGAAACAGCACTAGATTTAACTTCTGGTTTAGTTGATATAAGTTTTGAAAATAAGATTTATTCATTTAGTCAAAATTTAGGATGTATTAAATGTGGATTATCTTTTGATAAACTTGAACCAAGAGATTTTTCATTCAATTCACCTTTTGGAGCATGCGAATCATGTAATGGCCTCGGTGTTAGTTATGAGATAGATGAGCAATTATTAATTAAAAATACCGATTTATCAATAAATGAAAATGTATTCCCAGACATGTCTACTAGAAAATATTTTAGAGCTCAAATCCATGGTGTCTGTGAACATTTTGAAATCCCAACTGACCAACCTTACAAGAATTTGACTAGGAAACAAAAAGACATACTTCTTCATGGTTCAAATGGAGTGAGTACTGTTATACGATATATAAATAGATTCGGAAACTCAAGAGTTTGGCATAAGCCATACAGAGGTATTATTCCTACATTCAAAAAAAATTACGAAGAAACAAATTCTGAAGCAGCCAGAGATTACTATAAACAATTTATGAGAGAGCTTCATTGTTCTATTTGTGATGGTGAAAGACTAAATCCGAGATCTCGATTGGTAAAAGTTAAGAACTATACATTAGGACAATTAAACAATTTGTCTATTTCTGAATCAGTTAAAGTTTTTAAAACCCTTAAATTAACTGGTAATGATAAAGAAATTGCAGAGCCAATTTTAAGAGAAATAAGTGAAAGGTTGACTTTTCTTAATGAAGTCGGTTTGAGTTATTTACAACTAAGCAGAGGAGCAGCTACTTTATCAGGAGGTGAAGCACAAAGAATTAGACTTGCAACACAAATTGGGTCAGGTCTTACAGGTGTTCTATATGTATTAGATGAGCCTTCTATAGGATTACACCAATCTGATAATAAAAAATTAATTGAGACTTTACTTAGGTTAAGAGATTTAGGCAATACCGTCTTAGTTGTGGAGCATGATGAAGAAACAATGAAATCATCTGACCACCTTATTGACATAGGATGGGGGGCAGGTGAACAAGGTGGTGAAATAGTAGCTGAAGGTAACTGGAAAAAGGTATCTGGAAATTTAAAATCAGTCACTGGACAGTACTTGTCTGGAAAACAAAAGGTTCCTTATCCAAGTGTAAGAAGAAAAAGTAATGGTGCAAAAATAACTGTTAGGGGAGCCAAAGAAAATAATTTAAAAGACATAACTGTCGATTTCCCCTTGGGTCAATTTATTTCTATAACTGGCGTTTCTGGAAGTGGTAAATCAACTTTAATAACTGATATTTTATCAAAATCAATCCAAAATGAGTTTTCAAAAAATCTTATTATTCCTGGTCTTCATAAAAGTATTTCTGGTTTAGAAAATATTGACAAATTAATTGAGATTGATCAGTCACCTATAGGAAGAACACCTAGGTCGAATCCAGCAACATATTCAAACGTTTTTGACCAAATCAGAAATTTATATTCATTAACAGAAGAATCAAAAATTCGAGGTTACAAACCAGGAAGATTTTCGTTCAATGTTCCAGGTGGAAGATGTGAATATTGTAAGGGTGATGGAAATATTAAAGTTGAAATGTATTTTTTACCAGATATATACGTAATTTGTGAAGATTGTGAGGGTACTAGATACAACTCTGAAACACTATCTATTAGATGGAAGGGATATAGCATTTCTGACATTCTAGATTCAACAGTGGAGAGTGCTTTAAATATTTTTGAAAATCAACCTTCAATTCATCGTATTATTAAAACATTAGATGATGTAGGGCTCTCATATATAAAGCTTGGTCAACCAGCCACTACACTTTCAGGAGGAGAAGCTCAGAGAGTAAAACTAGCTAAGGAGCTAAGTAAAAGATCAACAGGCAAAACTGTTTACATTTTAGATGAACCAACTACAGGACTTCATTTTGCAGATGTTCAAAAGTTGTTAGAAGTTTTACATTTGTTAGTGGATAAAGGAAATACGGTAATAGTTATAGAACACAATCTAGATGTAATAAAAAATTCAGACTGGGTTATTGATCTTGGACCTGAAGGTGGTGAAAAAGGGGGAAGAATAGTTGCTGAAGGTACACCTGAAAACATATCAAATATTAAAAGCTCTTTAACCGGAAAGCATTTAAAGGAAATTCTAAATGGATAAGTTAGATACTAAAGAAATTCCTGAAAAGCCCGGAATCTATATTTTTAAGGATAAGTTTGAAGAACCGCTTTATGTTGGAAAAGCTAAAAATTTACGAAAAAGAGTACCTTCATATTTCGGGCAAAACACATCATGGAAAGTAAAAAGATTAATTAATGAAGCTTTCTCAATATCGTTTGTAGTTTCTCAAAATGAAGCGAATGCACTATTAGCTGAATACTCATTTATTCAAGAATTCAAACCAAAATACAATATTCAATTTAAAGATGACAAATCTTATCCTTATATCACAATCACTAGTGATGAATGGCCAAGAGTTTTAGTTTCAAGGAATATAAATAATAAAAATATTAATTTTGGACCATTTCCATTTATTGGAGCTGCAAAGAGATCATTAGATCATCTAATCAATATATTCCCGGTCAGGACATGTAATGATACTACGTTCAAAAATCATCAAAAGATGGGAAAGCCATGTCTTTTGTATGAAATTGAAAAATGTTCTGGTCCTTGTGTAAGTAAAGTTACCAAAACTGAATATGATGTAATGCTAAATAATTTAAAAGAATTTTATAAAGGAAATTCTGACCATTATATAAACGATAAAACACTTGAGATGAAAAGCCTTTCAAACTCTCAAAAATATGAAGAAGCTCAAAAAATTAAAAATATTATAAAGCACTTAGAGAACGCAAGAATTAATCAAACACTTATGACATCTAATGAAAAAAATGTTGATGTAATAGGTATAGATATTGGTAAATATGATGTAGTAATAACTTGCTTACTAATTAGAAATGGAAGAATTACAGGAGAAGTGAAAAGGTCATTCGAACCAATTAATGTTGACGAAGTAGAAAATTATTTACCACAAATTATTATTAATTTGTTTGAAGAAAATAGCCCATCAAATGAAATATTGATCAGTCATGAATTTCCACTTAAAGAAACAATTCAAAAACAATTATCAGATAGGTGGAATAAAAATATTAAATTGTTAAATCCTAAAAGAGGCTGGAAAAAAGATTTATTAGAGACTGCATTAGGTGACGCAAAAGAACTTAGAAGAGTTTCAGATTTAAAAAGAAGAACAGATTTAGAATTTAGAGCATTATCTTTGGAGCAACTAAAAAATAAATTAAACCTAAAAAACATACCTTACAGAATTGAAGCATATGATATTTCCAATCTAGGTGATAAATACAGAGTTGGTTCTATGGTTGTCATGGAAGATGGATTAACAAAGCCATCAATGTATAGAAAGTTTCACATACGTTCTTTCAAGGGTCAAGATGATTTTAGATCCATAGAAGAAGTCTTGTTTCGCAGATTGAAAAGATTAAATTCTGAAAAAGAAGAGGATCAAAGTTTTAGAAGAACTCCTGACTTGATTTTAATCGATGGTGGTAAAGGGCAACTTTCAAAAGCTAAAAGTGTTATAGATTACTTTGAAATGAACATTGATGTAATTGGTTTGGCAAAGAAAGAAGAAGAAATATTTATACCTTTTACTAAAGAATCTGTACTTTTGAATAAAAATTCTGAAGCTTTGTTTGTTTTACAAAATATTAGAGACGAAGCACACAGGTTTGCCATTAAAGAAAATAGACGATTGCGTATAAAAGATTTAGATTTAGATAATACTTTAAATATTAAAGGCGTTTCAAAATCATCTATTTTAGATTTAATTAAAAATTTAAAAACTTTAAATAAACTTTCCAATGCATCTCTTAATGAATTAGAAAAAATTATCAGCAAGAATGAAGCAAAAAAAGTATATGATTACTTCAATCATCCAGAAATATAGCTTACAATTATTTATTCCAATCTAAATTATTCACAACTATCATATACCTGAGGTAAAAATGGCAACAAAAAGACCGGAAGTATTATTACTAGTTGGAATGTCTGGAGCTGGTAGATCAGCAAGTTCTAATGTTTTTGAAGATTTGGGATATTATGTTATTGAGAATCTTCCAGCAGAACTAGTAGAGTCTGTAGTTCAATCAAATGATGTCACTGAAACAAATAAACAGCTAGTACTTACTATTGACGCAAAAGATAGTTCAGCCCAAAAACAGTTAAAAGTCAGTTTAGATAAATTAAGTCAATCAGGAGTTTTAACAAGAATTATATTTCTAGATGCAAGTAATGAAACATTAATTGAAAGATATGAGGAAAATAGAAGGCCACACCCTATGGGGATGGAATCTATTTCACAATCCGTAAAATCTGAAAGAGAACTATTGAAGCCTATAAGAGAATTAGCAGATCAAGTAATTGATACTACTGATATGAATGTTCATGAGTTGAGGAAGAGAATTATAGAAGGTTTTCAGGGTGAAGCTTCAAGTCAAGATCTGAAAATATCAGTCACTTCATTTGGTTTTAAGAATGGTACACCTAGAGACGCAGATATAGTATTTGATGTTAGGTTTTTACCCAATCCTCACTGGAGAGAAGAACTTAGAGCTTCAACTGGCCAGTCACCAATGGTAAGAAATTATGTTTTATCATTTGAAGATGCACAAATCTTTCTAGAGAAAATAAAGGATATGGTTGAATTTCTACTTCCTCGATTTATTTCTGAAGGTAAATCATATGTTGGTATTGCGATTGGCTGCACCGGCGGCAAACATCGGAGCGTAGTTATGGCAGAAGAAGTATCAAAATGGTTAAAATCGGAAAATAATGATGCTGTTGTTTTACATAGGGACATGAAAGAAGCATAAAATCTGTGACAAATAATTTAGGAAATGTATTAATAAGATCAGATTTAAACGTTCCTATATCAAATGGAAAAATAACTGATAATTTTCGAATCAAACAAGCATTATCTTCAATTGAAAAATTAAAAAATATTTCAGAGACAATAACTTTTTCCAGTCATTTAGGAAGGCCAAATGGATTTGACTTAAATTTTACATTGGAACCAATAGCTGAAGAAATGAGAAATATTTTAGAGGAAGATGTTGTCTTTATTAATGATGATATAAGAGAATTATCATCAACTTTTCAATCAAAATATTCATCTAAAGTTTATGTTTTGGAAAATCTGAGATTTTACGAAGGTGAAAAAGAATCAGATACACAATTTGCGAAATGCCTAGCAAAACCATTTGATACTTTTATTTTAGATGCTTTTGGTGCAGCACATAGGAATCATGCATCAATAGTTGAAGTTGGAAAGCTCCTTAATTCATACCAAGGCCCTTTAATGAATAAGGAAATAAATGAATTGCAATCATTACTAAAATCTCCAAATTCACCTTATACGGTAATAATGGGAGGTGCCAAAATATCAGATAAGTTAAATTTGATTAATAACCTTCTTCCAAAAGTAGATAATTTAATACTTGGAGGTGGAATGTGCTTTACATTCCTCAAATCACAAGGTTATGAAATCGGTGCTTCTTTATGTGAAGATGAGTTTTTAAATACTGCAAGTAAATTACTTCAATCTTCAGATGGAAAAAAAATAATTTTACCAGTAGATTTTGGTGTTTCTAATGACATACTTTCAAGTTCTAGAGTAGATAAACCATTAGAACTTATTGAGAGTACTGATATTGGGGTTGATATTGGTTCAAAATCTGTAGCATTGTTCAACGAAATAATTCATACATCAAATACAATATTTTGGAATGGACCGATGGGTGTTTTTGAAAATAAATCATTTGAATATGGAACAAGAGAAATTACTAAATCTGTTTCTCAATCAAATGCTTATACAGTAGTTGGTGGAGGAGATTCAGTTAGTGCAATAAATAAATATTCTGAAATTCAAAATTTTAATCATATCTCAACAGGTGGTGGTGCTTCTATGGAGCTAATGGAAGGAAAAAAATTACCTGGTGTAAATATTTATGAACCACTTATAATCTAAATTTATGAAAAAGATAATTATTGGAAATTGGAAGCTCAATCTTGATCATTTACAAGGTATTCAGTTATTGCAAAAAATTAATTATTCATTACCCAAAGATGTTGAAGAAAATATTGATATAGTTTTAGCCCCATCCCATACATCTTTAAGATCATTACAAACTGTTATATCTACTGATAAATTAAAAATAAAATTATCTTCTCAGGATGTTTCAATGTATAAAGAAGGAGCATATACGGGAGAAGTGTCATCTACGCAATTAGAAAAGTTAGACATAAGTTATTCAATAATAGGCCACTCTGAAAGAAGAACCTTACTTAATGAGAACGATGAAATTATTAATCAAAAACTAAAAAGACTTCTAGAACAAAGAATCACTCCAATATTTTGTTTTGGTGAACCAATTGAAAATCGTGAAAACAATACTTATCTAGAGTTTATTCAGGAACAATTAAATGAGGGATTAAAGGGTATTCGCAAAGATAATATGAATGAAATTATTTTTGCATACGAACCTATTTGGGCAATTGGAACTGGTCAAGTTGCAACAATAGAAAACATAATAGAAGTATTGGATTTTACAAAAAATCTGATTTCTTCTAAATCATTTTATAATCAAGAAAAATCAAGATTTATATATGGTGGTAGCGTTTCACCAGATAATTCCGAAGAAATATTGAATTTAAATATTGTTGATGGTGCTTTAGTTGGAGGAGCATCACTAGATTCTGATAAATTTGTAAAAATTGTAAATTCTATAAAACTATGAATTTAATTTTTGTTAGACACGGTCAAAGCATTTGGAATTTGGAAAATAAATTTACTGGATGGGTTGATGTTGAATTATCAGAAAGAGGAGTAAAAGAAGCTGAAGAAGCTGGAAGAACTCTTTTATCATACAAATTTACACCTGAAATATGTGCGACATCATTTCTCCAAAGATCTAAATCAACAGCAGAAATAATTTTAAACAAAATGAAAGAAGAAATTGAACTCAATATTGAAACCAAAGAAATTTGGCAGCTTAATGAGAGACATTATGGCGCATTACAAGGCTTAGACAAAGTTGAAACAGCAAAGCAATACGGGGAAGACCAGGTTCAACTTTGGAGAAGAAGTTATGATGTACTTCCACCGCTTGCTAAAAAAGGTTCTAAGTTTGATCCTAAGACAGATAAAAAATACGAAAATATTAATGAAGAATTGCCTTTAGGTGAGTCATTAGAAAAAGTTGTAGAAAGAGTAAATTCGACTTTTACAAATCTTTTAGAATTAGCAAAAACAAAACAAGTATTAGTGGTTGCACATGGTAATAGCATTAGAGCTATGGTTAAGATGCTAGACAACTTATCTAATACAGAGATAGTAGATGTCAACATACCTACAGGAATTCCACTAGCATATAAAATATCTGAAAATGAAAATGTAAAAATAGGATATTTAGGAGATTCAGATAAGATTGAACAACTTCAAAAAGAAGTTGAACTTCAGTCAAAAGTAAAAGATGAGAAAGGCTAATCTTTAGTTTATGGATACAATAACCGCGATACTGATAACTGTTCACATAATTATTTCTATTGCACTAGTAGCACTTGTTTTATTAAACAGTGGAAAGGGCGGAGGTCTATCCGATATGTTAGGAGGCCCTGGATCTTCTGGAAACATTGGTCAGACATTAGCTGAAAGAAACCTAAGTAGAATAACTGCTGTTGTTGCAGTCTTGTTTGCAGCTACAACATTATCTTTATTTTGGTTTCTTGATTGAGTTTGCGCGGGTGGCGGAACTGGTAGACGCGCAGGATTAAGGATCCTGTGGGGTAAAACCCGTGGAGGTTCGAGTCCTCTTCCGCGCACAAACTAAAAAAAATGAGTAAAACAATTGCGATAATAAACGATCCAGATGTAACTTTAGGTACATTACCAACTTCTATCGAAACAGTTAATGCTTGGGAAGCTGAATGGAAAAAATTTAGTATTAATGACAATTACATAATTCTTGGAGGTCATATGGGTGCTTATGAAGACGAAAAGTATGACTATTTAAAAAAAGAAAAGCATTGGTTAAAAAACGCTGTCGAAAATAATACAAAAATTCTTGGAATTTGTTTAGGGGCTCAATTAATTGCAGACTCAACTGGCGGTGAAGCGTACCTATCGAAAGAAATTGAATTTGGATTAAAAGAATTAAATTTTATTCAGCAAGACAATCTTGTCGATGTTTTTCAATCAGATAAAGTATTTACTTGGCATAGAGACACATTTGATTTGCCAGATGAAGCATTTTTGATTGCTGAAACAAATTTTCCTCAGATATTTAAGATTCAAAATAGTTATGGATTACAATTTCATCCTGAGATTAACAAAAATCTATTTACTACTTGGTATTCAAGCGAGCTCTCAAAAAAAGAATTGATTGACTTTAACGTAGAAAAAGAGTCTTCAAATTTGTTTAAACATTCTGATAATCTAAAAGAAAAAATGTTAGATTTCTATAGTTTATGGATTGAATCTTAATTTTCATTTATATTTTTTGTATAACTATTTAAAATCTCATATTTTTTGTACAAATCATTTTCTTTGATTATTTCATTTCTTAAATCAATATTCATAGGCATAACAATACAAAGTTCATTTAATTTATTAATTCTATTTTCAGAGTCGTAAATAAAGTTTGGCAAATTAATATCCATTCCATTCTCTACTAATTTGGCAATTGCTTTTGTTATATTTCTTTCAAGCTCAATGAGTTCATCAATAGATGGTGGAAGACCTATTTCTGTATATTCTTCTGCCATGCAAAATGGATATTCTCTACTTAAATCAATTTTATTTATTTTATGTAGTTTTATTGATTTAACTATTACAAGTTGTTCTGCATTAGAAATGTCCTGATGTTCAACAATTTCAACTTCGGAGCCTATTTGATATTCATCACCTAGGCTAGAACTAACTATAAAATTTTGTTTATTTAAAATTGAATCACCAATAAGCAATAAATATCTAGGCTCGAAAACTCTTAAGGCAGATATTTCCGTTGGGAAATAATTAATACCAGCACCAAAAATCGGAAATTCAACTAACATTTATCTGTTAAATAGCATAAAATACTTTTGTAAATAATGAGAATTGAAGACGAAATAAAATTAACTTTTGATGATGTACTAATAAGACCTAAGAGAAGTACCTTAGTATCTAGGTCTGAAGTTCAGTTAGAAAGAAAGCTAAAATTTAAACATACTTCATCAACATGGACTGGAATACCAATCGTTTCTGCAAATATGGATACAACAGGTACATTTGAAACCGCAACATCTTTGCAAAAGTTCAAAATGATTACAGCTATTCATAAATTTTATAGTATTGATGATTGGAAAAATAACATCGATAAATTAAATGCAGATTATATTGCTGTTACTGTTGGTCAATCAGATGAAGATTTAGAACTTGCAAAAAATATTTTTAATTTGAATAATGAGATAAAGTTTTTGTGTATTGACGTAGCGAACGGATATCGAGAAGATTTTATAAATGCAGTAAAGAGATATCGAGAAACTTTTAAAGAGAAGATTATAATTGCTGGAAATGTTGCCACTAGAGAGATGACAGAAGCACTTATTCTTGCTGGTGCAGATATAGTAAAAATTGGTATTGGGCCAGGTTCTGTTTGTACAACAAGAAGTGTTGCTGGAGTTGGATATCCTCAATTATCTTCAATTTCAGAGTGTTCTGATGCAGCGCATGGCTTAGGTGGACATGTAATGGCAGATGGTGGCTGTAAGTATCCCGGTGATGTTTCAAAAGCTTTTGGTGCGGGTGCTGATTTTGTGATGCTTGGAGGTATGTTTGCAGGTCATGAAGAGTCTGGGGGAGAGTTAGTTGAAGATGAAAACGGTGTAAAGTACAAGGACTTTTATGGTATGTCATCTACAAAAGCCCAACAAACTTACTATGGTGACCTAGCCGAACATAGAGCCCCAGAAGGAAAAAAAGTAAGGTTAAAATATAAAGGACCCCTAGACACAACCGTTCAGGCAATTTTAGGTGGAGTACGTTCAGCCTGTTCTTATGTTGGTGCAAAAACTCTTAAAGATTTACCAAAATGTACAACCTTTATTAGGGTTACTCAAACTACTAATGAAATTTTTACAAATTTTGAAAAAAGTTGAAAGTTTTAATATACACAAAAGATAATTGTATATGGTGTGACAGAGCCAAAATTCTTTTAGATTCAAAAAAAATTTCTTATAATGAAATAGATCTTTCTGACGATAGCGAGAGATTAAAATTTTATGAGAAAATCGGAGATAATGTAAAAACAGTACCTCAAGTTTTCATAGATGATAAAAGAATAGGTGGATTCCAAGACCTAAAGGTTTTTTTAGATGAATAAACAAGATTCAGCAAAAACAGTATTTTTAGCATTGTCAGTTAATTTTTTTATAGGCCTAATTAAGTCTTTTGTTGCAATATTTACAAGTTCAAGCGCTATGTTTTCTGAAGCTGTTCACTCATTTGTAGATTCGTTTAATCAATTTTTACTTTGGTTTGGTATCAAACAAGCAAAAAAAGATAAGCCACTTATATATCCACTAGGAAGAGGTAGAGAAGAATATTTTTGGACTCTGGTAGTTGCTGTTTTGATTTTTACAATTGGGGGATTAGTTTCACTAGAACACGGAATTGAGGCATTAAACCATCCGAAAAAATTAGAAAATCTTTTTGTATCAATTATGATTTTATCTATCTCTATTATTTTAGAAAGTTATGTCTTAGTAAAAGCTGTTGCGAAATTAAGAAAAGACGAAAAAAGTAAAAAAAAGTCAATTCTGAAATTACTAAAAGAATCAAATGACGGGCCTTTGATAGCAATTGTTGTTGAAGATTTTGCAGCTACCCTCGGTCTTATTATTGCTTTAATAGGAACATTATTAACTTATGTAACTACTAATTCTATTTATGATGCAGCGAGTTCAATTATGATTGGATTGTTATTAATGGTTTCTGGTTTATTTCTAGGGTATGAAATGAAACATTTAATCACAGGTGAAACAGTTGATTCAAATATTTATAAAAATATTAATTCTGAAATAGACTCTTTTGACGACATCCTTGAAATTATTGATACAAAAATTATTTCAATAGGTTCAAATAAATATCTTGCATTAATAAAAGTCAATTATGAGGATACTTTAACTGATCCCGAAATTATAGATTTGAACCAAAGTATTGAAGCGAAAATTAAAAATGTGGACTCTAGATTTTCACACTTATACATCATCCCTGCTTAAATAAACTTATGGTTACAAATAAAGACCATTTGACTGAAGAGCAAATTCAAGTAACGCAATTTTGTGGTACTGAACCGCCCTTTTCTGGTGAACTTCTAAAAGAAAAAAGATCTGGTACATATCTTTGTGTAGTTTGTAACGAATCTTTATTTAATTCTGATACCAAATATGAATCTGGATCTGGATGGCCTAGTTTTTTTGATTCTATAGAGAATAAAATTAATCGTAAGGAAGATCTTTCTCATGGTATGAAAAGAGTAGAGATTACATGTAAAGCTTGTGACGCACATTTAGGTCATGTATTCCCAGATGGTCCTGAACCAACTGGTGAACGGTACTGTGTAAATTCATTGAGTATGGATTTTCAAAGTAATGAGTAGAGTTTATATTGATGAAGAATGCAAAATGTGCACTTCTTATGGAAAATGGATATCTTCAAAGAATTTAAATATTGACCTAAATGCTCAAATTAACCTTACACCTGAAGAAATTGAATTAGACACCTTAGTGTATGAAAAAGATGGAAGTAAATACTACTTTTCTGATGCTGTAATTCAATCCATTAGTGATATTGGAGGAGTCTATAATTTTGTAAAAATTATCAAAATTTTTCCACGCTTTATCAGGGACAACATTTATAAAATTATTTCAAAATATCGTAATAAGTTTTAATGTTTAAATTAAAAAATATTCTTGAGAATAAACTTTTTAAAACCTTTGTACTATTTTCTGTATTTAGAGCTATATATGGAGCACTAGTATTATTTATATCCTATTTTTTAAGCACTTCTTATGATGATGGGATATTATTTACAATATTGTTTTTAGTTATTAGTTTTATATTTTCTAGGTATATGTTTAAAAAATTAAAACCTAAATTTAATCTCTAAAATTTCCAAAATTTATTGGTGTATCAATATCTGAGTTTTTTACTAATTGAATAATATTTTGTAATTCATCTCTTTTTTTGGCAGAAACTCTAATCGACTGATTTTGATATGCACATTGAGCTTTTTTGAAATCTTTTTTTATTAAACTAATAATCTTTTTCGACTCTTCTTGTGTTATTCCAGATTTCAAGTTATAAAAATGTTTAACCTCAGATGGTGTTTTTTCAATTTTGATATCTGATAAAAATTTAATTGATACATTTCTTTTTACAAATTTCTCTTTTAACACTTGCTCTGCTGCTTTGAGTCTTTCCTCAGTAGAGCTTTTTAATGTTATTGTTTGTTCATTAAATTCAATATTTGTACCAGTATCTCGAAAATCATACCTGTTAACAATTTCTCTATATGCTTGATCTACTGCATTTGTAATTTCTTGAGTATTAAATTCTGATGTTATGTCAAATGTAGGCATTTTAATTTAAAATTTTATTACCTAAGTATATCCCAATAAACAATGCGAAGATTGAAAGAAATAAAGAAAAAACAATATAGACAATAGAGTTTAAATTACTAACGCTCTGTAATTGGACAACATCAAATGAAAACTGAGAAAATGTTGTAAACCCTCCAAGAACACCAGTGAGTAAAAATACATTAATAATTGGAGTCTTATTTTGAAAAAAAACAAAAAATATACCAAACAAAAAAGATCCAAAGATATTTACAAATAAAGTACCTGATTGAGGATAATTTGTTTGTAGAGTGTAAACATTAATTATATATCTAAGACCAGACCCTATACCGCCTCCCATAAATACAAAAAATAATTTATTTAACATTAGCTTGTCGAATTGCTTCAAACATTACTATGCTTACAGAATTTGCTAGGTTTATACTTCTTGATCTTTCTTTCATAGGAATAGTTAAATTTAAATATTTTTCTCTAATTTCATCTGGAAGACCAACTGACTCAGGTCCAAAAAGTAAAAAATCAAAATTATTTAATTCTTCGTTCCAGTATTCTTTGTCTCCTTTAGAACTGAGACATGCAATAGATTTATTTTTATTACTATCAATAAAATCAATCCAACTTTCATAATTTTTTACAAAAGCTAAATCTTGATAATCTAAACCTGCTCTACGTATTTTGTTCTCTTGCATATTAAACCCAAAAGGTTTTATAAAATTAACAGGAATGCCTGAATTAGCTGATAATCGTATAATTGCACCTACATTTCCTGCTATTTCAGGCTGATATACGACAATTTCCATTATCTAATTATATTCTTATTTAAGTTGCTTGAGATATGTAAAATATTTATGTGAGAGAATTATTTAAACTTTTTTTTCCAAATATAAGTTCATTTAGATCAGTTATAAACGAAACTGATAATACATCTATTTCAAGAGAGAGGTTTATTGATTTCTTGAAAACTTCTGGATTATTTTTGTTAATAATAAATTCATTTCTTTTTCTTACAGTAACTAAATCTGGTGGTGAATACATAATTTCAAACTTATCAACAACTTCTGAATCATTTATGACTATATCATGGTTCACAATAGGTATGTCATTATTCATTTTCTCTATGGGTTTTAATAATTTAATTGCTTGGTACTCAAATGTAGGCAGGGATGGCAGTCAATGGAATTATTTAGTTGATAGAATAAATGCTTTAATTGGTCCTGTTCTAGTTTGGATAATTGCTATAACAGTATCGTTAAATATTCTTTTAAACCTAAATATGATTCCAGACTTTCTTACTACTTTTGAGGACGGAGTAATCTCATCTGTCGAATTTTCATTATGGCCTTTATGGCTAGTCTCTATTTATTTAGTTATGGTTATGTTTGCACCATTCACGATTTACATTCATAAAAAATATCCATATCTGAGCATGACAATATTTATAATTTTAATAATCCTCATTGATTCATTAAACTTTCCAATCAATTTAGCCTATATAAAAGTATTCAACTATTTATTTTTCTGGTTAACAATACATCAAATTGGTTATTTCTATGCTGATGGAAAGTTACAACTAATTAGAAAAAATATTTTTCCAGCAGTTTCAATAATTTCTTATGGCTACTTGTATTATCAGCTTTCTGTAAATAAATTATTCCTTTCATTTTCAAGCTATAGACTTTCAGAAATAAATAACGAAGATCCTCCTACAACTGTTTATTTTGTAGCCACTATCGGTCTCTTGAGCTTATTGTTCAGTGTTAAAAATATTATTGAAAAAATACTAAACAATAATTATTTATGGAAAGTATTTTCAATATTGCATTCAAATATATATACATTATATTTATGGCACTTAATTGTTGTTCTTTCTATATATCTATTTGATTTACCTAAACATATCGGAATCCTTTATCTATTAGTTGCAGTATTAATATTTGGTAATTATGAAAGATCCGTATTTAGATTATCTTCAAATCTATTGAAAAGAGTTAATCCTCTACAACCCTGGCCTTCTCCTATCAAGGCTAGATTTTCAATTGGGAACTTTAGTCTTGCTTGGGTTTCTGCACTATTAGTACTTCTAGGAATTATTCATTTAACACTTGGAGGTATTGGTCAAAATGGCTTTTTCAACTTACGTGAATTCTATTTTATGAGAAGCAACACTTTTGAAGGAATGGGAAGAATCATTACCGGCATACTTCTTCTAAACGTTACTGTAAGAGGTTTAATGTATAAAAAGAGGATACTTTTTGTTTCTGTAATGTTTACTATATTTTCTTTGTACAGCAGGATAATAATCGATGAAAATATTACTTATTTTGAGTATGGCTTTAGTTTTTTTCTTATATTGCTTTTTCTTGTTTTATTACTTCCAAAACGTAACTATAAATTAGTAAGTAAGGTCAAATAATTGTGAATCTCCCCAAAGGTGAAACTAGACAAGAGCTTTTAAACAGAGCATTTTTATATATTTTATTTATTTCTATCTCTGTTCTTATATTCATACGTGTAAAATCTTTAATTTTTGACCTTTTTGTTGCTGTTGTATTGTCTGCACTAGCCGAACCTGTTGTTTATAGATTATCCAAAAAACTCAGTAGAAAATTGTCAGCATTGATCACTGTCGGTGTAATTCTTATAATCATTGGAGCAACTTTTTTCTCGATTATACCAATCATGGTTCAAGAAATTTATTTTCTTTCATCACAACTACCAACTTATTTTGATAACTTTATAAATTATTTAAATGTTGAAGGATTCGCGGTTTCAAGCCAATCACTAGATTTAGAAGCACAATTTAATACATTAATTAAAGACTATGGAAGCACAGTCGGATCAGGTGTGGTTTTTGCAGGTCAAGGACTTTTAAGAACTTTGGGACACATATTTGTCATTTTCTTCTTTACATACTATTTAATTAGCGAAGGTGATGGCTGGAGAGTAAAACTGAAAGAGTCACTTCCTAACAATGTTTCAAGTTCGATAGACCAGGTTTGGACAATTGGTGTTTCCAAAGCTGGTGGTTTCATAGTTGCTAAAGTTATTTTAGGTGTATTGGCAAGTATTGTTTTGTCCGTAGCTTTTCTATTAATCGGACTACCTTCACCTATAGCACTAGGTGTCTCTGCAGGAATATTATCTCAACTAATTCCAGTAGTGGGTACTTTTTTAGGTGGACTTGTACCTTTTATAGCTTCTATATCTCTTGGTACAACAACTATTTTTTCAACAATTCTTGTTCTATTGATTTATCAAGTTATTGAAAATTATTTTATAAGCCCTAGAGTTACAAAATCTACTATGGAGATACATCCTGCTATAGCAGTATTTTCTACATTATTCGGTGCATACACACTTGGTGGAGTTGGAGCTATTTTAGCTTTACCTGTAGCTGCTACTGTACAAGGAGTTCTCGGCACTATTATCTCAAATCGAAAGTAATTTTAAAAAGTGTTTAACCTCCCTGTTTCCGCGATTAAAGCTTTAGATAGTTTACTTGCTCATATACAAGAAGAAACAGTTGAACCTATTGAAGATTCATTAAAAGGTGCTCGTAAAAATTTTAAGGCAGGAAATTACCTAGCAATAGCTACTTTATTTATTCTGTCAGGCACATCAATTGTTCTATCCCAAATGTTTGATGGTCAATATTTTATACAATCATTAATTTATTTTTCATTCGCATTACTATCATTGTTAATT